>JAGANY010000016.1 GCA_017624025.1 Ruminiclostridium sp. | reverse complement strand
CTTTGTTGCACCCTCTACAGCGTCCCAGGTAAGTGATACCTTGCTGTCGCCTGCAACTGCCTTTAAGTTTTCGGGTACAATGTTGATTTCTACCATTGCACTTACTGCTTCGGAAGGATTGCTCCACTTTCCGCCTACATACGCAAGTACTCTGTAGCTGTAGGTTACTCCGGGTACGATATCAGAATCGATATAGCTTGCCTTTGTAGGATAAGTTATTGTCTTCCAGCTTCCGCCTGCTTCGCTTCTCTGTACTCTGTACTTTGTTGCTCCGCTTACTTCGTCCCAGGTTATTGTGATGCTTATGTCATCTGCTTCTGCCTTTACGTTTTCGGGAGTTGAAACAGCAACCTTAACGCTTGCTGTATCGGAAGGAACGCTCCAAAGCTCGTCAAAGCAAGGAATTACACGATATTCGTATGTTTCACCGACAATTACATCTGTGTCAGTGTAAGTTGTTTCAGCAATGTTGTCGAGAATTTTCCAGCTACCGTCTTCAAGAACCTGTACGCTGTATAAATCAGCATCTTCAACTGCTTCCCATTCGAGCTTAACTATTCCGTTATCGGAAGTAGCCTTTAATTCGGGCTTATCATCGGGATTATAACGGATTGCCACAAAATCCTTTGAATAAATAGCGTTTAAATTATCTTCGCTATCCTTACAGGATAAATCAATTCTTATATAATTGCCGGATATCTTTGCAAAAAGATTGTCACCGATAGATTTGTTATGCTTTTCGATAGCTGAGATAACATCAAAGCTATATACGTCCATATCTTCAGTTACTGTTAATTCACCGAAGCAACGTCCGTTTGCATAAATATTGAATACAGTTGCTGTATCAGGGGCTTCTGTCCAGGTAAGCATACCTGTTTCACCGTTGTATTCAATATTGGAAGCCCAGTTGGGGTCAGCTGCTAATTCAACAAAATCTGTAAATTCGCTATAATTGCCGTTGCCATCTATTGTTGCTACTGAAAAGTAATGACCTTCAGAATCTATACAACCACAACCAGTAGATAAAGAACCTATAACACTGCTTTCGGAATAGCTGTAGGATAACGAGTCATTAAGCGGACACTTGCTGCATATTATACATCCGATACTCTCAATAGCAGGGCTATATCTTAAGTAGTTACTAAATGGGTTTGTAGTATCAAAGTCATATACCAGGATATTGGTCGGCTTTTCAATATCAGAATCTAAATTACCGTCCTGGTAATTGATTGTAATACTATCGGAAGCAGGAATGCCACCGCCGTTCCAGTTGTAATTGCTTTCTGAAGCAGCTTTTACTGTTATAGTAATATCGCCGTTATAAGCAGGTTCACCATTTATAGCACTGTATTTTGCCAATAAACCGTAAACATTTATAGACGGTGTACAGGGATAACCGCCGTCATCATAACAGTTCCAAACTACTTCATTCATAAGGTCGCCGTTTACATAGATAGGATAAATTGCATAACAGCTCCATGCAGCTCCACTGGTACGGTTTGTCGGGAAATTATCGAAGAAAATCTTTCCTGTTGCTTCATCAAAATTGAAATTAGCTGTCCAGGAAGGTTCAACAACAATAACATCGCTGAACTCACCGTAGTTATAATCGCTGTCAACAGAAGCGATAGAGAACTCGATATTATTGAAATTATCGCCCCAGAAGCGTGATACAGCAGGATCTGTCATAAAGTGATAGAAATCATTTACCTTAACGATATAGCCAACTGCACCATCTACGGGTTCATAATCGAAGTAATAAGCGATATCGAAGTTTCCTCTTTCGCTCTTAATCTGAATATTTTCGGGAGCGGAAAGCGTTGAAGTGTTGTTTCCTCCGCTGAAAGGAACCACAATATAGTCGGATGAGATATATCTTGTGCCTTCAGCGTCAGTATAACCAACCTTTATGTTAAGATTTTCTGTTGAATATGTAGTTGAATTTAAAATAGATTTCTCAAGAAGATATTCATAAATATTTACCGAATATTTTCCTGTATCAAGACTTGTTGAGAATGAATCACTGCACTTCTTATTATTGATTACGAAATAATACTGAACATCCTTTTCAGCATTCATTTCAACTATTCCTGTATCAGAATCGAACGTAATACCCGATTCAAAGGTTTCTATAGAACCGCCGGCAGAATATGTTACAAATTCAATACCGTTAAGTACCTCGAAGCCTGTTGTACCTGCAACGCTTAAGCCGTCCTTTAAATCGATATAGATTCTTTCGATAGCTTCACCCTTAGTAAGAACGGAAGAGATATCGAAAATAAGCTTTCTTGTTAAGGGTTCGATAGTTGTAACAGCCTTATGCTCGTCATCAACGCTGTTTATGTATAAGCTTACGTCGTCGGCAGACATATCAGCGAGATAATCGTCAACGTTCTTTTTGTCATATACATATACGCCGTTTACAAGCTCTGCATCAAGGAATCCGGGAGCAACAGAACCTAAGCTGAACTTGATATAACCGTCTGTGCAGTCTTCAAAATACTTGTTTGCTGCTTCAGCAAGACCGCCAAAGCCTGCACCTTTTGTCATATCGGAAATATCAACAGCAGAATCAGTTGTTTCGAGAACGGGATATGATACATCAGCGGATTTTGAGCCACTGTAGCTATAACCCCACATCCATAAAAGATTAGAAAGAGAAGAACCTATTCCGCTGTAAGAATTACTGATAGTCTGGAAGGAGGAAGTACTGTAATCTCCCCAAATTGTATCTCCCCATTTAGAAAATTCAGACGCGGAAACTTCAAGTTCACCATCAATACCTATACCTGTTTTGTAGATATACGCAAAATCAGCAGGTACTAAATCAGAAGCCGATTCAGATGAAGCCTTTATGTCAAGTTTAAGATAAGGACCATAAGCTGAAGGAGCTGTACAAGTCTTATCGCTGTACTTATTAAAATAGTAGTAATAAGTTCTTAAAGTAGAATCGCCCTGCTTTATACCTTCTACTAATACATAAGCAGAAGTTACTCTGTTTATTGTATTTGTTTTAAGAATAAAGGATTCGTCATAGGTTGAAGCAAGATCATCAGCGTCAAAGAAACACTCATCTGTACTCAGGTTGTTTACCTTAACAACCGTATTAGCTATTGTATAAGGCTTCATAAGCTGTGAAGAAAGCTTAACGGAACGGTCTAAGAAGCTTATTTCGTGTACTGTGATAGATTCAGAAGAGGTGTTGGACATTCTGATGTCCTCGATTAAGGAGGTATCACCGTTTAAGCTTGTAAGAACCTCGGAAATGTCGAAAAAGATTGTCTTATTAACGAAGTCAATATTTGCGGGAAGAGTAATAATACCGGACTTTCCGCAATAAAGCATAAGTGATAAATCCTCGTTTGCAAAGTTATAAACATTTTCATAACCTGCTATGAAAGCATTTGGATTGTTATAGAAATTGAATGCGATAGTACCTTCAGTAGCACCGTTATAATGAGACTGGAGGCTTGAAAGAAGACCGGCGAAGGAACCGCTGTTAAGATCTTTAGCATTATCATAGGACTCATCGGATGTAACCGCTAAAGCCGCATGTTCGGTATTTCTCTCATAATAATCGAAGTTATGCCACCAGCAGTTTTCAGCTGCAGCCTTAAGCTGTAAGCCGAATTCATCTTCTCCATAAGAAAGCACAGAGAAAAGCGGTACTGTAGTAGCAATACCATAGTTTTCCTGCCAGTTTTCGATATCGCTTATATTATAAGTCGATTTCTGACCCTTGGCAACGATGGTAAGCTTTGTGATGCTTTCATAGGCTTTGAACCACTGAGCCTTGAAATTAAGTGTACGTTCCTTAGTTATTAATCCGCTATAGCTCTGGTCATCAAAAGCGTAGTAATAATCGGAAGCGCAAGGCATACCGTACTTCTTACCTGTAATTATAAGGTTAACATCGGTCATTCTTTCCATTTCCGAACCGTTATACTTAATGGTAAGACTTGTATTTGTAGAGAACATATCAATCTGTTCTGATGTATAATCTAACTAAAGCTCGCTTTTTAATGTAAAATAAGCGTCGCCTCTTGTTTTACTCAGATTGAAGGTTTTTTCATTTCCTTCGGGAGTAATTCTGTCAGAAAGGCTTTCTGTAATTTCAACTGCAGGTAAGTTTGCAACACCCTTATCGTTGAACTTTATAATAGAGTTATTGTTTATATCGAAAGCCTCAACAGAAACAATCTTTATTTCCGATTCGTCAGAACCCCATTCCTGGAATGCAATACCTGCATAAAGCGCATCATCATAAAAATAGTTTGTTTCATCGATATCCACAACTGCTGTAAAGGTATAATCGCCGTTACCATAGAACTGGATATCCTTTGAATCATCCATTGATGAAATACCGATTACTTCATCATAAACGCCCCAGAATTCCTTCATAGCCCAGCTATGCGAATTAGGTCCGGGAGCTGCAAGAGCACAGGAGGTAGAAACAGCACCGCCGATTGAACCTGTGAAATTTTCGGGGTCTAAAGCTTCGATCTTAACCTTTAACTTTGCGATTTCGTCAAGTTCAATACCGTAGCTTAAGTCCTCATACCAGTCATAAAGGGACGCCTGCCAGAGATTTGAACTACTGGTTAAGTTCTCGTCTTTTCCGTCTGTAACAACAGACAGAGCCGCATTTGCATTGACAGATAATACTGTTGCTGAAAGCAATACCGCTGTCAATGACGCAAAACGTTTTAATTTCATATCTTTCCTTCTTTCTGAAAAAATAGATTATTTATACATACTATTATACCATATTGTTCCTTATAAAGTCAATCAAAATAAGCTTTTCTGTTTATTTAGTACATTAATATTGTCTATTTTCACAATTTTGCACATTGACAAATTAGGTAAAATAATATACAATAATGTTATAATTATAACAAAAGAGGTTTCATTATGAAAAAAATTAAGCTTTTATTCAATTTACTTGCGGGTACTGTTGCGATTTCATCCTTATCTGGCTGCAGTAAGGGCATCAGCTCCTACGAAAAGCTTATGGAACAATTCCAGACAAGCTTCAACGAAAATGATGCCGAGCTTTTATCACAGGTTTATCTTACAGAAGGTATGATTGCTTACGCTGAAAAAGAAGAAGATATGGATAACGCCGATATTATCGATGAATTTGAAGATATTCTGAACGATGAAATTGACTACTGGGAAGATAAATGCGGCGATGATATTACTGTGACAATTGAAATAAAAGACGCCGAAAAAATAGACGACGAGGACGATATCGAAGATATTATCGAGGATTATGATAAGCAGTTTGACGATAAGATTGAAATAAAAGAAGCTTATAAGCTTGAATGCAGACTAAAATACAAGGGCGAGGACGACAGCGATAAAACCACTATGGAATATACCGCTCTCAATATAAAGGGACAGGGCTGGAAATTATCCGCTTTGGACTTAATCAGCAACGAAGAAGAATATGAGCGTGGCGAAGCAGCCACTGAGGCCGCTCCTCCCGCTAAAAGCGATTATGACATCAGCTTCGACTTTGGTATGACCGATTACATCAACAGCTCAAAGGTAACCTCTGCAAACGCTACAGCGGCAATGTTAAAAAATTGCATAGACACTTTTCTTACCGAAGCTGATACATTAGGGTATGGTATGCTTCAAGGAAATTCATATTATGATACATTAATCATTACCGTAAAGGATTCTGTGTGGCAGATTATGCCCTGTAACCCCAGCAACTACAAAACCGGAAGTGACATGATATGGGGCGGATACGGGATGGGTAATTCCTCTATGTCAAAAACAGATATCACCTGCCCCGAAACTCTTATGGCTATTGACCTTGCACTGCTTTTCCCTGAGATAGAAAACGCATCTATTATCGCTTTCTGTCAAGGCGGCTATTGCAGAGTTGTAGCTTATACCGGCGACACCAGCGAAATGCTTATAATCGGCGAGGATTGTCCGGATATTTCTTTCGACTCCAACGACTACAAAGCATATTGGAATACCGACTATAAATGGAGCGAGAAATATGACGGCATTACCAATAGCGGTCTTATTGTCGGTACATCACCCCAATACATCAATTAAAGCTTAACAAACATAAAACTCCTGTGCTTTTAAAAACTCCTGTGCTTTTAATCGTACAGGAGTTTTTTCTCTTAATGCTTGCGTTTGTTGACAAAATATAACAAATATTATATAATAAATATATTATAAAATGTTTCGAAAGAAGGATTTATTATGAAGAAAACAAAGTTATTATGCGGTTTACTCACAGGTGCTGTTGCACTCTCGTCTTTATCGGGCTGCAGTAAGGGTATCAGCTCTTATGAAAAGCTTGTTGAACAGCTTCAGACGGCTATGAACGAACAGGACCCCGAACTTCTCGCACAGGTTTATGTTACCGAAGGTATGTTTGCCTATGCCGAAAAGGAAGAGGATATGGACCGTGATGATGCACTCGATGAATTAGAGGATTATATCGACGACGCATACGATGAGTGGGAAAGATGGTATGGTGATGATATTGTTATAACCATTGACCTCAAGGATGCCGAGGAAATAGAAAAGGAAAAGGATATAAAGAAGATTGTTAAGGCATATGAAAAGGAATTCGATGAAGAAATCGAAATAAAGGAAGCCTATAACCTCGAATGTAAAATGAAAATAAAGGGTGAAGATGACAGCGAAAAAATCACAAATGAATTTACCGCTATCAACATCAAGGGTCAGGGCTGGAAGATAGCTATCGCGGGCTATGTAAGTGCTTCTCAGGTAACTTCAGCCAACTCTACCGCTGCTTCTATAAAGAATAATGTTGATACGTTCCTTACAGATGCTGATACAGCAGGATATGGTATGAAGCAAGGTAATAACTTTAGTCAGTTCTATATTACCGTTGAAACTGAAGATGATGTGACAGTATGGACAGTTTCAGCAGCTTCTACGCCTTCTTCCTTTAAAGGTCCCGCCGGTAAGTGGGGTGTAACAGCCGGTTCAGCTACAGTATCTACAAACAAGACAACATCCGACTCTGCAGAACAGCTTCTGGCTATTGAGCTTTCAAAACTTTTCCCCGAGCTTGAAGAGGCTTCCTTCTTTGTTTCCTGTGCGAGCGGTAAGTGCATGGCTGTAGCTTATGCTATGGAAACAAGTGATAAAATTGAACTCGGCGAAGACTGCCCTGAAATCGATACATCCACCGGTAAGTGGGCTGAGGGCTTCGAATGGGGCGACGATCTTGACGGTGTTACAGAGGATGACCTTATCGTTGGTACAGCTCCCCAGTACACAGACTAAATTATAAAAAACACGGTACACCAAAAATGTACCGTGTTTTATTATTATTTTTAAAACCGTCTGCAAAGCAGACACCTTAATTATTCACTGTTCATCACTCATCATTCATAAAAAAAGACGGACAATGTCCGTCTTTTTTTGGCTTACTTACCGAGTGCCGCCTTTGTAACGTTAACAATGTTTTCAGCACAAAGACCAAATTCCTTAAGAAGTGCAACTGCAGGGCCGCTGTGGCCGAAGCAGTCGTTTACACCAATCTTAATAACAGGAACAGGACATTCTTCTGTTACAACGTTAGCAACAGCAGAGCCTAAACCGCCGATTACGCTGTGTTCTTCAACAGTTACGATCTTACCTGTTTCCTTAGCAGCCTTTATGATAATATCACGGTCGATAGGCTTGATTGTGTGGATATTGATAATTCTTGCGTCAATACCCTGTTCAGCGAGAGCCTTGCCTGCTTCGATTGCTTCAGCAACCATAAGACCTGTTGCGATAATTGTAATATCCTTACCGTCCTTGATCTGTACGCCCTTACCTACTTCGAACTTGTAAGTGGAAGCGTCATTGAATACCGGAACAGCAAGTCTGCCGAATCTCATATAAGTAGGTCCTACATAATCAGCCATTGCAAGAACTGCTGCCTTAGCTTCAACGTCATCAGCAGGGTTGATAACTGTCATATTAGGAAGTGCAGTCATAAGTGCGAGGTCTTCGTTACACTGGTGGGACGCACCGTCTTCACCTACAGAAATACCGGCGTGTGTTGCACCGATCTTTACATTAAGCTTAGGATAACAAATGCTGTTTCTTACTATTTCAAATGCACGGCCTGCTGCAAACATAGCAAAGGAGCTTGCGAAAACGAGCTTGCCTGTTGCTGCAATACCAGCTGCAACACCCATCATATTCGCTTCAGCGATACCACAGTCAAAATGCTTATCGGGGCAAGCCTTCTTGAAAATACCTGTCTTTGTAGCAGCGGCAAGGTCAGCGTCAAGTACGATTAAGTCGGGACGCTTTTCAGCAAGCATTACAAGACCTTCGCCGTAGCTTTCACGAGTAGCTTTCTTTTCCATATATAAACTTCCTTTCTCTTACTTCTGTAATTCGTCAAGATGAGCCTGTAATTCGCCCATAGCGATATTGTACTGCTCTTCGTTAGGAGCCGCACCGTGCCAAGCAACGTTATTTTCCATATAGGAAACACCCTTGCCCTTTGTGGACTTCTGGATGATAACGGTAGGCTGGTTAGCGATTGTTTCTGCTTCGTTGAATGCCTTTTCGATTTCATCGAAATCGTGGCCGTTGATAGTAATTACGTGCCAGCCGAAAGCAGCAAACTTTTCATCAATCGGGTAAGGACTCATAACGTCACCGATTGCACCGTCAATCTGGAGATTGTTGTTATCAACAACGAATACAAGGTTATCGAGCTGGTAATGAGCCGCAAACATAGCGGATTCCCATACCTGACCTTCCTGGATTTCGCCGTCGCCTAAGATTGCATATACTCTGTATGTGTCATTGGAGATCTTGCCCGAAAGAGCCATACCGCAAGCAGCGGAAACGCCCTGGCCTAAAGATCCTGTGCTCATATCAACGCCGGGAATCTTTCCGAGAACGGGGTGACCCTGGAGACGAGAATCAATCTTTCTTAATGTCTTTAATTCTTCTACAGGGAAGAAGCCTCTGTGTGCAAGGCAGGAATAAAGTGCAGGAGCTGTGTGTCCTTTTGAAAGAACAAGTCTGTCACGGTCTGCCATTGTGGGGTCTTCGGGGTTTACATTCATTCTTGCCATATAAAGATAAGTTAATGTGTCAGCGACGGAAAGAGAACCGCCGGGATGACCGGCTTTAGCGTTATAAACGCCCTCAATAATGCCCATTCTGACTTTTGTTGCAGTTATTTCAAGCTGCTTTTTTAAAGTTGCGTCCATATTGACCTCCTGTATTTTTAACCGCTGGAATGCGGTTTATTAGAGACGATTTCTCGTCAAGATTTACTTTATTATAATTCGCATACGTAGCCTGTGCCCTCTTCGGGGTTTACATCGGATAAGTCGGGAGCAATTCCCCATTCCTTAGCCATTGCAAAAACGTGCTCCATATCCGGAATTGTAACCGTATCCCAGTCACAGTCTGTATCAGTAATAAGATTTGTATAGCCGAGTCTGAATTCTTCGGGAGATACGCTTCCCTTGTTTAGATAAACCTCTCCGCTTTCGCCGAGCCAGCCGTAGCCTCTCTTAAGCTTTCCGTCAACATACTTAGCCCAAACGTGAATATCAACAGTACTCTGTGTTGCGAAGCAGGTCATTTCGTTGAAATTATCAGCGATTTTATCGAGTATCTCAAGCTCTTCCTTTACGGAATTCTTAACGCCGAAAGGAATATATCCGATAACAAGCACATTGCCGTTTATCATAGGCGTTACAAAGACTTTTTTCATAAAATTAAGGCTCGCTGCCTCAAGTCCGCTTTCCCAGTTTGCTTCCTGGGGGTTTTTAAGACCGAGGGCCTTTATAATCTTCTGGGGTGTACCGCCCTTTATACAGAGCCAACCGTTGAAATTAACGAAAGGCTTCGGCATATCGGGAGTTGTATCATATTCCGATTTACCCTTCGCCATAGCCATAGCCATAGGAGAAGATGCTTCGAAGTTTGTCTGTTCTTCCTTTTCAGCTTTTACTTCCTTAGATTTTTCTGCTGTCTTTTTTGTGGAAGTCTTTTTCTTCTTGTCGTCGTCACCGTCAATAAGGTCAACTACCGCGTTGACTGCTTTTCTTCCGGCCTCACGTCCGATAGTTCTGCCAGCACTTCTTATCAAACTGTCAAAAAATCCCATTTTCGTAATCCTTTCGTCATAATGTTTCAAGATGCTTTATAATCTGTGACATAGGCGAGCTGTTATTATCGCCTACAATAAGCTTTGCAACATCCTTTACAGGCTGGAGTGCGTTAGCAACAGCAACACCTAAGTCTGCTGTTCTCACCATTTCATAGTCGTTTCCGTAATCTCCCGAGGCTACCGTAAAATAATCTGTTTTTCCTGTTACCTCGAGAAGCTTTTTATAGCCGTAACCTTTGCTTATTCCTTCGGGAAGCATTTCATAATACATAGGTGAGGAATGAACCCAGTTTATACCCTCATTACAGCTTGTCTTTGTAAATTCAATAATTCTATGCATTTCTTCGGGGGGATAGGCAATAAGAACCTTGAGCCAATTCTCCTTCGGAACCTCATCAACAGAAGCATACACGGGAGTAATGCTTTCTATTGCCATGTGTTCTTCAACGGTCTTGTTGTTATTTGTAACATAAACCTTATCGGCGTGAAGAATTTCAATTCCTATATCGGGAAATTCCTTCGCTAAGGTCTTTATGTATTCTATTACGTGAAGAGGCATTGAGCTGTGCCATAAAAATTTATTTTCCTTGAAATCGTAAACGCCTGCTCCGTTAAAAACAAAACAGGGCATATCCACATCGAGCATTTCCACTACATTTCTTGACATTGCGATACCTCTGCCTGTTGCAAGAGTAAAGGAACCGCCTTTTTTTCTGAACTCGTTTATAGCTAAAATGTCCTTTTCGGATACTCTTTTTTTATCATCAAGAAGAGTACCGTCAAGGTCTGTCATTATTATTACTTTTTCAAAATTCATACTATTTTCTTTCCGTTAAGGTATTTTTTAAAATATTCGGGAAGCTCGCTGTCGAATTCGAGATATTTTCCTGTTACAGGATGAACAAAGCCGATTTTTTTAGCGTGTAAACACTGTCCCATAAGGGATTTCGGTTTTCCGTTTCCATAAACCTCGTCCCCTGCTACGCTATGACCGATATAAGCCATATGAACACGTATCTGATGAGTACGTCCCGTCTCGAGACGAAGTCTTAAATGGGTCGAATCGTTAAAGGTTTCAAGAACAAAATAATGTGTTACCGCTTCACGGCTGTTTTCCGTGGTAACACACATTTTTTTGCGGTCAAGCTTGTGACGTCCTATCGGTGCGTTCACAACTCCGTCCTCTTTTACTCTGCCGTTTACAACAGCTTCGTATTCACGGGTGAAGCTATGCTCCTTTATCTGTTCGGCAAGTCCTTTATGTGCGGTATCGTTCTTCGCTACAATAAGAAGACCGCTTGTGTCCTTATCTATGCGGTGAACGATTCCGGGGCGTATCTCTCCGTTTATCCCCGAAAGGCTGTCCTTACAGTGATACATAAGTGCGTTTACGAGAGTGCCGGAATAATGACCCGGAGCGGGATGAACGACCATTCCCTTAGGCTTGTTCACAACCAGCAAATCATCATCCTCATAGACAATATCCAGAGGAATATTTTCGGGAAGTATATCAACATCCACTGGCTCGGGAATTTCTACTACGATAATATCTCCGCTTTTAAGCTTATAATTTTTCGGAACAGTCTTTCCGTTTACGGTACAGTTTCCGTCCTCGATAAGCTTAACAGCTCCGCTTCTCGTTATTTCGCCGTCAGTTTTTACAGAAATATATTTGTCGAGTCTTTCACCCGATGCTTCAGCGATAAATTCAAGCCTCTCCATCGTTACTCTCCGTCTTCGCTTTATCGGCTTTTTTCGCTTTTTCTTCCTTTATATCTTCAATAAAGATCATTATTGCAAAAGCAAAACCGCCTAAAACTGCACAAATATCCGCAAAATTGAATATAGCAAAATTAATGATGCGGAAATCTATAAAGTCAACTACATAACCCTGTACAATACGGTCAATAAGGTTACCGAGACCGCCTCCCGCAAGGCTCGCCAGAGCGAAAGTCATCGCCTTCGTCTTAGCACGTCCCGAAAAAATATACCATTCAACGAGAGCGATAAGGATAATCGGAACAGCAATAAGAATAAATCTCTGACCCTCGAGGAGACTAAAGGACATACCTGTATTTTCACAATAAGTAAGATTTATCCATTCAGTTTCTCCGAATTTTATAATCGGAATTGTCCCCACGGGTTTAAGACGGGTAACCGCAAGCCATTTCGTAAGCTGGTCGATACCAACCAGCACGAGGCTATACAGAATCATCGCTATTTTAAAAAAGTTCTTCTTCAATCTAACTCCTTATACACGCCACAGAGCCATACATAAAATATGTACGGCTCCGGGGTAAAAGGCAAACGCCTTTCGGCAGTTCCGCCATTAAATTTTAGTCAATAACACACGCACATCTTGCACAGAGGTCAGTATGCTTTTCGTTCTTTCCTACTGTATAGGAATATGTCCAGCAACGTGCACACTTTTCGCCTTCTGCCTTAAGAACTGTAACAGAAAGTCCTTCAACGTTACCGCTGAATTCGCCTTCACCTTCACCGATTTCAACCTGTGAAACGATAAATGCCTTATCGAGTTCGGGAAGAATATCGCTTAAATCATCCTTTGTGTAAAGAACGACCTTAGCTTCGAGAGACTTACCGATAACCTTTTCGTTACGCTTCTTTTCGAGAGCAACAAGAACATCGTCACGGATAGCGTGAATCTTGTCCCACTTAGCTGTATCAACAGAAATACCTGTAGGTTCGGGCATAGAGTTGAATACAACGTGACGCTTGTCGTCGCCTTCCTTCTTAGGAAGCTCCTGCCAGATTTCATCAGCTGTAAAGGAAAGAATAGGAGCGATAAGTCTTGTAAGACCGCTTAAGATTGTGTACATAGCTGTCTGTGCAGCTCTTCTGCTCTTTCCGTCTTCCTTTTCACAGTAAAGTCTGTCCTTAAGGATATCAAGATAGAAGTTCGACATATCAACAACACAGAAGCTGTTGATAGCGTGGTATGCGTGATAATAATCCATATCCTCGTATGCCTTCTTAACCTTTTCGATAAGAGTATCATACTTGGAAAGTGCCCACTTATCAATATCCTCGAGTTCTTCGAAAGCAACCATATCAGCATCGGGGTTGAAGCCCTTACCGTTACAGAGGTTACCGAGGATATAACGAGCAGTATTACGGATTTTTCTGTAGGTTTCGGAAAGCTGCTTTAACATATCGTCCGAAACACGTACGTCACTATGATAGTCGAGGGAAGTTACCCAGAGACGGAGAACGTCAGCACCGTACTTTTCGATAACCTGTTCAGGTACAATGTAGTTACCCTTCGACTTAGACATCTTTTCGCCCTTACCGTCAACGATCCAGCCGTGTGTACATACTGCCTTGTAAGGAGCGTGACCTGTTGCTGCAACGGAAGTAAGGAGTGAGCTCTGGAACCATCCTCTGTACTGGTCACAGCCCTCTAAATAGAGGTCAGCAGGAGAAGAGAGGTTTTCTCTTTCGTCCATAACTGCCGCCCATGTACAGCCGGAATCGAACCATACGTCGAAGATATCCATTTCCTTTGTAAATGTACCGCATCCGCACTCACACTTGATTGTTTCGGGAATGAACTCAGCAGGGTCCTTGGAGTACCATGCATCAGAGCTTTCAGCACGGAAAAGGTCGGAAATTACCTTTATAGTTTCAGCGTTTACGATAGGCTTTCCGCAATCCTTACAGTATAATACAGGAATCGGAACGCCCCAGCGACGCTGACGGGAGATACACCAGTCACTTCTGTCACGTACCATATTCTTGATACGTTCTTCGCCCCAGCCGGGAATCCAGTTTACTTCTTCGATAGCCTTTACAGCTTCGTCAGCAAACTTTTCAACAGAACAGAACCACTGTTCAGTTGCACGGTAGATAATGGGCTTGTGGCAACGCCAGCAGTGAGGATAGGGGTGAACAATCTTTTCCATAGCAAGAAGCATATTGTCATCTTCAAGCTTCTTAGCGATAATGGGGTGAGCTTCGCCTGTAGGAATACCGGCGAACTGACCGGATAATTCGTTAAGAACACCTCTGTCGCTTACGCCGACAATAATATCGAACATTCCCTTATACTTGTTGCATACCTCAAAGTCCTCGAGACCGTAGCCGGGAGCTGTATGTACACAGCCTGTACCGCTTTCGAGAGTAACGTGGTCGCCGAGAATGATTGTGGAATTTCTGCCCATAAAGGGATGTGCTGTTTCAATAAATTCGAGGTCGGAACCGATAAATGTGCCGACTGT
Organism: Ruminiclostridium sp.; assembly: GCA_017624025.1. Classification (GTDB taxonomy): domain Bacteria; phylum Bacillota; class Clostridia; order Oscillospirales; family Ruminococcaceae; genus Ruminiclostridium_E. The sequence continues at coordinate 99,340 of JAGANY010000016.1, read as the reverse complement.
GGAGTACTTCTTGATGCCTGCTGTTTCCATAACTGTAGAAACGAGGTCTGTAGCCATAAGGAGATACTCGCCGAAGGACTTGCTTTCTTCGTCCTCAACCTTTACGAATGTATATTCATAGTTAGGTCCAAGGCAGACAGCAACGTTGCCGGGAAGTGTCCAGGTTGTTGTTGTCCAGATTACAGCATAAGCCTTTGAAAGATCAATGTCTAAACCGTCAAGCTTGCCCTTTGCGTCAGCAATGGGGAACTTAACATAGATAGAGTAACATGTATCGTCTTCGTATTCAATTTCTGCTTCAGCAAGAGCAGTATTACAATCGGGGCACCAGTAAACAGGCTTAAGACCCTTATACATAAGACCCTTTTCAGCCATTTTACCGAATACTTCAACCTGCTTTGCTTCGAACTCGGGTCTGATTGTAAGGTATGGATCGTCATAGTCGCCCCAAACGCCGAGACGCTTGAACTGTGCCTTCTGGTCGTCGAGGCAGGAAAGAGCAAACTCACGGCAAACCTTACGAAGCTCAACGGGGTCGATTGTACTTCCGTCAGCACCAATCTGCTTTATTGCCTTTAATTCGATAGGAAGACCGTGACAGTCCCAGCCGGGGATAAAAGGAGCCTGGTAACCTGTCATGGATTTATACTTTATGATAATATCCTTTAAAACCTTATTTAAAGCTGTACCCATGTGAATGTTGCCGTTGGCATAGGGAGGGCCGTCGTGAAGGATATATTTCGGAAGTCCTTCGTTCTTCTTCTGGAGCTCGTAATAAAGTCTGTCGCTTTCCCACTGTTCAAGCCACTTAGGCTCACGAGCAGGTAAGTTACCTCTCATAGGATATTCGGTCTGGGGCAAGTTAAGTGTTTCGTTGTAATCCTGTGCCATTGTTTTAATTCCTTCCTTTATGCTTTATCTTCTTTTCTTGTTTTTTCCGCCGTGGTTATTTGAATTATTGCCGAATTCGAGCTTTTCATACTTTGACTTGTTTGCTCTCGGCTTTGTATCCTTTAAGAAATCGGGAGTATTATCGTCCTCATCGTCATCAGCAAAAGCGTTTTCAACAGTAAAACCGCTTTCTGTGTCATCTGTTTCGGTAACTTCTTCCGCTTCTGCTTCCTGTACAGGAATTTCGTTGAAGTTATTTACGATTTTAACGTCATCGTCAGTTTCTTCCTTGATTTCGATTTCGGGAGTAATAACCTCTTCGCCCTTCTGCTTTGCAATAAGCTCACGTAAAACAGAAGTATCGTGGTTATCAACAGCATCCTTTACGAATTCATTCTGACAAGCTTCGGGGAGCTTCTTTACAAGCTCAACGAAATCATTATATGCCTTTGTGATGAATTCAAGGTTGTTGTTGCTTTCAACGATAAGCTTTGTTCTGAAATCTTCAGCCTCACGTCTTGTTCTTGCTAAAGCTTCCTTATCTATTTCATTCTGGATTTCCATTTCTGTATGGAGATCAGCAGCCTTCTTTGCAGCTTCTTCTTCGATACGCTTCTTTTCAGCGAGAGCATCTTCAATTGCCTTTTCGCCCTCTGCCTTTTTTTCAGCAACGGTATCTTCAGCAGCCTTTATCATTTCATCGGACTTGTTCTGTGCGTCCTGGATAATATTTGCAGCCTTTTCCTTTGCTTCGTCAACAACAAGTCTGCCCTGCTTCTGTGCACCAAGGAGAGCTTCCTTTAAGTCGTCTTCGTTTTCGCGGTATTCTCTTATCTTGTCAGCAAGAACTTCAAGCTTCTTTTCGAGTTCATGTACTGCTCTCTGCTGCTTTGCGTATTCTTCGGCAACTTCACCGAGAAATTCTTCAACGTCTTCTTTTTTATAGCCACGCATTACTTCGGGGAATTTCTTACCCCTTATAATATTCGCATCCATATTCTGCCTCCTGTTTCTTTTATCAGCTGTATTTTTTAAGAGCAAGCCTTAATCTGCCCTTTTTAGTTTCTGTTCCGTTATCGTTTATCACAAACTTACCGTAGCCTCTTAAGGATATTATATCCCCTTCGGAAAGAAGCCTGCTTACGTTATTTGAGACCTCATAGTTAAGGGTAAAATTCCCTGCCTTTATGAAGTCGGAAGCCTTTTCTCTGCTAAGTCCCGTAACAGCACTTACGATACAGTCCGTACGCATTGACGCCACGACCGAAGTAATCTCCTCAAAGGAAGCTTCGGGAAGCGGCTTATTTATTCCCTCGGAAATATCAACGCCTACCCGTCCGATTTTCGACACATATCCCGTTATCATATCATAAGCTGTCTGTGTACAGAATACAACAGCATATCCCTCGCCTGTGAGTATATCGCCTATCTGTGACCTCTCGATTCCGAGAGACATAAACGAGCCGAGAAAATCCCTGTGGCCGAGAGAAAAAGACTTTTTATATGTTACAGTAATAGGAAAGACCGGAAACTCCGGTTCAATATCATAAGGAAGAACGCATAGCATTTTCCTTATTGCACCATCGTATCCGCCCCATAAAACATAGGACTGTTTTACGGAATTAAGATAGCTTTCAGCAAAATACTGCTCCTGTTCATTAAGAAAAGGAGTAAACTTCACGGTCCCCTGTTTTTCAGATAAAAAACAGAGGTCCTGGAGCCGTTTTTCTATGCTTTCCCTTACCGAAAGTTCTTTCATCAGATAAAGTCAGCGTTGCTTCCGAGTTCGTCAATCATATCGCCGGAAATATCAACGTTTACGGGAACGATTATGTAAGTCATATTCGCAATACGCTTAAGTTCGCCGTCCATAGCATAAGCTACGCCGCCAAGGAAGTCGATAAGACGGTTTGCAACGTCCTTATTTGTGTTATCGAGGTTAAGAACTACTGTCTTCTTGTTCTTGAAATGATCAGCGATAGCAGCTGCATCAGCATATCTCTCGGGCTTTACAACAATAACCTGGAGATGTGTTGTTGCAGGAATGCTTAAAGTCTTGCTGCTCTTGATAGGAGCTCTTGACGGTGCTGCAAAATCGTCGTCAAAACCAACAGTTGAAGGTACAGATTCGGAATAATCATCACCATCGTAATCGTTGTCGGTGTTACCGTTATAGCCTGTAATTTTTTTGAACTGATCCATGAATCCCATGAAAGTTACCCCCCAAAAAATTAATATTGCCTGTATCCGAATAGTAAGCTTCCGATTCTTACTATTGTTGAACCATAATTGATTGCCTTTTCGAAATCTCCCGACATACCCATAGAAAGAGTATCTAAAAGGAAGCTTTCGTTACTTTTTGTCTTATCCTTAAGGTCGTTATAAAGACGTTCCATCTTTTCGAAATAACGTTCCGAGCTTCCGTTCATATCAACGGGCGGAATCGTCATAAGACCTCTTATACGAAGACCGGGAAGCTCTCCTGCCTCAAGAGCAAATTCATCAAGCATATCGGGAGCGATACCGTTTTTCGATTCTTCCCCGCCGATATTTATCTCGAGAAGAATATCCATCTTCTTTCCGACAGCAAGTGCTCTTTTATTTATTTCAGAAGCCAGCTTCATACTGTCAACCGAATGTATCATACTCACCTTATCGATGATGTACTTGACCTTATTGGACTGAAGTCCGCCGATAAAATGAACATCGTAATCCCCTTCATACTTATCGTATTTATCGAGGAATTCCTGTACACGGTTTTCGCCCAGAAGCTTTATCCCAAGCGAAACCGAATGGTTCACGATTTCAGCAGGAACAGTCTTTGTGACTGCCATAAAATTAACCGTATCGGTACGCCCTGCCTTTATTCTTGCGTTTTCAATCCTTTCGGAAAGTCTCCGGTAGTTATCTGCTACGAAAGATAATCTTTCAGCTGATAATTTTTCCGTCATACAAATCCTTTCCTTCCACTATAATAGTATCATATAAGGAGATATAACCCGCCTCGTTGCTGGTGTCAACAACAAGGGTGTAATCCTCCTCGGAAATAATCTGTTTAATCTGTCTGAACTTTACTTCGATACCGCCTACAAGAACATATACGCCTACTTTTTCATCTTCTACACGTATTGAATCTGTAGGAATACGGATACCCTCGTAATCGTCCATCATAAGCTTTACCTGTGCCACACGGCCGTCAACGAAATCCGAGGAGAATGTATCGCATTCAAAAACGCATACGCTACTTCCGTCGGGCTGACGCTTAAGGCTTATAATATTCGCCTTTACATTCTGCTGTGAAGCACCGATATGAAGAGTTACCGTAGCACCCTCGAATACTGTACCGAGACGTACCGTATCGAAAACTGCCACCATATACCATCTGTATCCGTCAATAAGCTTTCCGATAACTCCCGAAGGGTTTGTTTCCTGCTCTTCGGCGGATATAACGTATTCTATCTGTTCTTTTGTAAGATCAAAAACAGTTTCGCTGTTAAGAACATCCTCAAAACCGTCAACCGCACTTACAAAATACCCTGTCTCACCGATAGAAATCGCATAAGGTTCTCTCGAAATCTGACCTTTGAGCATAGATATACGGTTTTCGATTTCGACAATCTTACTCTGGTAAGAAGTTTCAACGCCCTTTACTATTTCTTTCTTACTCTGGAGATTGAGCATATCATCCTTTAAGGAAGAAGCCGTTTTAAAATCTCCGTCATAAAGACTCTGCATAATCTGTGCGTGCTTGTCATAAATCTGTGTCGAGAATGATTCAAGCTGTGAAGTATCTGTACCTACGAGAGCCTGTGCGTCCTGAAGCACAGCTTTCTGTGCTTCGAGGGATTCAATCTCCTGCTGAATAGCGAGGTCATTCTGATTGCTGTAAACTTCGGCAATAACCGAGTTCTTCGCAATCTTCGAGCCGTCGGGATGAAGATAATTGATAACACCGCTCACGTTATATGAAACGAGCTTTTCATCACGCACATATACTCCCTTGAAGCCAACCGAATCGGTTGTTGTATAGAGAGAAGCGACTTCGGTTTTTATGGGGTTATATAAGTGTATCATAAGCTGGCTCACAATCATAAGAGTGAAGAAAACGCCTATGATGAGCCAGATGATTTTCGTCGTAACAGTCCGTTTTTTATCCGTTTCTGCCATCGTTACCCCCGGAAATTAATCAGAACTCTTCCTTGACCTCTGCTGTTTCTTCCTTGTCGAATGCGTCAAGAAGAGAAATAGGTCTTAAAGGAGTTATTGTTGAAATTGCGTGCTTGTAAATAAGATTCTGTCTTCCTTCAGTATCGAGAATAACTGTATAGCTGTCGAAGCCCTTAACAATACCCTTGAACTGGAAACCATTAGTAATATATATTGTAACGGGAATACGGTCTTTTCTTGCCTGGTTTAAAAAAACGTCCTGTAAATTCATATCTTTTGCCATTGTCATAAAATCCTTCCGTAAATAAATTTGTGCAAAAAGGCGTAAGTGCCTATAATATTTTTCATTATAACATACTTTTTTATAAAATGCTATATTTTTTCACTAATTTTTCTGCAATTTCTAAAATTTTTTCATAATTTGTCGATTTTGACGAAGAAATTCGGTAAATTCGCATATCTTTTTTGAACCAGGTAAGCTGTCTTTTTGCGTAATGTCTCGTTTCGAGCTTTAATCTTTCGAGACATTCCGAAAGCTCTGCCTCTCCGTCAAAGTATGGTTTAAGCTCCTTATAGCCGATAGCCTGTGAAGCGGTAACATAATCCTTATGGGTAAAAAATTCCCTCGCTTCTTCGAGAAGCCCCTGCTCCATCATTATATCAACACGCTTGTCGATACGCTCATAAAGCACTTCCCTGTCCTCATAGTCTATCATCATCATACAAGGCTCATAGGGAGAGGGGTTGCGACGGCTTTCAGCCTGTATTTCGGTCATTGTCTTTCCGCTTATATGATAAACCTCAAGGGCACGTATAACTCGGGAAAGGTTGTTTTCATGAAGCCTTCCGGCACTTTCCGGGTCAATCTCACGGAGTTTTTCAAGTACATAGCCGTTTCCATGCTCCTCTGCAAGCTTTTTCATTTCTTCTCTGAACACAGGGTCGCTTCCCGTATCATCAAATTCGATATTATCCACAAGGGAGTTTATATAAAGCCCCGTACCTCCGCATATTATGGGAAGCTTTCCTCTTTTATGGATATCCGCAATTATTTCTCTCGCCATAGGAACATAATCCGCAACAGAAAAAGCTTCTGTCGGCTCTAAGAAGTCCATAAGGTGATGAACGATGCCGTCCTTTTCCTCTTCGGTAGGCTTCGCACTTGCTATATCAAGCTTTTTATAAATCTGCATTGAATCGGCGGATACAACCTCTCCGTCAAAACGCTTCGCAAGGTCGATAGCGAGCCTCGTTTTTCCCGAAGCGGTAGCACCGCACACAACTACAATAAAAATCTTTTCCATATTTCTCCTAAACAATACGGCTGAAATACTTTTCAATCTCCTGCTTCGTCATTTTTATCATAACAGGACGTCCGTGGGGACAGAAGCGTATCTTTTCATTGTTCCATACCTCTTCCGCTATGACGCGGAGCTCCTCACGGCTGTTGAGGTCGTTGGCCTTTATAGATACCTTACAAGCCCTGCTGTGCAGAAGGTCATCATATATTTCACCTATTATATTATCATTTCCCGAACAGAGAAGCTCAGCACAGGGAATTACTATATCCGACGGGCGTACATTTTCTCCTGCAAAGGCAGAGGGGCAGGCCGTTATCTCACAGCGGAAGCCGTCAGTAAGAATAACCTCGATACCTGCATCCATAAGCTTATCGGTGTTTTCCGAAAGAACGCTGTACTGTTCGGGTGAAAGGTCTATATATTCGCTTTCCGCAAGAAGCTGTGATGAAGTCATAAGCTCGGTTTTCTTCTTCTCGAAATTAATTCTCTCGTGTGCAGCGTGCTTATCTATCATAATAAATTCCTCACCGCACTGGCAGAGAATATATGTTGCGAAAAGCTCACCGATTACTTTTATCGAAGGCTTTTCGGGTTCTTCTGTTATAACGGTTTCTGTCTTCTGTAAGGCTGAACCGCTTATATATTTAAAAGTATTATCTGTTTTTTCTTCAGGTACAGGGGCAATATACTGTTCCTTTTCGGGAACAGGCTCAGCTTCTATACTTTCCTTTTTCTTTTCGGGGATATGAACAGGGTTTATTTCTGTTTTCTCCTCTATCCTCTGCTGTACAAAGGATTTTTCCATTTTCTTCGGCTGGATATTGCTTACGGGAGAATGGAAGATAACAGGCTTTTCCTTAACCTTATATATACGGTCATCTTCAAGGGTCTTTTGGATTTTTTCCTTATACTTATCCTGTGGTACAGCTTCGAGAGCCTTTTCTACCCTTACGGAAAGAGGCTTTTCTTCAGTCTGCTCAACAATTGTATTTTGCACAGGCTTTTTTTCAAGCTTTAACTCTCGTCTGTTGTCGGCGTTTAGTATTGCGTTTTTAATTCCGAAATTAATAAGGTCGAAAATATTCTTTTCATCCGCAAATCTAACTTCGGTTTTCGACGGACTTACATTAACGTCGCAAAGCTCGGGATTAATGGTTATATTAAGTACACAGGCAGGGAATTTTCCTGTCATAATGCTGTTGCGGTAACCCTCCTCGAGAGCGGTAAGGCATATTACGGAACGCACATATCTTCCATTTACAAAGAAGTACTGCATAGAGCGGTTCGGTCTTGTAAATAAAGGAGACGAGGTATAACCTGTGACAGTAACTCCGTTCATAGAATAATCAACAGGTATAAGGCTCATAGCGAACTGTTTTCCGAAAACAGCATAGATTGCGGAATAATAATCGCCGTCGCCTCCTGTATGACGGACAGGCTTATTGTCACGTATAAAACGGAAGCTTATATCGGGATGAGCGAGGGCAAGCTTATCTATTAAGCCCTGAACCTGGTTTCCCTCGGTAACATCACGTTTAAGGAACTTCTGGCGGGCAGGGACATTATAAAACAAATCTCTTATTATAATAGTAGTTCCGTCGGGACAGCCCGTATGCTCGTGCTCGGTTATTTCGCCGCCGTTTATTTTAAAACTGCTTCCGTACTCCGTACCCGCTTCTTTTGTAAGAACCTCTACTCTTGCTACTGCCGCAACGGAAGCAAGTGCCTCGCCCCTGAAGCCTAAGGTAAGTATCTTATCGAGGTCATCGGCAGTTTTTACCTTGCTTGTGGCGTGGCGAAGAAAGGCGGTAGGGATTTCATCGTGTGAAATTCCGCATCCGTCATCAGTAACACGCATAAAGCTGCTTCCGCCGTCCTTTATTTCGACGGTTATATGCTTTGCACCGGCGTCTATTGAATTTTCAACAAGCTCTTTTATAACCGAAGCAGGTCTTTCAATTACCTCTCCGGCAGCTATAAGCTCGAATACGCTTCTGTCGAGCAGATTTATCTTCGCCATTTTAAAATTCCTTATCAGTCAAGCATTTTCTTTAACTCCTCGAGCTGGGCAAAGGCCTCTCTCGGAGTCATATTATCAAGATCAAGATTCTTTATGATCTGTATTGCGTTTTTCCGGGCAATAGCGGAAAAGTCAAATGCTTCTTCCTCTTCGTCCTCTTTAAGCTGTTTCTCGAGGTCTATCTTCGACCCCATTTCCATTCCCTTAAGGGTCTTTTTCGAAGCTTCTATAATTTTCGAGGGAAGACCTGCGAGCTTTGCTACCTCGATACCGTAGCTGTTATCGGTACCGCCCTCTACGATTTTATGGAGGAACTTTATATCGTCTCCGCGCTTCGTAACTGCAACGCTGTAGTTGCGTATGCCCTTATTATCCTTTTCGAGAGCGATAAGCTCGTGGTAATGGGTCGCAAAAAGGGTTTTACACCCGATTTTGTTATTGATATATTCGGCAACGGATTTCGCTATGGAAATGCCGTCAAAGGTTGATGTTCCTCGTCCGATTTCATCAAGGATAACAAGGCTTTTCGATGTTGCTCCGCTTAATATTTCGGCAACCTCGTTCATTTCCACCATAAATGTGGACTGACCTGCTGTAAGGTCATCGCTTGCACCGACACGGGTAAAGATCTTATCGACAACGCCGATTCTTGCACTTTTGGCAGGCACGAAGCAGCCTATCTGTGCCATAAGGGTTATGATTGCTACCTGTCTCATAAAGGTAGATTTACCCGCCATATTGGGTCCTGTAATAATATGAAGTCTGTTGTCCGAAATATCAAGCCTTGTGTCATTGGGCGTAAACAATGTATCGTTACGTATCTTTTCGATTACAGGATGACGTCCGTCCTTTATTTCGATAACGCTTTCGAGAGATATGTCGGGCTTTACGTAGTCATTTTCAAGAGACGCAACAGCAAAGCTCTGCAATACGTCAACATAAGCCACAGCTTCGGCTGTAACCTGTACAGTTTCAAGACGGGAAGCGATAAATTCACGCACCTCGCTGAAAATCTCTGCCTCTAAAGCGAGTATCTTATCCTTTGCACCGAGTATCTCGCTTTCTATCTTCTTAAGCTCGTCGGTTATAAAACGCTCGCCGTTGGTAAGAGTCTGTTTTCTTATGTAATGGTCGGGAACGAGGGAGAGATTTCCCTTTGAAACCTCGATATAATACCCGAAAACACGGTTATAGCTTACACGGAGGTTTTTAATTCCCGTTGCTTCCTTTTCACGTTCTTCGATTTCCTTTAAAATATCCTCGCCGCCGTTTGTGATACCTCTTAAACGGTCAAGCTCTTCGTTAAAGCCGTCGTTTATATATCCGCCGTCTTTTGTAAGTGCGGGCGGGTCAGCCTTTATTGCGTTTGAAACAAGTGCCGCTATATCGGAAAGCTCGTCTATCTCGCTGTTAAGCCTTTCGAGAAGTCTCGAATTTGCACCCGAAAGAACCGCCTTAAGCTCCGGAATCTTTCCGCAGGTACAGCCGAGAGCCATTACATCACGGGGAGAAGCCGCCTTATATACAACTCTCGTAATAAGTCTTTCGAGGTCATATATTCCGCTTAAGGCTTCTCTTAAATCGCCGTTTAAGGTATAATCGGAAAACAAACAATTTACGGCGTCAAGTCTTTCGAGAATAAGAGTCGGGTTTAAAAGAGGCTGTTCGATAAAGCGTCTAAGCTTTCTTCTTCCCATAGCCGTTTTCGTCTTATCGAGAACCCACATAAGAGAGCCCTTGCGTTCTTTATTACGCATAGTCTCCGTAAGCTCGAGATTACGTCTTGTTGTAATCGGAAGAGACATATAATCATCGTTAAGATGTGCGATAAGATTTACGCTTCTCTTTATCTTCGCTTTCTGGGTCTCATTTATGTAGCGGAAAACTGCATACAATGCCTTTGCGGCAAGGGGCATAGCTTCAAGAGTGCCGCTGTATCTTGTGTCAGAGAAATACTGCTCGTTAAGCTCTTCGGTAGAAATACTGTCGAACTGTTCTTCATCGAAAAGCTCCCCTGTCGCAAAATCAAGGCGGGTCTGGATAAATTCGTGTATTTCGCTGTAATCAACGAATTTCTGGTTAAAAAGAATTTCGCTGGGCGTATAGCGGGAAAGCTCGTTTATTATATCGCCCATAAGCGTATTTCCGCTCTTTTCGACGATATGGAACTCGCCTGTAGAAATATCGGCAAAAACCATACCACAGGCACTTTCTTCCGCATAAAAACAGGAGATATAGTTATTCTTCGTCTCGTCAAGCATACTGTCCTCATAAAGAGTGCCCGGCGTTACGAGACGGGTAACATCACGTTCAACAAGCCCTTTACAAAGCGACGGGTCCTGGAGCTGTTCACAGAGAGCTACCTTATAGCCCTTCTTTATAAGCTTCTTTAAATAAAGCTCACAGGCATGATAAGGAACTCCGCACATAGGTACGCCTGCCCTCGAGGTAAGGGTAAGCTCAAGTTCCTTCGAAATCTTTTCAGCCTCTTCATAGAACATTTCATAGAAATCGCCTAATCTGAAGAAAACAACATAATCCTTGTACTGTTTCTTTATATCAAGATACTGCTGGAGCATCGGGGAGATTTTTTCTTCCTTCGGAGCCATTTTATCATTCCTTTCATTCTTGCTGATAAATAATGAAAAACAAAGGATATTATCATTTATTTTTCATTATTCATCATTAAACGCTCTGAGGCGTACCATTACGGTACGCCCACAGGCATTTTTATTATCAGTGACAGCCGCCGCAAGTAGCACAGCTACCGGAGCAAGCGTGAGCTGCAGGTTCACAAGTGTCGGGGTCTTCACCTTCACAGCACATGGAAATAATCATATTAACGTCTTCGAGAAGCTTATCGAGAGCGTTCTTTACGATAACGAAATTAGCCATATTTACGTTGCCCATAACCTTACCGTAGCATTCCTGCATTTCAGCGTTAAGCTTCTGGAGCTTTTCAGCGTCCTTTTCGCTTTCGGGCTTCTGCATTTCGTACTGGATATTCTGACGCTTTAAGTTGAACTCGCCGATTAAGTTCTGGAGCTCTTCGTCATTATCGTTTGCTGTCTTAGCCGCTACATAATCAACATAACGGGGGTCAGCCTGGATTGCCTTTCCTAATTCTCTTGCTGCTTTAATTGCGTCCATAGTAATTTTCCTTTCTTTTACTGTATAATTTCACCGACAAGTGCCCAGTTAAGCACTTTCGTTATTTTTACGTCAACAAACTTTCCGATATGCTGTTCGTCGCCGTTAAAATCAACTATAATATTCTGGCGGGATTTGCCTGTATAGAGGCTTTCGTCTGTTCTTCCCTTTCCTTCACAGAGAACACGGAGAACCTTTCCCTCGTATTTCTTATAAGCTTCCTCGCCGGATTTACCCTGAACCTCGAGAAGCTCTCTGAACCATTTTCCTTTTTCTTCTTCGGATATGGGGTCGTCCATTTCCGCTGCCTTTGTACCCTCACGCTTGCTGTAGATAAAGGTAAATGCACTGTCGTATTTTACCTTTTTCATAAGCTCCAGCGTTTCACAGAAATCCTCATAGGTCTCACCGGGGAAGCCGACGATGATATCCGTTGTAAGCTGTAATTCGGGGATACGCTTACGGGCATATTCCACAAGTGAAAGATAATGCTCTATATCATAGTGGCGGTTCATAAGCTTCAGTATGCGGTTGCTTCCGCTCTGGACAGGGAGATGGAGATGCCAGGATATATGTCTGCTCTCCGCAATAGTATCGATAAGCTCAAAGGAGCAGTCCTTAGGATGAGACGTCATAAAGCTTATCTTGAACTCGCCCTCGAGATTGTCCAGTTTCTTTAAAAGCTCCTTGAAATCAACGCCGTTTCCGTCATAGGAATTTACGTTCTGACCTAAAAGAAGAATTTCCTTATAGCCCTTTTCAATAAGACCGCTTACCTCGGAAATTATCTCTTCGGGATTTCTCGAACGTTCTCTTCCTCTTACATAAGGCACGATGCAGTAGGTACAGAAATTATTGCATCCATACATAATCGGAACGCTCGCTTTAAACTTGCTGTCACGCTTTACGGGTATTCCCTCGCAAATTACGCCCTCGCTTTCGGGGAGACTATACACACGCTTGCCCTCAGCGAAAATACTATAGAGATGTTCGGGGAATTTATGAAGCACGTGGGTTCCGAAAACAAGGTCAACAAATGGAAATGTCTTCTTTATTCGGTCAGCAATATGCTGTTGCTGAACCATACAACCGCATACGGCGATTATAAGATTAGGGTTGCGGTTTTTGAGATGCTTTAGTGCTCCTAAATTTCCAAAAACACGGTTTTCCGCATTTTCACGCACCGCACAGGTATTATAAAGAATAAAATCCGCCTTTTCGGGGTCATCGGTAAAATCATAGCCCATACGGTAAAGCATACCGTTTATCTTTTCGCCGTCGGAAACATTCTGCTGACAGCCGTAGCTATGGGTATATGCTAAAGGAACGTGGTCAAACATATGTGTTACAGCACATACACGCTTCATAAAAAAGCCCTGTTCCTTTACTTCTTCATCACTCACAAACTGTGGCAATTCACATTCACCTTTCTTTTAGAAATATACCATAATATTATATCATATAAAAAGATTTTTTTCAAGTACGGAAAAGGAGTTTTTACGTTTTTTCGGCATATATACAACAACAAGGATTATTTTCGGCTCATTATAAGATATTTGGATTAATTTTTTGTGCATATTATTCAAAATTTCAAAAATTTTCAAAAAACACTTGTATATTTTGGCTCATTATGGTATAATACAGACATAAGGTTAAAGGGAACTTCCCGAAAACCGAAAAGAAGCGAGCGAAAACCCGTACCGCTTCTAAGGAAAGGAATGATTATCAATATGACAGTTCAGATCACAGCTAAGAAAATGCAGATAAGCCAGAGCTTTACAGATTATGCTAACGAGCGTTTAGCGTCCAAGCTCGATAAATTCTTCGGCTCCGACGCAAAGGCAAAGCTTACCTTAAGCACAATCAAGAACCTTATCGTACTCGAACTTACAGTTACATACGAAGGCGTTATGTTCCGTGCAGAACAGTCCGCCGAGGACAAGAATGACGCACTTGACGCTTGTATCGATAAGATCATCCGTCAGATAAGGAAGAACAAGACAAAGCTCGCAAAACAGTTACGTGATAATTCATTCGCTGATAAGTTCGAGGATACTCCCGACGAACAGGTTGATTACGAGGTTATCAAGTACAAGAAATTCGCTCTCCGTCCTATGAGCGTTGACGAAGCAATCTTACAGATGAATATGTTAGGTCACGGCTTCTTTATGTTCAAGAACGCTGAAACAGGTGCGATAAACGTTGTTTATAAGCGTGCCGACGACAACTATGCGGTTCTCGAACCCAGTGATGAATAAATGATACTTAAGGGCAGTCTTTAAAGACTGCCCTTTTAAATTTCTTTAAGGTTCTTCATACCGCATATTTTTCTCTTTTCGTAGGATAATAAAAACGAAAGGAGTGAATATAATGGACAATGAAAAATTTACAGGCATTTCCGCTTCTTCGGGAGACTGCACAGGTCTTATTCCCTCGGGCGGTGACCATACTCCCGATGAAATCGAAAATTACCAGAATATAATTCCCTATACCGCCCCGGGGCTTACAAAGGGCATTTCAAAGACAGAGCTCGAAAAAATAAAGAAGCTTAACAGATAAAACATCCTCCTATTCAGATAGCGGAATGGTCTTAAAGAGTATAACCCGTGAAGAATTTTCTTCACGGGTTATTTTAAAATCACACATATAAATTGGAATTTATTTCAGTTTATCAACTTTTTCTACACGGATATTTTCTACACTTCCGCATTGAACGCACGTATCGCAAATTAATCCGACATAACGTGGCTTAAACTTTTTTTCATCAGCTAATGGAGTAAAACCAACGAAATGAGCGCCTGTCATCAAGCGACCCGTTATCAATTCTCCCCCACATTTACTACATTTATTGTCCATAATATTACCTCCGCAAAATTCTAATTTATCTATCATACTATGAATTAAAAAATTCTATATTTTTTTCACAAACATATTTCAAAGTTATCTCTTTCTGCCAATCTCTCCGCAAGACTGAGAGCTTATTTTATCAATATAATTTCATCTGCCTCTATTTCTAAAATTGTTTCTAGACTATCATCTAAATAATCAACAGTCCAAAATTTATATACTTTGTCATTAAAGGTTATATCGCCAATTTCATCTACCAATTCAACATTATGAACAAATTTCCTACAATTCACGGTTTTCAATATGCGTGTTTCTCCATTCCACATATTTATTTCAATGACATATTCATAGTTATCTCTATATATTTTCCCGATTTCATTATCATTATCCCTTATCATATTTAACCATTCGTTTTTTGTGCCAATATCCATAATGCATTCCTCCTCCAAATTCCAATTTATCAAATTGATTGTAACAATAATATCATAAATTGTCAATAACATAAGCAACATAAAGCCACTTTTAACACCAATATCAAAAGTGGCTTTCTTAATTCTATATTACTGCCCGGCTAAAAAACAGGGGGATTTTTCAGTCTCAGAAAAATACATTGCTAACAAAAATTTCGATACCGATAAAAATAAGTATCGCTCCGCCGAGAATCGAAGCCTTTCCCGAAAGCTTTGTGCCGAATTTCTTGCCTAAGATAAGTCCTACCGTACATATTCCGAAGGTTACGACTGCAATTATAAGCGAACAGACAAACGCCATAAACCAGTTATATTCCGCAATGGTAAAGCCTACCGAAAGTGCGTCGATAGAAGTCGCTACGCCCTGTAGCATAAGAGTACCCAAGGTTGTTTTTTTAGGTCCGTCTTCTTCCTCTTCTCCGCCCTTTATGCCTTCGATAAGCATTTTTCCGCCTATAAATCCGAGAAGTCCAAGAGCTATCCAGGGTATAAGCGACTCAAAGGAATTAAATACCTCTACTATTGTATGCACACATATCCAGCCGAGCATCGGCATTAAAAACTGAAAGCCTGCAAAAACTCCCGCAATAGCAGACATTTTACCTGCTTTCATCTTCGGCTCATTAAGACCGTTGGCGAGAGATACTGAAAATGCGTCCATAGCAAGTCCCGCTCCAAGTAATATGCTGTTAAAGAAAAATACAAACGTCCATTCCATAGTTGTTATTCCCTTTCCGCCCGCAAAAAAAGGGCAAGCCTTACGCCTACCCGAATCATTTTCAATAAAAAAAGACACAGGTATAGCTTTACAGTTATACCATGAGTCTCGCAAATTAAAGTAACCCAGATTTTTCAATCAGTATGTTGGATTACTGCGTAACACACGCCTGCTACTCCCTCACGGAGTATTTAATTGTTCAACTATCATAGCATATTTACCGCATTTTGTCAATATTTTTTCAAATTTTATAAAAATTTTCTTAATAGTATTGAAATTCAGCGTGATTTCGTGTACAATAATATTATATATTGGGTTTTTATACCCCTTTGTGTGTTAAAGAAAGGATTTATATAAATGGATAAAATTCTCGCATTCTTTAAAAATAAATGGTGTAAACGCTTTTTCGCTCTGTTTTCTCTTGCGTTTCCATTATTTCTCGTTTATATCGACTGGCTCGCTTTCGCTTATTCAATAGAGCCTGTAAACCCTATTGCCCTGTTTTTATTGTATGTCCTCGTTAATTTTATATTCGGCGGACTTATGATTTATACCCGTAAACAGATTCTTACGAGATTTGTGCTTTGTATTTCGCCTCTGCTCGTATTCCTTATGATGATTATAGATTTCGGAAACTGGTATCTCCTTATTCCGCCTCTTGCAATATGTGCTCTTTGCTTTCTCGCAAGCGGAGCAGGCGAAACTCTTAAAACGATACTTGGTACAATATATCTGCTCCTTTTCGTTGTAGGTGCACTCGTTTACCTTACCCTCTTACATTTCAATCTTACTCCCCAGACATTCCTTCCTCAGAATCTTCACTACTGTGACCTGGAAAACAGAGTTTATACCTACGAATATTCCCCGAAGAATACTTACCGTCTTGTAAAATACATCGATGACGACAACCCTGAACGTATTTCCGCAACATTCTATGTTGAAGAAACCGCAAACGATATAGAGCTTCCTTTCGCTAATGCCTACCGTCATTTCGACAGCCTTAAGGTTCTCGTAACCGTACGTATGGACGAACTCGAATATCATTGGGAAAAAGACGATGAGCTTTATATCGACGGACGATTAAAGGATATCCCCGAGCTTTTCGAACAACAGCGTACTCCTAAGGAAGAGGAAGAAGAAACCGAAGAGGTTTCGAATGTAAAAAAACCGATAATTTTCGATAACGAAGAGACAGAAGAAACAACCGCACCCGAAGATAATGAAGAAACAGAAGAAACCGAAGAAACTGAAGCTTCCGAATAAACAAATGGGAAAGGACAGGTCATAAAAATGACTCGCCAGCTTAATATCACAGGGAAGAATTCAAGTGAAATCTATACCCTGCTTTACCCCAACAATTTAATAAATTTCTGTAAGTATGATTTTACGCTTTTTCTAAACCATTGTACTGACCTCTGCCGTCTCGCAAACCGCACTGGGGAATACAATGTCGAGGACGTTTTTTCTATACGCAACTCAATTTCGGGCTGTCATAAATACTATGAGCAGAATATGCGTACAAAGTTCGAAAAAATCGTTATAGACTGCTGGATAGACCATCTCTGCAAGCAGAACGAGATAAGTGCGGCAAGTCTCTGGCAGAGCTTTATGCGTTGCAGAAACGATTTCGAAAAGGCTGTTTTCAGCCGTCTTTCTGAATATCGTCATAACCATGCTATAAACGAATGGACAAATCTCCTTAAGCTGCAGGAATACGCACAGCGTAAGGTCGATTTTGTCTTTGGTGCGAACCCTGCTTCTCCTATGGAAGCGTCCTGCAGAGCAAATTATTTCGACCTTATGTTTAACGTTGCCGCAAATGAACAGGGTTTTCCTGTTGAAGACATAGGTATGTGCGGTGTATATACTGCCGGCCGTGTGCCTAATTCGCCCTTTGTTCTTTCCAACGCCTCAAAGGAAATCGTAAGAAATGTCCTCAATAATATGGACTATCCTGAACGTACATATAAGGCAAAGAACAATCCCGAGCTTATCGACCAGACAGCTATGGACGCTTTCTCGGTCATCAAGCAGTATATCCCCGACAAAAACGACAGCCTCGTAAATACAATAATAAAATCTATGTCGGGAATCCCCCAGCATATTTATATTCCTACTTCATTCAAGGCGGTTATTGACCTTGAAATCGACGCTACAATCGAAAGCGGCGGCGTACTCCGCAAATGTCCGAGATGCGGAGAATTCTTCCTTAAGGACGAGGAATATCCCTATAATTACTGTAATATTCCACAGAAGGACGGAACCGTATGCGTCGAAGTTATGAACAGCGGAAAGGAAACCCCTGTTCAGCTTCCCGAAGCGGAAGAACCCGCATTTATCGTTATTGAACCGAAGAACGAGCCTATGGACAAGAGCTATGTAAATGAAAAGCTCGAGGCTCTTTATAAAGAAATGGCTTCAAGAGTCAACGTGGATATGACACAGCGTGACTTCTCACTCTGGTACCAGGCTGAGCTTCGTCTTAAAGAAAAGCTTCTTACGGGCGTAGCAGGAGAAAAAGACCTCGAAGACTTTATCGAGCTTTCAAGAGGCGATGAATATGCCTCTAAAAAGCGTACTCCTCCCCCTCCGCCTCCACCCGAACCTAAGCCCGAGCCTATCGAGCTTACCGAAGAAGGCAAGGAAGTAAAGAAATTCGTATTTGAAAGAGTTGAGCGTCCCGCTCCACAGCAGAAGCAGAGTCTTGCCGAATCCGAAAAGGCAACCCTCGAAGCAGTTAAAAGACTGTTCGCTGCAAATGCTGTACAGGAACAAAGACAGCAGCCCCAGCAGCATTATTATCAGCAGCCTCAGCCTCAGTATGTTCCGCCTAAGCCCACAACAAAAATCATAAGAGGCAGCGCTCCTAATACAAGCTATACCGAAAAGGCATTTGATTTTTCAAAGCCGAAGACGGTTGTAATACCTAACGGTGAAACGGAAAAGAAAGCTGTTCCTTTCGAAAGCACACCCCTTACCGCTGAACCACCGAAGGTTATAAGACCTATGCCTGAGCCCGACGATTCAGACGTAAAGCTTTTCCGTACAAAGCGTGAAATCGAAGAGGACGTAAAGGTATTTACACCTAAGAAAACCGCTTCCTTTAACGCATATATCGAGCCGTCGCCTTACGAAAAAATAAAGCAGCCCCTCGAGGAATATAAGCGTGAAAAGGAAGAGAAGCAGGAAGAAGAGATTCAGATAGACGGTCAGCTTTCAGCCGAAGAGGTTGAAATTGCTCCGCCTCCCGCTCACATTCCGCCTGCTACTCCTGCAGCCTCCGCAAAGGCTTTCTCCGCTTACCGCACCATAACTCTCCCGAAGAATGAACAGGCAGAAGCTAAGCCCGAAAAGGCGAATTTTGCGAACATTCTCGACGGAATGAACAGAAACGACGGCTTCAGAAGCGAAGAAGAAGAGCTTGACGCTGACGGTATGCCGATTTCTCACAAGACAAAGCACGTTATGAACGCTCTTTTCGGAAACGCAAAGGCAAGTCCGTTCTTAAGAGTAAATCTTGACGATGATGACGAATAAAAAAACAGCTTCCGTATGGAAGCTGTTTTTCAACTTGTCGATAAACCCTATAATGTGATTTATAAAGTGAAAAGTGAATAATGAATAGTGAATAGTTGAGGAGCGCCCTGTGGGCGTGAATTTTAAAAAAGCCTTTTATGAAGTGCGTTTGTGCAGAGTTTTATTTAAATCCATCGCCGTAAGGCGATACCATAACTTTTCACTCTTCACTTTTCATCACTCACTTAAATCAGTGGTGCTTAGGATGAGTCTTAACGAACTCGATAGCGTTAATAACGGCAATATTAACGTCGATAGAATGCTGTTTTATCATAGCCTGTGAAAGCTTCGAGAAAAGCTCGCCCTTTGCAGTGCTTACGTATTTTGAGGGAAGAGCGTTGAGTGCGAGGCACTTTATATCCTCATAGCAATGTTCACACTTACAGCAGTCAACATCAACAAGAAGTTCCTTTAATTTTAAGTCAACGATTTCTTCCATTGTATTTATAAGAGCCATTTTTATTACCAACCTTTCAAGCAAGTTACTATTTGTTAATATTATACAATTTTCATTCCTTCTTGTCAAGAGTTTTTTGCAATCAACGGCACACATTATTATTAAATAAATTTTAAAAAACTCTTTACAAAGAGATATTTTTGTGATATAATAAATTTGCTGTGTTATGCAGTTACACACACTTGGCGTTGTGGCTTATGCTCTTTGTAAGAGAAACACTGTTGCCCTATGCTATGTGAGTGCAAAAATTTTTAAAGAGGTGTATTTATTATGATGCTCAAAGACGAAAAGACAGCTATCATCGAAGCGAACCGTACAAGTGAAAACGATACAGGTTCTCCCGAAGTACAGATTGCTATTCTCACAAAGAGAATCAACGATCTTACCGAACACTTAAAGACTCATCAGAAGGACCACCACTCCAGAAGAGGTCTCTTCAAGATGGTAGGTAAGAGACGTAACCTTCTCGGTTACCTTCAGAAGAAGGATATCGAACGTTACCGTGCAATCATTGCAAAGCTTGGTATCCGTAAGTAATTCATGCATCGGAAGGGGTAGAATGGTCGTGCCGTTCTGCCCTTTTTACCAATCTTATGAACTTTACAGGTACAGAGGCTTTAGCGGTAAACTGAGTCTGAAAGCTTTTTTCAGGCTGACTTTATTGCTAAAAAAAATCTGTACCTTGTGAATAAAAAAATTACAAGGAGGAACAGAAATGTTCGATAATTACAGAACTTTTAAAACTACCTTTGCCGGCAGAGAATTAACTGTTGAAACTGGCAAGGTATGCGGACTTGCTAACGGCTCCTGCTGGATCCGCTACGGCGAATCCGTTGTAATGGTAAACGTTACAGCAAGCCCTAAGCCCCGCGACGGCGTAGATTTCTTCCCGCTCTCCGTAGATTACGAAGAAAAGCTCTACTCCGTAGGTAAGATTCCCGGCGGTTTCTTAAAGAGAGAAGGACGTCCCAGCGAAAAGGCTATCCTTACTTCCCGTGTAGTTGACCGTCCTATGCGTCCTCTCTTCCCCAAGGATATGAGAAACGACGTAGCTATCGTTATGACAGTTTTAGCTGTTGACCCCGACACACAGCCCGAAATCCTTTCTATGATCGGTGCTTCCGTAGCTGTTACAATCTCCGATATTCCGTGGAACGGACCTATCGGCGGTATTTCTGTTGGTCTCGTTGACGGCGAAATCGTGCTTATGCCCGACGCTGAACAGAGAGCAAAGTCCGATTTACAGCTTACAGTTGCTTCCAGCGAAAAGAAGGTCGTTATGATCGAAGCCGGTGCTAACGAAGTTGACGACGACACAATGCTCAAGGCTATTATGGCAGGTCACGAAGAAATCAACAAGTCCATCATTCCTTTCATCAAGGAAATCCAGGCTGCTATCGGTAAGCCCAAGTTCGAATTCCCCTCTATGGAAATCGACCACAACCTTATCGACGCACTTATGGAAGAATTCGGCGACCAGGTTAAGTATGCCCTCGATACAGACGACAAGAACATCCGTGAAGCAAGACTCCAGCCTATCAAGGACGCTATTCACGAAAAGTATGACGAAATCTATCCCGACCAGGCTTCTATGATTGACGAAGCAATCTATAAGCTCCAGAAGGTTATCGTAAGACGCTGGTTACTCGACGAACAGAAGCGTGTTGACGGCCGTGGTATGGACGATATGAGACCTTTAGCTTCCGAAGTAAACCTTTTACCGAGAGTTCACGGTTCCGGTCTCTTCACAAGAGGTCAGACACAGGTTCTTACAGTTGCTACTTTAGGCCCTGTAAGCGACGCACAGAAGCTCGAAGGTATTGACGAAGAAGATACAAAGAGATATATGCACCACTATAACTTCCCTGCTTACTCCGTTGGTGAAACAAAGGCAAGCAGAGGCCCCGGCAGAAGAGAAATCGGCCACGGTGCTTTAGCTCAGAGAGCATTAGAGCCCGTTATTCCCCCTGTTGAAGAATTCCCTTACGCTATAAGACTCGTATCCGAAGTTCTTTCTTCAAACGGTTCTACTTCCCAGGCTTCTATCTGTGGTTCTACTCTCGCACTTATGGATGCCGGCGTTCCGATTAAGGCTCCTGTAGCAGGTATCTCATGTGGTCTTATCACAGAAGGCGACCGCTGGATGACAATGGTTGATATCCAGGGTCTCGAAGACTTCTACGGCGATATGGACTTTAAGGTAGGCGGTACACACAAGGGTATCACAGCTATCCAGATGGACCTTAAGATTGACGGTCTTACTCCCGAAATTATCGCTGACGCGTTCGCTAAGACTCATAAGGCAAGAATCAAGATTCTTGACGAAGTAATGCTTAAGGCTATCCCCGCTCCCAGAGCTACTGTAAACGAATATGCTCCTAAGATGATAAGCACAAAGGTGCCTGTTGACAAGATAAGAGAAGTTATCGGTACAGGCGGTAAGGTTATCCAGAAGCTTTGTGCTGACTTTGAAGTTAAGATTGACATTGACGAAGAAGGCAACGTATTTATCTGTGGCAACAACGGCGAAAAGGCTAATGCTTGTCTCGACACAATCAAGTCTATCGTTACTGAACCCGAAATCGGTGCTATCTATAAGGGTAAGGTTGTACGTGTTAAGGAATTCGGTGCATTCGTAGAATTCGCTCCCGGCAAGGAAGGTATGGTTCATATCTCCGAGCTCGAAAACAGACGTGTTGAAAAGGTAGAAGACGTTTGTGACGTTGGCGACCAGATTATCGTTAAGATTATCAAGATCGACAACCAGGGCAAGATCGGTCTTTCAAGAAAAGAAGCTCTTGCTGATATCGAAGCAAAGAAGAAGGCACAGGCTTCCTCTGACAACAACTAATAAACGCAAAAGCCACAGAGTAAAATCTGTGGCTTTAAGTTTGTTTAAAACGAGAGAAGCAAGAAGAAAGCCACAGAAAAAATCTGTGGCTTTCATAATAAAATCTGAATATATTATTAATTTCCGAAGTATCCAAAAACAATCTCGCTTATATCATTAACATCATAACTGAACGCTGAAATATAAATCTTATCTTCCGAATAACGCACAGTTATTTTTTCGTCATCATCTCTGACAGGACGATAATTTACGGTTTTAAATATAAATGATTCGGTTTTATATTCATACGAGGCTGAACATATTTCAGGATTAGCAGTTTTAAAAGCTTCAAAATCGCTTTCATTAAGTTCGAGAACAATAAATGAATCTCTTATACTCCACATAATGCTTACAGCTTCAATATCGTAATCTATACTATCCGAAAGACCATAAACTTCAATTATTTCAGTTTTTCTTTCTTCATTAGGATTTTCATAACGATAAATTTTCCCGCCGTTATCGAAAACCAAACGAAAAGAAAAATACCCGCCAATAAGAAATAAAAGAGCAAAGAATACTGTTAAAACAACGCATCCCTGTTGTTTCTTCCGTTCCCTTTCATATTCTTTCCAGTCTATTTCTTCTTCAGTCATTATCATTCCTCAAAAACATACTCTTCGATTCTATAATAAGAATCAATTCCGAGATATTCTTCTAATGTAAGACCGCTGAAATGAACCTCTTCGGCAATCTCCTTACCGAGATATCTTATATGCCAGGGTTCATATATATAACCTGTGATATGCTCTGTGCCCTCTTTATAACGTATAATAAAGCCGTATTTCCAGCAGTTTTCAGCAAGCCAGAGCCCTTCGGGAGTGTCTGCAAAGGTGAACTCGATTGAGTTTACGTCGATAGCAAGTCCAAGCTGGTGCTCAGAATGTCCGGGGCGGGCAGATACACGGTCAGCCTGCTCCGAATAAACATCGTTCCAGCCGTGATATACCTCGACCTGCTCCTGGTAGGAACGGAAGCCCGACATAAAGTTTATTTCTATTCCTTCAAGATATGCAGCCTGCTTAAGCTCCATAAATGCGTCATAGGTTTCCGTAAGAAGCCCTGGATTATAGTCCTTCGGAACAGGATAGGTCTTATTCGCTATAGGTATTCCGTTTACCTCGCATACAAAATCAATGTCCTCAGGGCTGTCAACAACGTGAACCTCGAGAGTATCGCTTAAACCGTTGGAAATATCGGAAACCTTAAGGGTAACGATGCCCGGGGCTGTTGCCTCAAAGGTACCGTCATTATAAAGCTTTCCCGAACCTCCGACCATCTGCCAGAGTACAGAAGCACGCTCAGCGTTTCTGTGGCTTATTTTATATGTAAACTTAAAGCTTTCGCCCGTATATACAACGTTAGGTCCGAGAAGCGTTATGGTGTTGGTATATTTTACAGGCTTCGGCTCTCTCTTTGCAGTCGTGGTTGTTTTCGGAGCAGTCGTAACTTTTGTGGTTGCTTTCGGGGCGGTCGTAGTCGAAACAGAAGTTGTTGACGCTGTTGTCTTTTCAGTTGTTGCTTCGGTTATTGTTTTTACCGTTGTCTCTTCGGGAGAGGTTACGGGAGCGGCAGTTACGCCCTCGGTTATAGTTGTAGTAAGTACAGGCTTTTCTGTGGTTGTTGTAACTGTTGTGGTAATTGTTGTCTCATCCGTAACGTATGCGGCGGCAGGCATTGTGTTGGCCTG
The DNA here is from genome assembly GCA_017624025.1 of Ruminiclostridium sp. Taxonomy (GTDB): domain Bacteria; phylum Bacillota; class Clostridia; order Oscillospirales; family Ruminococcaceae; genus Ruminiclostridium_E. The sequence goes on along the minus strand of JAGANY010000016.1, from coordinate 75,166 downwards.
TACAGCCTCGGCGGTACAGCCCGTAAGAACCGCAATACCCAGCAGAACCGCAACTGTTCTTTTTATCTTATTCAACAGGCTCAATACCTCCGTTCTCAGTTATTTTTACATTATATGGTTCGGAAATGCTTCTGCAAAGTTCAATTATCTCGCCGTACATTTCCTTATCTTCGGCAATAAGGTTTGCTTTACAGTTGGTTATAAAAACAGGAGAAAGCTTACCGCTTACAAAACCGTTCTTATCAATCTCAATCTCGAAAATTGCTTTCATACCCGAGGTATCGTCCATTTTATAGAAAAGGAAATTTCCGAGACTATAGAAAATCATACTTCCGTTATAGCTTTCGATAGGCTGTAACACGTGAGAATGATGTCCGAGGATAATATCGGCACCGTTGTCACAGAGAAGATGAGCGAACTGCTCCTGTTCTTCGGTTATAGCGTTTGTGTATTCAACGCCCCAGTGTGCGGAAACGATAAGAACATCACATCTTTTATCATACTCGGAAATAAGATTAAGATAATACTCGCTGTCAGCAAAATCCACACAGTTAAGACCTGCCCTTTCGTCCGTTACGTACCAGGTAGGGTCCATATTTATCATATTAAAGGCGGTAAAGCCTATCTTTATGCCATTCTTTTCATAGATTTCAAGCTTCTCCGCTTCGGCAGGGTTATTACCTGCTCCGATATAATCGATACCGTGTTCGGTAAGGTGCTTGAAGGTATCGCTTAAAGCATCCATTCCATAATCACGGGTATGATTGTTTGCACAGGAAACTATATCTATACCTGCTTCGGTATAAACTCCGAGATATTCGGGCGGAGTTCTGAAGCCGAAGCCCTCTTTCTTCTCGCTTTCACCCCTGTCGCTGACACAGGTTTCGAGATTTACGAAGGATATATCTGCATTTCTGAATATATCTCTTACATCCTCGAAGGGATACCCCATAGAACGCCAGGAAGTTGCTTCAGCGAAGACGTCCGATTGCGTCGTATCACCGCCGAATGCAATAACAGCCTTGCCAGAAGCTTCTTCGCTTGGTTCACTGTAAATCGGTATTTCGAGAGCTGTGGTCGTTCCGATAGTTTCAGCAGGCTTTACGGAAGGCTCGTCCGAAAGGATTACACCCTCGGGTATAAGCTCCGTTTCCGAAGGCTTTTTTTCCGCACAACCGCTTAATAATACAGCCGTAAGTATCACTGGAATTATTCTGTTTTTCTTCATTTTTATCACCTCGTTACGGCTGTAAATTATATATAAACACCAAATTTTATTTTATCATAATTTATAATACCTGTCAAGGCGGAAAACTTTATTTATCGGGCTTTAAATATCCATTCTCTTATGTAAACGGCTGAATATTTTTAGAAGCTTCTTACTCTGGCGGTACGTTCTTAAGAGAAGTACCGCCTTCGCAACAATTTACAGGTCGTCCGCATCCTGGACAGGCTTTTCCTTCGGGTCAGAAGGTACGCCTGTATATGAGCCGTTCGGGTCTGTTATAGACTGTACACCCGTTTCCGCTATTTCCATAGCCTTTTTCATAGGGTCAGTCCTTTTTCCGAATAATTTTTTCATAAATCTCACCCTTAAACTATTTTTTCATTCATTCAACACATTGTTTTCAGAGCAATTACGCTCAATAATAGTATTATCTTCTTTAACTCTTATTAAACGATATAAATGGAGGTATAAATTATGGCAAGAATAACCGATATGGAATTTTTTTCAAAAACAGCTTTAGAGCTTGCTCCGCTTCTTTTAGGAAAACTGCTCTGTACAAAAATAAACGGAGAGATAAAAAAGCTCCGCATCACCGAAACGGAATGCTATATGGGCACAGGGGACTTAGCCTGTCACGCAAGCAAGGGGAAGACCGAACGAACCTCTGTTATGTTCGGAAGAGGAGGCGTTTCCTATGTTTATCTCGTCTATGGTATGCATAATATGTTCAATGTTGTCTGTGGCGAGGACGGAAGCCCCGAAGCTGTTCTTATACGATGCTGTGAGGGTTATAACGGCCCCGCAAAGCTTACGAAATACCTCGGCATAGACCGAAGCCTTAATAAATCAGACCTTATTACAAGCGAAGAAATCTGGCTTGAGGATGACGGAACAGAATTCGGCTATATCACAAAACCCCGTGTAGGCGTTGATTATGCAGGCGAATACTGGAGCAAAATAGAATGGAGATTTGTTTTGGCCGGATAAATGTCTTTAAAAACCGTATTAAAGCGTTTATTTTGCCGAAAAGACTTGCAAAATTTACATTAATATAGTATAATAAAATATGATTGTATTTCTTAGATTTAAGGAGACTATATGTTATTTGATTTATTTAAATGCACTGACGTAGTAACTGCTGTTATTACTGTATTTTCATACCTCGTAATTCTTCTTATCGCATTCCCTATCCACGAATGTTCACACGGCTATGCGGCAAAGCTTCTCGGTGATGATACCGCCGAAGAACAAGGAAGACTTACTCTTAATCCTATTTCCCATCTTGACCCGATGGGCACTATCGGTCTGCTTGTTTTCGGCATAGGTTGGGCAAAACCGGTTCCCGTACAGCCCCGAAGAGCAAGAAAGGTTTCACAGAAAACTGCTATGGCTCTGACAGCAGCGGCCGGCCCTCTTTCCAATGTTATTGTATCATTGATTTTTATGATAATAATGAAGCTTGTTATTGTTTTCGGCGAAACAAGTACCACAACCTTATACCTCGTTCTTGCATTTCAGATGGTAATAAATATAAACTTAAATCTCGGCGTATTTAACCTTCTCCCTATTCCCCCTTTCGACGGTTCAAGAATTTTCTTTGCATTTCTCCCTACGAAATACTATTTCGCAATTATGCGTTACGAGAGATTTATTATGATGGCAGTTCTTCTGCTTTTATATACAGGTATCCTCTCTATACCTTTCAGTATAGTTTCAAACCTCATATACACAGGTCTCGACTTTATTACAAGCTTTATCTGCTGAGAAACGGTGAAATATGGAAGAATTAAGCTTTAAACTTGAAATATACGAAGGGCCGCTCGACCTTATGCTCGACCTTATACGAAAGCATAAGCTCAATATCAGAGATATAGAAATATCCGTTCTTCTTGAACAGTTCCTTCTGTACCTGGAAAAAATGCAGGACGCTGATATCGAAGTAGCAGGCGAATTCGTCGAAATGGCGGCTCATCTTATCCTTATAAAAACCGCCGACCTCCTCCCGAAGCACGAAGTCGAGGAGCTTAAAAAAGAGCTTACAGGACGGCTTATCGAATACGCTCTCTGTAAAATGGTTGCGGAACGTCTTAAAAGACATTTTGTCGGCGACAATATTTTCGTCCGTGACCCTATGGATATTCCCGTTGACAATACTTACCGAAATCTTCACGATAAATACGAGCTTATAGACAGCTTTTCCGCTGTAAGCACAAAAAGCGAAAAGCTTAAAAACGAAGCTAAACAGGTCTTAAAGCCTATCGTTGTCCAGAACTACGTAAGCGTATTTACAAAAGTAATGTACGTGCTAAAAAAAATCAGACACGGCGAAACCATCGAAGTAAAAAAGCTGTATAAAGGACAGCCCCGCTCCGCACAGGTTGCCACATTCTTAGCTCTTCTCGAGCTTTCGAAGCATTCCCGTGTTGAATTTTCCCCCGACGGCGAGTACCTTACTATGATGAAACGAAAGGAAACTATTGATGAAACTTAACGAAAGCATAGCTATTATCGAAGCTATACTCTTTGCACACGGCGACCCGATAACTCCCGAAAAGCTTTCGGAAGCCAGCGGTATTGATGTTGAAACTACCGTTAAGCTTATCGACCAGCTTGAACGCCGTTACAATGTCCAGGAAAGCGGTCTTAAAATAATACGCCTCAATAACGGTTTCCAGATAACAACAAGAGAAGAATACGCTTCATACATCAAATCCGCTCTCGAAACGAGAAAACAGCAGCCACTTTCACAGGCGGCTATGGAAACCCTTTCGATTATCGCTTATAACCAGCCCGTAACAAAATCCTTCGTTGAACAGGTTCGAGGAATTGACAGCTCAAGCGTTGTAAACACTCTCGTTGAACGTGATTTACTCGAAGAAGCAGGAAGGCTCGACCTTCCCGGAAGACCTGTTGCATACAGAACCACAGATACATTTTTACGCTGTTTCGGTATCTCCTCGCTGGCTGAGCTTCCCCCTCTCCCGAACCAGGAGGGGCAGCTTGATTTCGACGAGCTCGCTGAGCTTGAACTTGAGAAAAAGGCTGCCGAAGAGTCTTCGGGACAGCAGTAACTTTTTATAAACCAACCAGGAAAGGATTGAGGATATGACCGGTTGGATAATATTCGGCTCCATAGTCCTTTTAATCCTTATTATACTGTGGCAGTCGGTAAAGGTTATCTTTGTATATGAAAATGAGCTTGAACTAAAGGTAAAATTCCTTTTCTTTACAATTTATCCCACAAAACCGAAAAAGAAAAAGAAGCCTAAAAAACAAAAGAAACAGAAACAAAAAAAGAAAGCAGAAAAGACTGCTGAAACGAAAAGCAAAACCGTTACCGCTGAAAAGAGCGATACGAAACCCGGTGAACAAGTTTCTGATGCTCCGGTAAGCGACAATAAAATAGCAGATAATAAACCGAAGAAAAAAGAGAAAACTAAGCTTAATATAAATCTCGATATGATTATGGATTTTGTAAGAAGTGCTTCTCCGCCTCTTAAAAGGCTCTTCAAGAAAATACGCTGGTACGACGTATATGTGGACTGGGTAGTAGGTTCCGATGACGCGGCAAAAACCGCACTTATGTACGGCGGAATCTGTTCGGTATTATACCCGTTCTTTAAATGGCTCGACACTTATTTTACCGCACACATAAAGGAAATAAATATCGAAGCCGATTTCTCTAAGGAAAAAAGCGATATATTCGCTTATTTCGTATTAAAACTACGGTTATCAACCGCTCTTGCCTGTGTTATCTGGCTGGCAGTGCGTGTACTTAAAACATATCTGAAATACTCCGATGAGCTTAATCCCTCTTCGGCAAAGAAAGGAAAATAAACTTATGGCACAGCATTTAGAAGGACTTATGAGCACATCAATGGAAAAAATCCGTCAGCTCGTTGATGTCAACACAATTATCGGAAACCCCATCACAACCCCCGACGGTACAACAATTATCCCTATCTCTAAGGTTTCTTTCGGCTTTGCTTCCGGCGGAAGCGATATTCCCGCAAAGGTAGATAAGGATGTATTCGGCGGCGGTGCAGGTGCAGGCGTTACTATCAAGCCCCAGGCATTTATCGTTGTTTCAACAACAGGCGATGTAAAGATTCTTGAAATGGGTGCAAAGAGCAGTCCTGTTGATTCCCTTATCGAAGGTGCTCCCGAGCTTTTAAATAAGGCTAAGGAAATTTTCGGAAAGAAAAAAGACGAAGAACCTAAGTCTGAATAATCGTTTTATATAAATATTCTGTCCTTTTCGGCATAAAATAATGTCAGAAAGATATTACCGAAAGGACTGATTATTTGAACCTCAAAAAAATTACGGCGGTTATTACCGCTTGCTTTGCTGTTGCATTTTTTAATTTCAGCTGTCATTCCGAACCCGAGGATTTATCCGCTGAAAGTACGATTCTTATAAATGCCGATACAGGCGAAATACTGTACAGAAAGAACCCATACGAAGAACGGGCAATGGCAAGCACTACAAAAATTATGACTACCCTTATTACCCTCGAGGAAGGTCAGCTTGACAGACGTTTTGTTGTAGATAGCATGGCGATAAGAGTCGAGGGTACTTCTATGGGCTTACAGGAAGGCGATATAGTAACAAGGCGTGCACTTTGTTACGGTATGCTTTTACCGTCAGGGAACGACGCTGCTAACGCCGCCGCTGTAAGTATCTCGGGAGATATTTCTGCTTTTGCGGAAAAGATGAATAAAAAAGCTCTCGAAATAGGTATGAATAATACGAGCTTTGCTAACCCGTCGGGACTTGACGCTGACGGTCATTATTCTACCGCTTACGATATGGCTTTACTTACCCGTTACGCTCTTAAAAACGAAGAGTTCAGAAATATATGCGGTCTTTCTTCCGCTTCGCTCGAATACGGAAACCCGCCTTATAAACGAACTCTCTATAATTCCAACAAGCTTCTTAATCTTTACGAAGGCTGTATCGGCGTAAAAACAGGCTTTACCGATAATGCAAGAAGATGTCTTGTTTCTGCTGCTGAACGGGACGGCGTTACGCTTATTGCCGTAACTCTGAATGCCCCTGACGACTGGAATGACCACGAAAAGCTTCTCGATTACGGCTTTTCACTTCTTTCTCCTATGGAGATAACTCCCGAAAGCTTTACTCTGCCTGTGTTCGGCGGAAAGGAAACAAAAATTTCTGTTTCACCCGAAAAAAATGAGATTATCGGTATCTCTCCCGGAAGCGAGCAGAATGTAAAAATCGAGTACCATATCCCTGCTTTTCTTTATGCCGACATAGAAAAAGGCGACAAGATAGGTACTGCTAAAATTTATTATAATGACGAAGAAATATCCGCTATTCCTATGATAGCTTCGGAAGATTCATTCCGCGAAATCCCCGAAAAAACCTTTTCGGAATGGATTATGGATATTTTTAATTTAGGCTGAGCCGAGAAGGCTCCCCGGAAAACGAGGACAGATTTATGGAAAAAATCAGAATTCAGAAAATAATTGCCGACAGCGGATACTGTTCAAGAAGAAAAGCCGAGCAGTATATCCAGAACGGCGAGGTTAAAGTAAACGGAAGACCTGTATCAATTGGCGACAAGGCAGATCCCCGCAACGACCTTATAACCGTAAACGGAGAAAAAATAAAGGCGGGCGGTATTACCCTCCGCTACATAAAGCTCTATAAGCCCAGAGGCTATGTTACAACTATGAGCGACGACCAGGGTAGAAAAACCGTTACCGATCTTCTTGACGGAATCGAAGAGCGTGTTTATCCTATTGGCCGTCTCGACCGTAACTCCGAGGGACTTTTACTCCTTACAAATGACGGTGCCTTCGCCAACGATATTATGCACCCGAGAAAACACGTTCCGAAAACTTACCGTGTTACTGTAGCCGAAAAGGTTACAGAAGAACAGATCAACAAGCTTATGGCGGGAGTAGAGATTGAACCGAACGTTATGACAAAGCCCTGTATCGTAAATATCCTTCTCGAAGAGGATGAACGTACAGTGCTTGAATTTACTATAAAAGAAGGAAAAAACCGCCAGATTCGTAAGATGTGCGATGCAGTAAATCTTACCGTAAAGCGTCTTCGCCGTACCTCTGTCGGCGGTGTTAAGTTAGGTATGCTTAAGCCCGGCGAATATGCTGAGCTTACAAAGGAAGAAATGCGTGTTTTAAGAAACGCTATGGGACAGGCGGAACGTCCCACAGGCGGAAGAAAGGGCGGAAGAAGATGATTACAATTCTTCAGAACAAAGACGTCACTGACCGTATTCTTTTCGAGATGAAGGATGGAGAAGATATTTACGGAACCGTTTCGGGTATCATTAACGGTGATACAATAACAATCTCGGAGCTCGAAAGCCAGATGGAGATTTTCTATGACGGTCTTGTACGTGCAATCCTTGCTTACGCTGATAACCGTTTCGTTAAGAAAGCGGTTTTCGACATAACCGATGAAAGAAAGCTTTACCGCCTTAAAGGCTTTGGCTTCGTTACCGAAGAAAGCAAGGTTTTAGAAGATATCCAGGCATTTTTCAAGGATGATAAGTGTGATTAACATAGAGCAGCCCTTAAGGGTAGTGCTTATATAGAAGTGTTATATGTATTTATCGGGAGAAACCTTTCTGAAGAAAGGCTTTCTCCCGTACCCTCTTCCAAAGACTTTTAATATAAATTCAAGACCCACAGGGTATTACCCTGTGGGTCTTGAATTTAAACTGAAAGTTTTCGGAAGGGAGCTCGAGGGAAAGCCCTTTTACAAAAGGGTTTCCCTCGGTAATACTCATAAACATTTTTATATAAGCACTACCCTTAAGGGCTGCTCTATTTTAATAAAGACTTCCGTAAGCTGCACAAGCTCTGTAGTCGGCACCTTCTATGTCCTGTGTACCGAATGCTGTCCAAGCGTGAGGACGGAAGATTCTGCCCTCTGCAACGTTATGCAGCGATACAGGGATACGGAGCATAGACGCTAATGTGATAAGGTCATCGCCAACGTGACCGTAAACGAACGCACCGTGGTTTGCACCCCAGTTAGCCATTACTGTGTAAACATCCTTGCAGGCTTCGTTGTTACAGATAGGAGCGAACCAGGTAGAAGGCCAGGTAGGATCGGTTCTGTCGAGAAGCTTCTTGTTAACGTCTTCGGGAAGCTCTACTGTATAGCCTTCAACAATCTGGATTGTGGGGCCTAAGTTCTTTACGTAGTTTACTCTTGCGAAAGTGCAAGGCATAATACCCTTTGTGGAGAAGCTTGAGGAGAATCCGCCGCCTCTGAAATATCCGAGGTTTGCACAGCACCACTTTGTATCATTGAGGCAAGCCTTTATGTCGGAATCGGTCATATCCCACCATTCCTTCATAACTCTTTCGCCGTCTTCGTCCTTAACCGCACCTGTACCGTCGAGAGCAGCAGCACCGCTGTTTATCATATGAATAAAGCCGTTTTCTGCAACGCCTTCGGGCTTCCAGCCGGTAACTCTTTCCACTGCTGCAGGAGACCAGTAGGTTCTTACGTCAGCAAAAATTGCCGCTTTATTTGTAAGCTGGTGGAGTAAAAGTAATGTTACGCCGTTAAGGCCGTCATTTTCGGTTGCGAAAGGAATAGGCTCACGCTTTCCGTTCCAGTCGAATGTAGAGTTAAGGATAGCTTCGCTGAAATCTGCATTAGGCATAAAGTCTGTCCAGTTTCTCTGTCCCTGGAAACCGCCTAAGATAGCGTTCTTGCCCTTAGCCTCCTCGAGCCAGCCCTTAGCCTCGAGCTTATCGTTACCGTGCATAATATCCATAAAGATACAGGTCATCTTAGCGATAAACTTCCAGTTTTCTTCCTTTTCTTCGTCAGTAAGGTGTGTTCTCTGATAGAACATACCGGGTGTGGGGTTAACATCCATACCTTCCTTACAGTTTTCCTTTATCCAGGCAAGAGCCTTTTCATACTCTTCCTCGTCATAAATACCAAGCTTTTCACGGCGGATAATTTCGGACATATCTACCCATTCAACGTGCATACCGAGATATGAACGGAAGAAGTCTTCGTTGCAGTATGAACCGGCAATACCCATAGAAACCGCACCGATATTTACATAGCTCTTTGCTCTTATATCGCCGATAGCTGTTGCACACTTAGCGAAACGTAAAATCTTTTCAGCAACGTCTTCGGGAATTTCCTTATCGCCGATATCCTTTACATCGTGGCCGTAGATAGAGAAGCAAGGCATTCCGTTCTGTGCGTAAGCAGACATAGCTGCTGCAAGGAAAACAGCACCGGGGCGTTCTGTACCGTTAAAGCCCCATACAGCCTTGATTGTATTCGGGTCTTCGTCGATAACCTGTGTTACATAACACCAGCAGGGAGAAACAGTAAGAGTTGCAACAACGTTTTCCTTTGAGAATTTCTCACGGCAGGCTGCACTTTCAGCAATACCACCTATTGTGCTGTCTGCAATAACACATTCTACAGGCTCTCCGCTTGCGTGGCGTACATTCTTTGTAATAAATTCTGCCGCAATTTTAGCAAGCTCCATAGTCTGAACCTCGAGGCTCTCTCTTATGCCGAACTGTCTGCCGTCAATTACGGGTCTGATACCAATTTTTGCTAACATATTCAAATTTCCTTTCATATCTTTATTCTGCAATCATATAAAAACGATTACATAAATCCATATATTATTATAACAAAACAATATTCAAAAATCAATAGTTTTTTACCGATTTTTAACAAATTATCATAATTAAATTGACACCGTCACAAAAGAATGATATAATCATAAAACTATGAAAGCGAGGGATAATTATGTCAAGATACGAATTCGGCATTATGGATACTGCACCAGAAAAAGGCGTTCGTTATGATGAATATGACCCCGAAAGCTTCAGAAGACTTGTTTCTGTCACAGACGATTATTTTGAACCTTATATTCATCTTTTAAAAGGAAGGCTTTATCTTCATACTCTCGATATTGAGAGCGATACTATAGAATGGACAGGCATCAACCTTATTCCGCCCGAGACCTGTAAGGAATTTGCGGAAATCTTAAGGACAGCCCCCTCGGAGCTATCCCCTGATACTCCAGAAGGGATTTCAGAAATATGGGAGCTTAAAAACCTGTTAAAAGAGGCTTACAATGAACAAAAGTTCATAAAGCTCTTCGGCATTTAATCAATAAAAAAGGCAGTCAGTCTGCTGTCTTTTTAGAAGTATTTATAAGTATTATCGGGAGAAACCTTTCTGAAGAAAGGCTTTCTCCCGAACCCTCTTCCAAAGACTTTTAATATAAATTTAAGACCCACAGGGTATTTACCCTGTGGGTCTTAAATTTAAACTGAAAGTTTTCGGAAGGGAGTATGAGGGAAAGCCCTTTTTCAAAAGGGTTTCCCTCAATAACACCTGTGAATATTTCTATATAAGGACAGCAAACTGACTGCCTTTTTGATTGCTCTTAGTCAGCTACGACGAATATCAATATTAAGCCGATGGTGCCGAAAACCGCAACGAATAAAGAGGCTTTGCTGTTTTTACCGGGAACGAACTCATCTGCAATTCTGAAATAATCCGGTTTTTTTACGTTATAGTAAATTTCAAAGCTTCCGTCATACTTGTCATCCACGTACTTATTATAGCTCTTTCCGTTTACAGTATAAGTTATCTCTTTTTCATAGCCTTCCCTATAGGCAGGTCTGGCTCTCGTCTTAGAAGGGGGATTAGGAGTTGAATAGTGATGTCTTCCGATAACCTTTGCTGTAGTCTTTTTCCAGTTCTTTTTATTTCCGTCTCTTACGATATTGTATATTGCAAGACCTATGAAAAATACACCTGTAAGTATTACGAAAACACAAAAAATTTTCTCTGCTATTTCTTCTGCCGTCATAATTTTTTCTCCTTACTATATTAAATCTGTGTATATGGTAATGTCAATTCGCCGTTCAATGCCTTTTCAAGCTTCTTCAAAAAAACAGGCTTCTCGAAATCATATTCACATTTCGTTTCCTCTATAGATTTTTTTGCCACTTCATAAATCTCAGACGCATACTCTGTTTTTCCGTTCATAGTAAGCACATAGGTAAAGAGGATATTTAAACATACCCCTGTCCAGATGTTATTTTCATACTGGTACTTACACATTTCTAGAGCCTTTTCATAATTCCCTTTTATGCACTCCGCACGGATACAAAGATGAGAAACCGCACCGTTAATGCTTTTCTTTTCATTTTCAGTATCAGTCTTAAGTAAATCCCTGTTTTCGTGAATCAGCATATCAAAAAGCTCAGTATTCTCCATCTGGAGAGCGAGAAGAAGATAGTAATAGATGTATAACACTCTTCTGTCACCCAAGTCCTCGGAATCAAGCTCCGCAAAAAGCTTCATCGTTTCGTCGAACTCTCCGACATTACGATAAATATTCGCAAGCTCAAGCTTATAAAATGCTTTATTGTGGATATATTTTTCCTTCATATTTTTAACCTTATCGAGAAGCTCGGGAGAATACCCTTTACGGTTAAAAAGAGAGTAAAATCTATAATAACGAAGATTATAAATAATCGTAACCACATACGGAAGCAGTATTACAACCAACGCTGCACTAGCAGAAGCAATTACCGGTATAAGCAGGTCAGTAAGCTTGAAGCCTCCGATAAACATACACGGAATACCGAGCACAAAGGCAACAATTGCCATAAATTTTATAACAAAGCCCCAGCTTTCAACCTTCATACTCTTTATTGCCTTGCTGAAATAACGTTTTGCGAATTTCATACTGTACTCCTATTTTTAAAACCTGCAAAGGCATAGCCAATGCAGGTTTTAGTTTTTTTATTAGCTGAAGTAGTCGATACCGCCCTTGAACATAGGCTGTTCCTTCTTACCGTCAACATTTACACAGCAGTTATCAGAGATACGCTCGCTGTGACCCATCTTACCGAATACACGGCCGTCGGGAGAGATAATACCTTCGATAGCGTACATAGAGCTGTTGGGGTTGTAACGTAAATCCATTGTAGGATTGCCGTTAAGGTCAACATACTGTGTAGCAACCTGTCCGTTTTCGATAAGCTTACGGATAACCTCGTCGCTTGCTACGAAACGGCCTTCACCATGAGAAATCGGGATAGTATAGATTTCATCAACCTTGCAGTGCATAAGCCAGGGAGTCTTGTCTGTACAGATTCTTGTGTTGACAAGCTGGGACTGGTGTCTGCCGATTGTGTTGAATGTAAGAGTAGGACTTTCTTCTGTAAGCGGAACGATTTCGCCGAAGGGTACGAGACCGAGCTTGATAAGAGCCTGGAAACCGTTACAGATACCGAGCATAAGACCGTCTCTCTTATAGAGCATTTCGTGAACTGCTTCCTTAACCTTCGGGTTGCGGAAGAAAGCGTTAATGAACTTACCGGAGCCTTCGGGTTCGTCACCGCCACTGAAACCGCCGGGAACAGCAATAATCTGGCTCTGCTTGATAAGCTCAGCGAATGCGTCAACAGATTCTTCCATAGCCTTTGCATCAAGGTTACGGATTACGAACTGTGTAGAGATACCGCCGTAACGGTTGAACGCATCAGCCATATCGTATTCACCGTTTGTACCGGGGAATGCAGGAATAAGTACACGGGGCTTTGCAATCTTGTTAGCGGGTGCACAGGAAATCTTACAGCCTTCCTTATAGCTTATCTTTTCGGGAGCAGGCATAGCCTTTACGCTGTCCTTGAAGATAGGTTCGAGAACGCTGTCCCACTTCTTTTCGAGGGCTTCCATATCAATAACAACGTCACCGCTGTAGATCTTGTATTCTTCGATTGTTTCACCGATAAGCTCTGCACCTTCGATTTCTTCGTTTGCTTCGATGATGAATGCACCGTAGCAGAGAGAGAAGAGTTCATCGTCGGAAAGCTTGTTGAGCTTTGCACCGATACGGTTACCGAGAGACATCTTAAAGATACCTTCAGCAAGACCGCCGTTAGCGTAAGACCATACAGAAAGAGCCTTTCCGTCAGCAATTGCCTTTTCTACCTTTGCAAATACGTCCTTTACGCTGTCAAAATCGGGGAGCATATTTTCATCGTACTTAGGCTTGATGATATAAATCTTGCTGAAAGGACACTTGAATTCAGCGGAAATAATCTTGTCAGCCTTAGCTGTGGAAACAGCGAAGGAAACGAGTGTGGGAGGTACGTCGATATCTTCGAAGGTACCGCTCATAGAGTCCTTACCGCCGATAGCACCGCAGCCGAGTTCGAGCTGTGCCTTATATGCACCGAGGAGTGCACTGAAGGGCTTGCCCCAACGTGAGGGAGTACCCTGTGTTCTTTCGAAATATTCCTGGAATGTGAGCCAGCACTTCTTAGCAGAACCGCCTGCTGCAACAATCTTTGCGATAGATTCGATTACAGCCAGCATAGCACTGTGGTAAGGAGACTGTACTGCAACAGCAGGGTTATAACCCCAGCCCATAAGGGAAGCTGTTGTTGTCTTAGCGTCAAGAACAGGAATCTTTGCAGCCATAGCCTGTACAGGAGTCTGCTGTGTCTTACCTGCAAAAGGCATAAGAACTGTTGCAGCACCTACTGTAGAGTCGAAACGCTGAACGAGTGCTCTCTGTGAGCATACGTTAAGGTCTGTTGCGAGCTTTTCCCAGTCTTCAGCTGTGTTCTTGTATTCTGTCTTATAGGAAACAGAAGGAGCAGGAACAGCGATTTCTGTATGCTTTTCAGCACCGTTGGAGTTTAAAAATTCACGGGAAATATCACAGATTGTCTTACCGTTCCAGTTCATTCTGAGTCTGGGTTCAGCTTCAACAACTGCTACGGGAGTAGCTTCGAGGTTTTCGATGCCTGCAAGCTCAATGAACTTTTCAACATCGTTCTTATCTACAACTACTGCCATTCTTTCCTGGGATTCGGAGATAGCGAGTTCTGTACCGTCGAGGCCGTCGTACTTCTTCGGAACAGCGTTAAGGTCGATAGTAAGACCGTCAGCAAGCTCGCCGATAGCAACGGATACACCGCCTGCACCAAAGTCATTACATCTCTTTATTAAGGTTGTAGCTTCACGCTTTCTGAATAAACGCTGAAGCTTTCTTTCGATAGGAGCATTACCCTTCTGTACTTCTGCACCGCAGGATTCAAGTGAAGCTACGCTGTGGGACTTGGAAGAACCTGTCGCACCGCCGCATCCGTCACGGCCTGTACGTCCGCCGAGGAGAACGATAACGTCGCCGGGAGCGGGTCTTTCACGTCTTACGTGGTCAGCGGGAGCAGCAGCAATAACTGCACCGATTTCCATACGCTTAGCCATATATCCGGGGTGGTAAAGCTCTGCTACGTGGCCTGTTGCAAGACCGATCTGGTTACCGTAGGAGGAGTAACCGGCAGCAGCAGTAGTAGTAATCTTTCTGGGGGGTAATTTACCTTCGATTGTTTCAGAAACAGGAAGAAGCGGATCGCTTGCACCTGTTACACGCATAGCCTGGTAAACATAAGCACGGCCGGAAAGGGGGTCACGGATAGCACCGCCGAGACAGGTAGCCGCACCGCCGAAGGGTTCGATTTCTGTAGGATGGTTATGTGTTTCGTTCTTGAACATAAGGAGCCACTCTTCGTCCTTACCGTCAACATCAACGGTAATCTTAACGGAGCAGGCATTGATTTCTTCGCTTTCGTCGAGGTCGGGCATAAGACCGTCAGCCTTAAGCTTCTTAGCGGCTAAGGTTGCAATATCCATAAGGCATACGGGCTTGTTTCCTCTGCCGAGTTCTTCGCGGTTTACCTTATATTCCTTATATGTTTCAGCGATATAATCTGCTTCGATATCAGCCTTATCGATAATTGTACCGAAAGTAGTATGACGGCAGTGGTCAGACCAGTATGTATCAATCATACGGATTTCGGTAATTGTAGGATTACGGTTTTCTGTCTTGAAATAATCCTGACAGAACTTGATGTCGCCGTTATCCATAGCAAGGCCGTAGCTCTTTACAAATTCAGCAAGACCATTTTCGTCAAGGTCAAGGAAGCCGTCTAAAACAGCAACCTCGGTAGGAATGTCATATTCGGTCTTTAATGTCTTATATTCTTCGTAGCCGCATTCTCTCGATTCAACGGCGTTGATGAGATAGTGCTTTATCTTAGCGAATTCTTCATCGCTTATCTTTCCGCTTAAGATATAGATCTTTGCGTACTTTACAGCAGGCTGGTCGCCCTGACAGAGCATCTGGATACACTGTGCGGCACTATCAGCTCTCTGGTCGAACTGACCGGGGAGGAATTCTACCGCAAACATACGTTCGCCCTCGCCGATTTCGGGGAGATTATAATATACATCGTCAACAGGGGGTTCGGAGAAAACGGTAGGAATTGAACGGTTGAGGTTTTCTTCAGAAATACCTTCAACGTCATAACGGTTTACAATTCTTACGCCTTCGACGCCCTCGATTCGAAGAGAGGTTCTGAGGTCAGATAAAGCAGCCTCGCCCTCTACCGCATACTGCGGCTTCTTTTCAACATAAATACGATAAACTGACATAAACAGTCCTTTCTCTCGTTCTACAACAAGAAATATTATTTTTCAGCGGTTTTCCGCACAAAATATCACATTAATTTTACCATAATGAGCCCGTTTTGTCAACATAAAACGACATATAAAACAGTATAAAATATAACAAAAAAGAAGCAGAAATCATCTGCTTCTTTTTATGTATTTTATTTTACTGTAACGCTCTTAATATCATCAACGGATGTCGATGTCCATTTTCCGTTTACATAGGCTGTAACAACGTAAGAATACTTGTTGTTCTTTACAAGGTTCTTAATTGTATAGGATGTCTTTGTTGTGGTCTTGATAGCCTTGAACTTACCGCTTGAATACTTGTAAACCTTATACTTTGTAGCACCGGGAACTTCCTTCCAGGAAATCTTTACCTTTCCGTCGCCCTTTGCCTTTACAGAGAAAGTAGGCTTTGTTTCCTTGTGCTTGGGAGCGGAGATAGTTAAATCAAAGTCAACATTCTTGTTTGTCTTTGTAGCAAAGAATAAGTAGTATGTACCCTTTGAAAGAGTGATGGAATCCTTAAAGGTCTTGGGGGACTTTCTCGATTTTCTTTCAAATCCGCCTTCATAGAAGAATTCGTGGTCATCGTTGAAGATATAAATTGCTACACAATCAGAAATAAACTTTTCGTTTGCATAGAACTTAAAGGTTACCTTATCCTTTTTCTTGAGTGTGAACTCATAACCTGCAAAGTTTACGCTGCGAACTTCGCTGAGGTTTTTTGAAAAAACCTGGTCCGTTATCTTCTTACCACTGGTAAGATCTACCTTGTTTGCACTTGCACGGCACATAGCAACATCATCATAGAATGAATCAGTTGTGTAAAGCTCGCCGTCATCGTAAAGCTCGAAATAACTTGCTGCCGAAGCAGGTATGCTGATAACGGAGATCAGCATAATTACGCTAAGAAATACACTAATAATTCTTTTCATAAAGAATCCCCCCAAATATATATTTTATTATATTATACAATTTAAGACATTGTTTGTCAATAGATTAACAATATAAACAAGAAAAGAAAGCGGATATATTTGACATAACAGCTTATATATGTTAAAAACACAAACAACCTCAGCTGTTCAGAAACCTGTTTCAAGCGTTAATGCCGACAGTCTCGGATACGGCGAATACTTCAAAGCCCCCGTTTCATCCTCGCAAAGATAATCCTGTAAAGGTATCATTTCTTTAAAATCAGTACGGGTATTATTGAGGGAAACCCTTTTGAAAAAGGGATTTCCCTCATACTCCCTTCCGAAAACTTTCAGTTTAAATTCAAGACCCACAGAGTAATCCTGTGGGTCTTGAATTTATATTAAAAGTCTTTGGAAGTGGGTTCGGGAGAAAGCCTTTCTTCAGAAAGGTTTCTCCCGATAAATACTTATACTGTTTCTATAAAAACGATACCCTTACGGATATTTTTATAATCAGCCGTTGATTGCTGCCTTAAGAGCGTCAACCTTGTCTGTCTTTTCCCATGCTACGCCGAGTTCTTCTCTACCCATGTGGCCGTATGCGGAAAGCTCCTTATACTGGGGCTTTCTGAGTTCGAGAGTGGAGATGATAGCAGCGGGACGGAGGTCAAATACCTTGTTTACTGCTTCGCTGATCTTATCGTCGCCTACCTTACCTGTACCGAAAGTATCAACGAATACGGAAACGGGCTTAGCTACGCCGATTGCGTAAGCAAGTTCAACTTCACACTTTTCAGCGAGACCTGCTGCTACGATATTCTTAGCTACATATCTTGCAGCGTAAGCAGCGGAACGGTCAACCTTTGTCGGGTCCTTACCGGAGAAAGCACCGCCGCCGTGTCTTGCGTAACCGCCGTATGTATCAACGATTATCTTACGGCCTGTAAGACCGCTGTCGCCCTGAGGTCCGCCTACAACGAAACGGCCTGTGGGGTTTACATAGTACTTTGTATTTTCATCGAGGAGATTTGCGGGGATTGTTGTCTTGATGATCTTTTCGATTACATCCTTACGGATCTGTTCGAGAGTTGCGGAAGCCTTATGCTGAGAGGAGATAACTACTGTATCAACTCTTACGGGCTTTCCGTCATCATATTCAACTGTAACCTGGGACTTACCGTCGGGAAGGAGATAATCGAGTTCGCTGCTCTTTCTTACGTCTGTAAGCTTCTTTGCAAGCTTCTGTGCAAGAGAGATAGGAAGAGGCATAAGCTCGGGAGTTTCTGTACAAGCGTAACCGAACATCATACCCTGGTCGCCTGCACCTGTATCCATAGCGTTTTCTTCTCTGCCTTCGAGAGCGTTGTCAACGCCCATAGCGATATCGGGGGACTGCTTATCGAGAGTTGTCATAACTGCACAGGTGTTGCAGTCGAAACCGTATTCAGCATTGTCATAACCGATTTCGCGTACTGTTTCACGAACAATAGCAGGGATATCAATTACAGCCTTTGTTGTAATTTCGCCCATAACCATAACGAGACCTGTTGTTGTGCAGGTTTCGCAAGCTACACGGGACATAGGGTCCTGTGCTAAAAGTGCGTCTAAAACGCTGTCGGAAATTCTGTCACAGATTTTATCGGGATGTCCTTCTGTAACGCTTTCAGAGGTAAATAAAAATTTTGCCATTTTTCTTTGTTCCTTTCTTTTTTATTGGTTTTATTCTAAACAAAAAAGCTCCCTATTATGGGAGCCGTAATTTTTTCGTACTCCCTCATCTTCCGTCTTTCGACGCAGGAATTGGCACCATTTTCGTTTCCGAACGGTTGCCGCAGCTTCACAGGACCTGTTCCTCCGCTGCTCTTGATAAGGACTTTTTGTTTACTTTGTAATTGTATCACAGTAATAGCGTATTGTCAATAGAAAATGTTGGATTTTTAACCTTTTCTTGCTTTATACTGCTCATATCTGCTAATATTCTTTGGCTGATTGTTGTTTTTTCTTAATTCGGAAATCTTTTTTCTTGCTTCCTTCTGCTTTTCAGCAGCTTCTTCGTTCGTACGGTGGATATACTCCTTAAGCTTTCCCTTGCCTTCTTCGAGACGAAGATTAAGCTCTCTTTCCTGCTGAAGCTTCTTTATAAGCTTCGGGTTTACGAAGCTGAAATCGTTGTACTTGTTGAGCTTAAAGGTCTCAAGAACCGAACAATACTTATCTACCGCACACACAAGCCAGCTTTCACGGTATTTCGGAAGCTTCGTAAAGGTAAGCGGCCACATATGCTTTCTTATTATATCAAGCTCACGGGGACTAAGCTTAAATTCACGGATTGCGTTTTTAGAAGCAGTATAAGGATGAGCAAAGCCGTGAAGACCGTCGCCGATATTTGATGTCTCGTGCCAGTCGTAAAGAAAGAAATCGTGAAGCATTGCCCCTCTTACGAGGCTTTCGCTGTCATATTTAAGCTTAAGCTTATCAGCCAGCATCTTGCTGTATGCCGCCACAGCCATAGAGTGGGCAAAAACGGATACATTCCCGTGCTGGGTAAAGGTTTTTGTAAGCTGGAGATTTTTACTGTCAAGTACCGTGGAGACTGCTTTCTGAAACTCGGGATTATTCTTCATAAAGAGATTACTCCTTTGCGGATTCTTTTTCCTCTCTCTCGTCTTCCATTTCGGGAAATTCCTCGAACCAATCATCATCATTATCGAGTATTTCCGATCTTAACCGTTCGAACATACGCACAATTCTTCTCTGTCGGCGTTTAATAACCTCACCGCCGAGGCGTATGTACTTGTTTCTTAAAAGCTTCTTCGCCTTTTCTGCAGGGAATTTCTTGAGATATTCCTTGAAGTGGATATGACTTGAAACGCTTATAAAAATATCCACAGCCATAATAAGCGAGAAAACTATATCATAGATTGCTACGAAATTCAAAGGTATAAAGTTTACCACTGCATCAACTATATCATAAAGGATATAGACCATAAACAGCGACAGAAGTCCCCAGAAAAGGGACGGAATAAGGGATATACGGTTCTTATAGGTGAATTTAAGCATACTGTAGTCCCAGAACTGCTTCTGGAAAATAGATTCCATAACCCAGCCCACGAAATATTCGAGGGTCGTACAGGAAAGAACACCTACAAGATAAACGAGAAAGCCGTTCTCGTTAAAGGGCATACAACACACAAGTATTGTCACACCGCCAAAACCGTAAATCGGTATATACGGACCTTTTAAAAAGCCTCTGTTTATGAAGCTTTTACGGTAAAGGGTCTCTACCGTTGATTCTATGACCCAGCCTATATTACAGAAAAGATAGAACAGAAATAAAAGCTGAGGCAGGCTGTAAACCGCAAAAATATTCAATGTATTTCCTCCCCGAAAGCCTGCTTATTCCTCAGCAGTATTCTTTGTTGGTCTGGACGTAATATTGCTGTTGATTGTAGAAATATCAACGCTTTTCCAGGACGGAGTTCCGATAGAGATTTCACGGTGTGCGTCTTCGATAGAATCGGAATAGTTCTTTAAAACGCTTGCCTGGATACGAACCTCGGGATCCTCGCTGTTTTTCATAGCAAGATATTCCGCACTGTTTTCGTCAACAGTATAGTATATGTTTATTATGTTTTCGTCTTCTTTATTTATTACAACACGGTATTTTGATGCGGAAACAGTATCCTTATAGTCGGTTATTGCATAAATAATGCATTCGTCCGAAGCCGCACCGAGCTTTACATAAGCCTTATAAACACAGAGATTTTCATTAACGCTGAGCTTGCTGTTTACAGCATTCGCCGCTTTTATAGCGAAGGATTCTTCGGGGGTTTTTATAACGTTACCAAACATTAAAAGCGAAATGCAAAAACCTAAAGCAAGTGCGACAACTACCGCCGCAACAGTAACAATTGCTGAAATATTGCCGCTTTTCTTTGCAGCGGGAGCAGATACAGCCGGAGCAGCTTCAAACGTTTCTGTCTCTTCCACAGCTTCTTTTACTGCTGTTTCAGCAGCTTCGGGAGACTTTTCTTCCGCTTTCTCTTTTTCAAGAGGCTTTTCCTCTGCAATCTTGCTTACGGGAGGCTTTTCCGATTCTTTTTTTACAGTTTTCTTTGGCTTTCCGCTTCCCGAAAGGTCAACAATATTTCCTCCGAGAAGTGCGTCAATCTGACTCTGTGAAATAGTGGAATTACTCTTTTCTCCTTCGGGAGCGGCTTCTCCGTTGTCTTCACTGAGCTTTTTGTTTGCCGCATTAAGAAGGCTGTTAAACTGTTCGTCCTGCTCTTCCTCAGCGTATGTATCAAGATTAAAGCCACAGCTCGGACAGATAGCTACCTTTTCGGGAATTTCACTGTCACACTGGGGACAATAAATAACTGCCATAACGATTCCTTTCCTTAAAAAACGCCTTAAAAACGTATCTTGCGTTATTATCTTACAATTAAATAAATTATATCACAGCTATCTGTAAATGTCAAACAAAATATTATATAAAAACCACAGCGTAATATACACTGTGGTCAGCTGAATGATGAATAATTAGGATACGGCCACTGGGCATTAATTTAAATAATTGGCTAAAAAGTACTCAGACTTAAAATCTTATTTAAATCCGTCCGTCGAAGACGGACACCTTAATCATTCATCATTCATTTTTCATTATTCATCAATAAAAGACTATTCCGTTACAACAGCATTCTCTGCTGTGCTCTTTTCCCCTCTGAAGAGAAGCTTCATTATAATAGGGGTAAGAATGGATGAAACTATTATAAGAAGAATTACAGAGGTAAAATATAACGGGTCAAGAAGTCCTACCGAAAGTCCCTTCTGTGCAACGATAAGGGCTACCTCGCCTCTTGTCATCATACCCACGCCTACTTTAAGGCTGTCCTTTATGTTGTACTTGAAAAGCTTAGCTATCGCACCACAGCCGATTATCTTAGTTAAAAGTGCAACCGTGACGAAAAGGAGAGAGAAGCCTAAAAGTGCGGGAGTGAAGCCCGAAAATTCTGTTTTAAGACCGATACTTGCGAAGAAAACAGGACCAAAAAGCATATATGAGCTTATATCCATTTTTTCCGCAATATACTCTGAATCACGAAGGTTACAAAGAATAAGCCCAGCAACATAAGCACCTGTAATATCAGCGATACCAAAGAAATGCTCGGCAGAATATGCCATTATCATACAGAGAGCAAGTCCTAAAATCGGAATACGTCTCTGGTGAGGGTGACGCTTGTCGATATACTTGAAAACGTAATAACAGATTATTCCCGCAAGCACACAGAAGAGGAAGAAAAAGCCTGTGTTCTTTATAACGTCGAGAGGGTTCGAGTCGGGAGTTTTCATACCGATTACAAATGTAAGCACAATAATACCGATAACGTCGTCGATAATTGCCGCACTTACAACAAGTGTTCCTATTTCGCTTTTAAGCTTTCCGAGCTCCTTTAAGGTCTGGACAGTTATACCTACAGAAGTAGCGGTCATAATCGTACCGATAAATACGCCTCTGTAAAACTCGTCGCTTCCCATATCCCCGAAGCCGTAAAAACAGCCGTAAAGCAGGAAGCCGCCGAGAAGAGGAACAAAAACGCCTACCACTGCAACAAGCAGAGCCTTAGGTCCTGTTTTCATAAGCTCCTTGAAATTCGTTTCAAGTCCTGCACCGAACATAAGAAGAACTACGCCGATTTCCGCCATTGATGCGAGTATATCCGACTGGTCCACAAGTCCGAGAACGCTGGGTCCGATAAGAAGACCGGCGATTATTTCGCCTACTACCTGGGGTGCTTTAAGCTTCTTTGCCCAGATTCCACATACCTTTGCCGCTAATATTATAATAGCGAGGTCTTTAAATAATTCTATTGTTGTTTCCATTTCTTTTCTTCTTTCTGTACTATATAAATTTAAACCTTTGATATTATAGAACTTTTAGTACGACAATGCAACAGGATTTTTTCTTTTTCTATGTTTTAACCTCTTTTTTTATGCGGAGAGAAAGTTTTTTGGATGTTTTTTACTAACACTTATGAAATTTTTTCAAAAAAAGCTATTGACAAAAACTGTATTAGCTGTTATAATACAAACTGTACTAATTGAACTAATACAGTTAAGCAAGGAGGTAATACAGTGTTTGCAATGCAGCTTGAAGGCGGTGCTCCCATTTACGAACAGCTTGTATCAAAGATAACTGAGCTAATCGCAAACGGTACCCTTAAGGAAAACGAAAAGCTACCTGCTGTACGCGAAGTAGCAAAATCCCTCGGAATAAACCCGAATACTGTTCAGAAGGCTTACGCTATGCTTGAACAGAACGGACTTACCTACTCTATCCCTGCAAAGGGAAGCTACGTGGCAAAAACAGAGACTACCGAAGAAATCATAAAGAAAAAGCTTCTTAAGGAGCTTTCGGAAAGTATCGCCGAAGCCCTTAAGGCAGGTATTACAAAAGAGGAAATTATTAAGCTTATAAAGGAGGAAAAGTCTGATGATTGAACTTAAGGACGTAAAGCTGAGCTTCGATGAAAATGTCATTCTCGACGGTGTTACAATGACTGTCCCCGACGGAAGAGCATTCGGGCTCTTAGGCTCCAACGGTGCAGGTAAATCTACCATTCTCCGTCTTTTATCGGGCATCTATCAGCTACAGGAGGGCTCCATAAAGATTGACGGCGAGGACATTTACGATAATGTTAAAATAAAGGAACAGATATGCTTCATAAACGATGAAACAATACAGTTCACAAACTATACCTTAAAACAGCTTAAAAACTACTACAAGCGTTTTTACCGCACATTCTCCGAAGAAAAATTCGTAAAGCTTCATAGTGTTCTTAATCTCCCTATGAATAAAAAGCTTTCAACATTCTCAAAGGGTATGAAAAGACAGGCTATCGTTATCTGTGCTATCGCCTGCTGTACAAAGTACATTTTCCTTGACGAAGCATTCGACGGTCTCGACCCGACTATGAGAATTATTGTAAAGAATATGATGATTGACGCTATGATTGATAACGGAGCAACAATTATCCTTTCTTCGCACAATTTAAAGGAAGTACAGGAATTCTGTGACACTGCCGCTTTACTCCACGGAGGAAAGATTATCTTCTGCCGTGAGCTTGACAGCGTTATGGGAAGCATCAGAAAGGTTCAGACCTCTTTCCCGACCGCTCCCTCGAAGGAGGATTTCCCCGAAATCGAAATTTTACATATCGAAAACAGCGGAAGCGTTACAAATATTATTGCAAAGGGTACAGAGGAAGAAATACGTGCCTCTGTTGAAAAGCACAATCCCCGCTTTGTTGATATGATACCCCTTACTCTTGATGAGATATTTATTTATGAAATGGAGGTGCTCGGTTATGACGGAAAAGACCTTTAATTATACCAGATCATATTTCGGCTTCCAGCTCGGACGGGTAAAGCTTTGTACTATCTTTTCCTGTATCTTTGCGATTTTAGGCTTCCCTCTCCTCGTTACTTCATTACTTTTAGATCAATACGCGGATTTTGAGGTAATAAACAACGATATCTATGCTCCGCTTTTTGCACTGAGCGTTATTTCGATAATAGGTATATGTGCAATGAGCTATATTACCCCTCTTATCTCCCTTAAGCATCTTTATACGAAAACAAAGGCCGACAACATCCTCTCTCTCCCCATTACAGGAAACCAGCGTTTCGTTATTGACATTCTTTCGTCCATACTCCCCTTCGCTGTACCGTTTCTTATATCCTGCGGAATAACGGCAATTATCGAAAGCTTCTTCCCGCCCTTTTCATACGATTTTGAAAACATCTCTATGTATGCACTTAAGGGTTTCTTCTGCCTTATTATGTTTGCAACACTTAATATTGCTGTAATAACTGCCTGCGGAAGAGTAGCAGAGGCTATCCTTTATCCTATCGGGCTTAACATTGTACTTTTCGGTATTACCGCTCTCGGATGCTACCTTTCGATTTATGACTGTGTAGGTATTTCCGATACCTATACAGAGGTTTTCCTTTCTCCTGTCGTAAGAATCTGGCCTATCGGCAACGCTATATCCATATTTATGGAGAGTGCACCGTTGTTCTACGTTTATGCGATAGCTATGACCGTTGTTTTTACCGCCCTCGCTTACATCAGCTATAAAAAACGCCGTGCGGAAAATATCGGAAAGACCTTCGTTTTCAAGTTCTCCTACCCTGTTGCTTCAACAATCGTTGCACTTGCCTTTATTCTTCTTTATGTAGCGATTTTTGACCTTATAAACTATAACGATTATTCGGGCATCTCAATTACAATAACCGTTATGTGCGTAATTCTTCTTATAATTATGCTTATCCTCGAAGTAGTAAACTATAAGAAGATAAACGGCATCCTTAAATTCGGCGTAAAATATATACTTACCTTAGGCGGAGGTATTGCAATCTGTTTCGCTCTCGCTATTACAGACGGCTTCGGTATCGCACACTATATCCCCTCCCCTTCTGTTATCGAAAGTGCTGAAATAAGCGTAAACCACTATAACTCGGATTACGGCAGGTCAACAAGAAACTATATAACCGTATATTCCGAGGACGCTATAAAGCTTATTACCGACGAGCATAAGCATATTATCGATATGGCTGTTGAGTTCGATGAAACAGGCAGACACGAAACAACTGAGCTCGAGCCGTACACTCACAAAACCTCAGACTTCTATATCTACTATACTCTTAAAAGCGGAAGACGTGTTTCAAGAACATATTACATCTATGACGAGGTTTACGAAAGCGAAGGCTTCTGGGAAAATATGTACTCGACAGAGGATTATCGCCTGCAGTCTGTAAACGCTCTCAGAGATCACCGTTACTATAATATTACGGATATGCCTAAGGCTTTCCGCCTTATGAATACCCACAGCGACAAGAGATACTTTGAGGCTGTATTTGAAACCGACGAGCAGTACAAAGAGCTTCTTTCCGCTCTCGAAGCCGACTTAAAGGCAGATTTAAGCTACGGCAGACATAACGAGGCACCTGTAGGCAATCTTCTTGTGGGATACCTCCACAGAAACGCACTTGATTATTCATATTCAATAAGCTACTACGGTATTGGCGATGACGATTTCGCACAGCTAGCACGTATAACCCTCTACGAAAGCTATACAAACACTCTCACCGTTCTCGGCAAATACGGCACAGTTCCCACAAAGGAACAGAACCTTGACGATGCAGTAGGCGATGATGAGATATTTATGCTCTATCGTATCAAAAAGAATGACGAAAGCCTTACCGCTCTCGAATCCTACAATGACTA
This sequence comes from Ruminiclostridium sp., assembly GCA_017624025.1. Taxonomy (GTDB): domain Bacteria; phylum Bacillota; class Clostridia; order Oscillospirales; family Ruminococcaceae; genus Ruminiclostridium_E. The sequence goes on along the minus strand of JAGANY010000016.1, from coordinate 49,202 downwards.
CGGCGGTTCTGCCGTGTTCGTTACAGGCGAGGAGTTCCAGGAGCTCGCTTCACACCACGTTAAGTATTCCGTTAAAACCGATGATGAATATGTATATTGCCTCACAAGAGGAATGTGGGACAGACTTCACTACAGAAATTACAGCCCCGACGATTTTATAGACGCTCTTGCGGAAATCGGAGTTCAGTACGACAACAGAAGTACCTTCCAGAGCGATTATATCTATTACACTATAGATAACAACTATGACCAGAAGCTCCACGAATCGGTAAACGGAATGTGCAACGAATTATTCGACACAAGAACCGTATTTGAATACACCGAAAACGCTTACTATTACCAATAATTCACATAAACTTTACCTTCAGTTCATTTTAAATAATTTAACCGCACAATGGAAAACCACTGTGCGGTAATTTTTTATTCAATTATTAGCTGTTAATTAAGCCACTCGGCTATACCCTTGGCAAGCCACTTTGCCTCGTTTATATCCTTTATTTCGGGGAATCTTACAGTAGAAACAAAGACCTTTCCCGACTGGGTTTCCTGTTCATAGAAAATACCCAGCTTCTCCGCTCTGTGCGGGTTGTCAATCATCTGTACAACAGGGTCAATATCCGTTCCTGTGAGAATTTCACAGTGGCTGTGCGTAATCGGCTCGTACCACTGGGGAGTTGTGTAGAAATCGGAATGGAAATATTTTAAAATCGGGTGCTTATTGTCGATAAGACAGCCTAATGTGCCTATAGGAAGCGGTCTTCCCATAGATTCCGAAATAGACGAGAACATCGGATAACACCAGAAATCCGTACAGTATGTACCTTCAAGCTTTTCCTCGGACGAGGGGATAAACACAGCCTTTTCGCCTTTCTTAAGCATAGCCTCTGCTTCTTCGAGGCTATAGACGAAACGGATAGTCCTTCCGCTGTCGGTTATACCCTCATCAGTAATCTCTGTATCACATTCGGGGAAGGAATAAAAAACATAGCTGTTTTCAATATCCGTACCGCTTATACTAAGCTTCACCTCATAGCGTTCGGGAGAAATAATTCCCATAGTATTAAGCTTTATACCGCATTTCTCATTGCATAAGATCGCTCTGTCTGTGGTATTTTCCGCACCGCAAAGAGTTATTTCCTGCCTGCTTGTATTACCCTTTGAGTCGGTTATTGTACAGTCAACAATTACGCTCTTTTTAAAAGCAGGGTTGGTTGTTGTAACTGTAACGAAAAGTTCGTTTTCCTTTTCAGCAGGAATAACAAGCTTCTCGGATTTTACGGCAATAACCGTATCGTTACAGAAATTACGCCACTTCTTATCCGTAACAATATCCTTCGGTTCCATAAGGGAATTAAGCACCCCCACTAAGGCTGTGCCCTGACCTGGGAAATCCTGGATATCGAGAAGCTGGAAGCCGGACATATTTCTTGTGAGCATAGCCGACTCTATCTCTCTCTTATAGCAATCTACAGCCAACGCTCCCGAAGCAAGATGATACTGCATAGCGTAGCCGAGAAGCCCTCTTTCTTCCGCCTTTTCACGGTAAAGAGCAATATTCTCCGCCTTTATAGAGCCTGTATAATGGGAAATTTCACGGTAATCGGGATAGGTATAATACTGGCCAACCTCGTGGGTAATTACGGGAACCTTCGGTTCAAGTCCCATACCGCCTTCGGCTTCGACCTCCTTTACTCCTGTGCCGTACTGGATAAGGATTTTTCCGCCCTCGCCCGATTTCGTCTCAACTGCTTCGGGCTTTATAAGATAATCATAGTCATAGCCGGCTTTAGGAGCTTCGGTCTGGATAACGCCCTGTGGTGCGTCGCACATTGCGTAGGAGCCTCGTATAAGTCTTTCACGGGAAAGACGTACACCGCTGAAAAAGTCGCTTTCAGCGAGAACATCGGGCCAGAACTGGAAATTATTCGAGCCGTCAGAGTAAAGATGACGGTTATCGAATTCACGGTAGCCCTTAAGTATTTTGTTCATTACATCCTTATTGCCCCAAAGCTCGTTTCCGAGGGTCATCATTACAAATGACGGATGATTTCCGAACTCCTTAAGCATTCTGTAGCCCTCATCAATAAGGAACTGCTGTTCTTCTGTAATTTCGTCGGGTACCGTACCCCAGAAAGGAAGCTCCGGCTGCATATATATGCCTGCTTCGTCGGCGGCGGTAAATGCCGCTTCGGGAGGACAGCAGGTATGGAAACGATAATGGTTTATACCATAGCTTTTCGCAATATCAAAAACTCTTTTCCATTCAGCAACATCGGTAGGAGCGAAGCCTGTAAGGGGGAACACAAGACCATCGTGCTTGCCTCTTAAGAATGTTTCAACGCCGTTTACACGTATCTTCATTCCGTCTGCCTCGAATTTTCTCATACCGAAACAGAATTCCTGTTCCTCGCCGAAAAATGAAAGCTTAAGGGCAAGGATATTCGTCTCGTATTCGTCCCATAAGGGAAGCTTTTTCTCGGGATAGTACGCGAATTTATTAATGCCCTTTTTAACCTCTGCTTCTATTCCGCCGTAGCCGTCAATAACAGCAGATACCGTTCCGTCGGCTGTTGCACTAAAGCTTACGGAAATGCCGTTTTTATCCACATCCGTAAATATCATAACGTCGTTTATCTGCTCGGCAGGACGGACGAGAAGAGATATTTCGCCCGTAATACCATTCCAGTTTGTCTGTGTATCGGGAGAGGTAAGATGACCGCCTCTTGTGGGATAATCGGTGTTATCAACAAGTATAACGAGAGTATGTATGCCTGCTGTAAGAGCGGGCAGGATAAAACGGTGTGAAGTACAAAGACTATCGTCATATCCAACCTTCTCATCGTCTATATAAATAGTAGTTTTACGTGTTCTTTCGAGTAAAAGCGTAAGCTCCTTACCGCACATATCCTTTGTAATTTCAATTTCACGCTTAAACCAGGCATATCCCTCGAAAAAATATTTATCCGTAAGATACCCCGAACAGCGTGCGTCGTTCATTTCGCCTTTCTGTGCGTGGGACAGCGTATCGGGGAGGGTTATTGTATCGGTATAGGAAAGAGGAAGCTCGTTCTTCTTTTCCTTATCCATATATAAGCTCCAGCTTCCGCTTAAATCAATCTTTTTCATATTATCTCCTTGCATAAGACAAGGACGGCAACAGCGTACCGCCCTTAATACTTTTTTATTCGCCGAAGCTTACGCCGATGCTCTTTCCTGTAATAACAAGGTCATCATCAACAGGTACAAACTTCGTTTTCATTGTAACGTCAGAAAGAAGGTTTTCGGTAATGCTGCTTCCGATTTTAGCTACAGTATAGCCGAATTTTTCTTCCTTTATAAGCTGTGCAGCTCTTGCACCGAATTTTGTTGCGAGAACACGGTCATAAGCGGAAGGACTTCCGCCTCTAAGCATGTGTCCGGGAACAACGGTACGTGTCTCGAAGCCTGTTGCAGCCTGGATTTCCTTTGCAACACGGTTTGTAACTGTGGTATAGCCTTCTTCTGCACGTAAACGCATACGTTCCTTCTTCTTAAGCTCAGCCTCAGCCTTACTCATAGCACCCTCTGCAACAGCAACGATAGAGAAATCCTTACCTGCTTCGGCACGGTCTTCAACAGCCTTTATAACCTTATTAATATCATAAGGAATTTCGGGAATAAGTACAATATCGGCACCGCCTGCAATACCCGAATAAAGAGTAAGCCAGCCCGCCTTATTACCCATAATTTCAATTACCATAATACGGCTGTGGGAATTTGCAGTAGTATGGATACGGTCGATTACGTCTGTTGCAATATCAACGGCAGTATGGAAGCCGAAGGTTACGTCCGTACCCCAGATATCGTTATCAATAGTCTTAGGAAGACCGATTATATTAAGACCCTCTTCGGAAAGAAGATTTGCTGTCTTATGGGTTCCGTTTCCGCCTAAGGTAAGGATACAGTCAAGCTTCTGTTCCTTATAGGTCTTTTTCATTTCCGCAACCTTATCTATTTCATCTTCCTCGATAACCTGCATCATCTTATAGGGTGTACGCTTTGTGCCGAGGATAGTTCCGCCCTGTGTAAGTATGCCCGAAAAATCGGAGGGCTTCATCTTATGACAGTTATTATGGATAAGTCCGTAAAAACCGTCCTCAATTCCGATAATATCAACTTTATTGTCACCGAAAAGCTGGTAACAGGCTTTAGCCGCACCACGTATTGTCGCATTAAGTCCGGGACAGTCGCCGCCGCTTGTAAGTATGCCTATTCTTAATTTTCCCATAGCTTTATCCTCCGCATTTTTAATCAGAAAGTAATTTCAAAAAGCGAAACCAAAGAAAAACTCTCCGTTTTTTCGCCGTTCTTCAATCTGTTAAGTATTATTATACTCATTTTCGGATTAAAGTCAAGGTGTTTTTGTGCATTTTCAATAAAATCATTCAAACTCTTTCCTTGCGGTATCGAGAGCCGCTCTTATTACCTTATCCATATCATAGTAGCGGTACTGACCGAGTCTGCCCCCGAAGATTATATCGGTACGCTCATTTGCAAGGGCTTCGTATTTTTTATAAAGCTCTCCGTTTCGTTCATCGTTTATGGGGTAATAAGGCTCAATACCCTTCTCCCATTCCGCCGAATATTCGTAGCTTATGACTGTTCCCTTCTGTGTGCCGTACTCGAAATGCTTGTGCTCGATTATGCGTGTATAGGGCACATCGGCAGAGGTATAGTTTACTACCGCATTCCCCTGGAAATCATCGGTTTCAAGGCATTTTGTATCAAAGCGAACAGAACGGTACTGTAACTCGCCTAAGGAGTAATCGAAAAATTCATCAACCGAACCTGTATATACCGTTTTCTTTGCGATATCGGGATTTTCAGCAATAAAATCCTTGTAGTCGGTCTCCGTACGGACTTCGATACCCTCCAACAGCTTTTCAAAAATCTTCGTATATCCGCCCTCGGGAATACCCTGATAACGGTCGTTGAAATAGTTGTTGTTATAAGTAAAGCGTAGAGGAAGACGCTTTATGATAAAGGACGGAAGCTCGTTACAGGGACGTCCCCACTGTTTTTCGGTATAGCCCTTTACAAGCTTTTCGTAAACGTCTCTTCCCACAAGCTTAAGAGCCTGTTCCTCTAAATTCTTCGGTTCGTCTATATCGAGGTCGGCTATCTGTTTCGCAATAATTTCTCTTGCCTCGCCGGGAGTTTTAATGCCCCACATCTTGCTGAAGGTATTCATATTGAACGGAAGATTATAAAGCTCATCACCATAAACCGCAACAGGAGAATTTATATAGTTGTTGAACTCCGCAAATCCATTAACATAGTCCCACACTTCCTTGTCGGAGGTATGGAAGATATGTGCTCCGTATTTATGGACGTTTATACCGTTTACTTCTTCGGTATAACAGTTTCCGCCTATATGTGAACGGCGGTCGATTATAAGACAGCTTTTCCCCTTCTTCTTTGCTTCGTAAGCAAATACCGCACCGAAAAAGCCCGCTCCTACTATTAGATAATCATACATTTTCTTTTCCTCGCAAATTAAAGTTCTCGTCCGCATTTTACACAGAATTTTTCGCCCTTGGAGGGGACTGCTCCGCAATCGGGACATATAGTTTTTCTTCTGAAAAGAATTATAAGCACCACAGCTACAAGTGCAACAACCACAACCGCATACACGGCTATCATAAGATATTCTGTGCTCTTATCGGGCTTTTTATGATAAAGCTCTTCAAGAGTTTCGTCGGTTACGTTAAAAATTATGTAAGCGTCATCAAGCTCCTCCGCACTGCCCGGAACGATATCTCTCCATTCGGAACGTGTACCGCCGTAATAAACACGGGCAAGAGAGTCGCAATCGTCAAAGGAATTATAGCGTATTCTTCTTACGCTCTTTCTTATAACGACCTCTTCTAGTTCGGAGCAATTATAGAAGGCGTACATTTTTATTTCCTCAATACCGTTTCCGAGGTCGGCACTTTTAAGGCTTGTACAGTAAGAAAAAACGCCCTCTCCCATATCTCTCAGATTATCGGGAAGCTTTATTTCCTCTAAAGAAGAACATTCCGTAAAGGCGTAATCTTCTATAATCCTTATACTGTCCGAAAAGCTTATTTTCTCTAATCCGTAGCAGTCACGGAAAGCATAGCTTTCTATAACCTCAACACCATCGGAAAAAACGACCTCATAAAGCCCGTAACAGCCTGCAAAGGCACTGTCGGGGATAGTTTTTATTGTGCCGGGAATAGTAACGCTGAACGAAGCAAGGTCATCCTTAAAGCAGTATTCATCAATTTCCGTAACCTTATATCCATCAATTTCCGAGGGAAGCTCAACGTCGCCCTGTAAAAAACCGCTGTATCCTGTAAGAACCGCTGTGCCGTCAATTTTTACAGCGTATGTCCAGTTCAATTCTTCAAAATATGCCTCAGCAGATACCGAAGCTGTAAGAATGAGAGCGGTAAGGGCTGTAATAAATAAAGCAATTATTTTTTTCATTTTATTAATTTCCTTTCCTCTTTATAATATAATTATACTTATATTTACATATTCTGTCAACAATTACAGGAAAATAACCTGTGCATTCTGCATAAATTTCCCTTGACAAATAGTCATTCACATAGTATAATTACTTTAAGAAATCGTTTTCAGAACAAAACGATTGATAAATGAAAAAACGAAAGGAATTTACTGCTATGTCTTATATTTTAGGCGTTGATATCGGAACATCGGGTACAAAAACCGTACTTTTCAGCGAAGACGGAACCCCCATCTCCTCCGCAACCTATGAATATCCCCTCTATACCCCCCAGAACGGCTATGCCGAACAGGACCCCCACGATTGGTGGAACGCTGTTGTCGGAAGCATTTCTGATGTTGTAAAGGAAAGCGGTGTACCTGCCGATGATATAAAGGGCATCGGTCTCTCGGGCCAGATGCACGGTCTTGTTATGCTCGACGGCGACAACAAGGTTATAAGAAACAGTATTATCTGGTGTGACCAGAGAACAGGCAAGGAAGTAGTTGAGATTACCGAAAAGGTTGGTGCTGACCGCCTTATCGATATTACCGCAAACCCCGCTATCACAGGCTTTACTGCCGCTAAAATAATGTGGGTAAAGAACAACGAGCCCGAAAACTATGAAAAATGCCGTCATATTCTTCTCCCTAAGGACTATATCCGCTTTATGCTCACAGGCGAATACGCTACAGAAGTAAGCGACGCTTCGGGTATGCAGCTTTTAGATATTCCGAGACGCTGCTGGTCTGATGAAGTTCTCGAAAAGCTCGGCATCGACAAGGCTCTTCTTCCTAAGGTTTACGAGAGCCCCGAAATCACAGGTGAAATTACCGCTAAGGTTGCTGAAATGACAGGTCTTAAGGCAGGCACTCCCGTTGTCGGCGGTGCAGGCGACAATGCCGCTGCAGCAGTAGGCACAGGCGTAGTTGAAGACGGTAAGGCATTTACAACTATCGGCTCCAGCGGTGTAGTATTTGCACATACTTCCGATATCTCTATTGATAAAAAGGGCAGAGTACATACATTCTGCTGTGCAGTTCCCGGCTGCTGGCACGTTATGGGCGTTACACAGAGTGCTGGTCTTTCTCTTAAATGGTTCAGAGACAATCTTTGCTGGGGCGAGCTTGAAACAGCGATAAATATGGGCGTTGACCCCTATTACTTAATGGATAAGGCAGCTATGGAGGTTCCGATCGGTGCGAACAAGCTTCTTTATATGCCCTATCTTAACGGCGAGCGTACACCTCACCTTGACCCTAACGCAAGAGGCGCTTTCGTTGGTCTTTCAACTATGCACAAGAAGCGTGATATGCTCCGTGCAGTTATGGAAGGCGTTTCCTACTCTCTCCGTGACTGTGTTGAGGTTATCCGTGAAATGAATATAAACGTAAGCGATATGATGGCTTGCGGCGGCGGCGGTACCTCTCCCTTATGGAGACAGATGCTTGCCGACCTTTACGAATGCCCTGTAAAGACTACACAGAACAAGGAAGGCCCCGCTCTCGGCGTTGCTCTTCTCGCAGCAGTAGGTGCAGGCATTTACAGCAGTGTTCCCGAAGCTTGTAAGGCAGTTATTTCCGCTGATAAGGTACAGGAACCTATCAAGGAAAATTCCGAAAAGTACGAAAAGGTTTACCGCTTCTATACTAAGCTTTATCCCGCTATGAAGAAGACCTTTGAGGAGCTTTCTGAATTATAATTAAAAGTTTTTTCTCTGAAATCCAAGCGAAGCGGGCAAGTAAATTTTTCGGTCAATCCTTTTGCAAAAGGGTTGGCGGGGCAAGGGGTGGCAGCCCCAAATACTCGTGAACGGCTCGCATTTCATAAATTTAAAATTTATTAACAAAATAAAAGGCAGTGGAATTCACTGCCTTTTTATTTTTCTTTTAACTGTAAAAATGTCATTATTTGTCACGGGTATGTCATTGTATGTCATAAATCCCTTGTGCTATGATTAATGTACAGAAAAACAATAAGAAAGGAAAAAAATATGCTTGATACAGGTTTTGTCCCCGTCAACAGAAAAATAACAGGATACGGATGGTATGATGATTTACGTGCCACACTTATACTCTATCATCTTATACTTACAGCAAATTACGAAAACGTAAAATGGCACGATACCGAAATAATGAGAGGTCAGCGTGTCACCTCGCTCATAAGACTTTCCGAAGAACTTATGATGCCGAAAACCACTGTTTCCGACGTTCTCACACGCCTCGAAAAACGAGGTCTTATCGAACGCAAAGCGACCGCTGATTTTACGATAATAACGCTTAAATGCTATGATGATTACGTTTCTTCCGTCCACTCGCCGTCCGATACACGTACAGAAGCCGAAAACAAACCGTCACAATTTAATAAATACAATAAAAAGAATAATAACAATAATTCTTATCCGCAAAGTCCGAATAATAGTTTTTTAAAATCCTCTCTTCCATCCTGTAATGAACTTGAAAATTTAGCTATGGAAAGATATAGAAGAAAAAAGGAGTAATTATTCGTTCCTCTTCGTAATCTTACCGATAAGTGCGGAGATAAGAAAACATATAAGATTAAGTACAACTATGCCTGCTCCCGTAGGAATATCAATATAGTATGAAAGTATAAGCCCAGCTGTAAAGCAGAACACAGATACTGCTACCGAACATATCGTAACGCCTCTGAAGCTCTTGCACAGACGCATAGAGGTAAGGGACGGGGATATCATAAGGCTCGAAATAAGCAATGCACCCATAAGTCGCATTCCCACAACGATAATTATTGCCGTAAGTACAGCGATAAGAGTATTATAGATACCCGAACGTATTCCTGTGGCACTAGAAAAGCTTTCGTCAAAGGTTACAGCGAATATTCTGTGGTAAAACACAAGATACATTACGCAAACGATAACCGAACATATTGCCGAAATAATAACGTCATTATCCGTAAGTGCGAGAATACTTCCGAACATATAGCTGTTTACGTCAATCGAAACCTTTGTTACGGAAAGAACTATCATTCCTATAGCAAGTGCACTGCTGGAAAGAATAGCAATAGCACTGTCGCCGTTTATTTTACTGCTCCTGCTTAAACGAAGGAGAAAGAAAGCGGCTATGATAACCGTAGGAATTGCTACATAAAGAGGGGTGAGATTTGCGGCGGCGGCTATTGCGAAAGCACCGTAGCCTACGTGTGAAAGTCCGTCGCCTATCATCGAATAACGCTTAAGCACAAGGCTTGTGCCGAGTAATGCCGCACACAACGCAACAAGCACTCCCACTATCAACGCCCTTAGCATAAAGCTGTAGCTGAAAATATGAATAAGCTCACTCATCAGAAAGACAACCTCCTGCCATAGCCTTGAATTCGGGAATTTTCTTATACTCTTCCTTTGTGCCGAAGAAGTATCTTCCCTGTGCCATATGAAGCATTTTATTACCACAGTGGAGAGCGTTATGGATATCGTGGGAGACCATTATTACCGTAACGCCTTTTTCACGGTTAAGGCTTCGGATTGCTTCGTACATTTCCGCCGTTACCATAGGGTCAAGACCCGATACAGGCTCGTCGAGAAGCAGAAGCTTCTCTGTCGCACATAAAGCACGTGCTAAAAGAACTCTCTGCTGTTGTCCGCCCGAAAGTCCACGATAGCTTTTATCCGATAAATCCTCTATCTTCATAAGGCTCATCATCTCCGAGGCACGCTTTTTACTGTTCTTTGAGTAAAAAGGGGTTAAGCCGTTACGGTTAAGACAGCCCGATATAACTACCTCTTTTACAGTAGCGGGGAAATCCTTCTGTGCAGGGGTCTGCTGTGGCAGATAGCCGATTTCACGCTGTTTTACGCCGTTGAAAACGATACTTCCCGAGCTGTACTGCTTTAAGCCGAGGAGCCCTTTTATAAGAGTAGATTTACCCGAACCGTTTTCGCCTACGATACAGAGAAAATCTCCTTCATCAAGGTCAAAGCTTACTCCCTCGAAAGCACTTACTCCCTCGTATTTCATACAAAGGCTCTTGCACTCAATCAGCTTCATTTCTACGCCCCTTTCTACATTCCGCACACTCACCGTAGAGTACTATTTTTGTACGGTCAAGGTTAAAACCGTGATGCTCTAAAAGGTGGCCGTTTATTTCGTCGAGATAGTCGCATTCAAGGTGTATCACAACACCACAGTTTATACATTTAAGATGAAAATGCTCGTGGCATTCCACATCGCCCATATACTGGTAACAGGCACTTTCACCTTCTTCCAAGCGGTAGCGTCTTACCTTACCCTCGGAAACGAGCTTTTCAAGGTTTCTGTAAACCGTAGCCGTGCCGACGGAGGTACCCTCCGCTTTAAGCATACCGCATATTTCTTCAGCGGTAAGGTGGCGGTCGGAATATTTTTCGAGAAGCCCAAAAATTAATCCGCCCTGTTTCGTTTTATATCCCATAAATTTATACTCCGAATTTGAAATTGATTTTCATTTTCATATTATACCGCATTTTTACAGAAATGTCAACCTTTTATTAGTGAATAGCGAAAAGTGAATAGTGAATAGTTGTGGTGTGCCTTCGGCACAGATTTAAAATATAATTTTCAACAAGCATCCGGATACGAGTAATATAAAAAGAGAACGGCATTTCTGCCGTTCTTTCAGATTGTCGATAAATCATGCTTTTAAGCTTAGCGAAGTATTCACAATCTTTGGGGCTTCCGCCCCTTACCCCCGACAACCCTTTTAAAAAAAGGGTTGACCGAAAATTTATATACTCGCTTCGCTCGGATTTTTTAGAGAAAAGACTTTTTTCAGAACATTTCCGGTATAATTCTTTCTATAAAAACTCCTGCTATAAATGACGCAAAGTTCGCTACCAATGCATATAAGACAGGCTTTATTCTTCCAACGGGCTTTTCGGTATATCTCTTAAGCATAACCGAATATACTGCTCCCTCAATCGCAAATACTATTATCTCAAAAAGGAAATAGAATGCAACAAACACATATTCTCCTTCGTTAAAGCCGATTATGCTTACGAGAATATTAAGAATTACCTGTGTAAGGGCATTGGTCAGAAGTATGAGAATAAGCTGTTTCTTCGTTCTGAAACCAAATATAAGAGCAATAACTATCTCTATAAATATCGTAAGTATCACACGGCAGAAAAAGCTTAAGACTTCCCCTGTAAGATTATAGCTCTTTACCGCTGTAAGAACAAAATCAGCATTATCCTTACCGCTCATATCAACTGTAAAATAACTGTCGAAAGCATACCGCTCGTATATTCCGCTTACAACATATTCCCCTGTTTTCGGATAATAAAGCAGTATTTTAAAAGGGTCGGGCGGATAGTATGTCCAGTTGAGACTTTTCGTCTCTCCTACATCCCAGTGCTGTTGGAGATAATAGTAGCCGTCCGTATCCTTAAAGTTAACGAAAGCCTCCCATATATCCCTTGTTTCATCCCAGCATCGTATTCCCTCTTCCGTACCATCCCAGGCTGACGCGGGGCCTGTGCCGTCCCTGTAGGAAAGGAGCGTGCCGTAGCATTCCTCATCGTCCATATTTATAAAATCAATCTGTACCGAGGGCTTAGGACCTGTGTCTGCACAGGCAGTAACAGAAAACAATGTATTTATAAGCACAAGGCAAAGCATCAGCACAAACAAACGTTTTTTCATTCCAGACCTCCGATTTCTTCTATTATTACAATCTTTTCGGGTCTCGAGGTTCCGATAGTATATACGGGCTCATCCCAGGGTCCGCCCGTCGCGTAAATCGGCTCGTAAATAACCTCTGCTTCCGTATGCCTGCAACCGCAAAGGGCAAGGCAGAATATAACGGCTGATATTATTATTAAAAGCTTTCGTTTCATAAAAACAACCCTTTCCTCTCTTTATAAATAAAACCTGTCAGAAAAGGAAAAGGTTGCATAATTATTTTTCGTTAAGATACGAGAGCACAAAGGCTGTGGGAGAATTCCAGTATATTGTTATCTCGTTGAGAGAGTAACAGCCTGCCTCATCCGCATAGCATTTCATAGGCGGTGTGCCTTCGAGGATAAGTATTTTCGCATCGTGGTCGCCGGGGGTACGGTTAGGCCCTCCGCTTACCATTCCCGGAATACATTCTTCAATTCCGTCAGCGTGTGCAGGACGTAAATGGGGATAATTACAGCGGTATTCGCCACATCCTGTAACATAGCTTATTCCTAAAGCGTTAAGTCCCATAAGATAATCATAAAGACGTTCGACATAAGGACGGTATTTATTTTCGCCAGATAACCTGTCGGCAATAATAAATATCATTGCATTCTTCATAGCAGTCATATTACTGCCCCAGTGGTAATGACCCTCGTCCATAGCTACGCCGTAGCCACAGCTGTCAGCGATTTTCCTAAGCCAATCCGCATTTTCCATAAATGCAGAGGTCATTTTTTCCTCTATAGCCTTGTCCTTATTCCTTGTGGAAAGGATATACGAAAGAGAGCCGAAACCGCCTACATCAACATACCCAAGTCCCGAAAGGGAAAAATCTTCATTTATAAGAGCCTTTAAATCCTTATGATAAGCCTCGTCCCCTGTAAGAGCGTAAAGCTCACAGGACGCCCAGAAACGATTTGAGCGGTCTTCCCATTCTCCGTAACCGCCTGTGTTACAGCCCTCGGGATTTCTGAAGCCGATAAAATCGGGATTAGCCTTAAGCCAGCCGTAAGAACGCTCCGCACATTCTCTTAATTTATCTGAAAAAGCCTTGTCATAGGGTTCATAGATACGGCTTGCAAGTGCAAAAACTGCCGATGCGTCCGCAACAGCCATAGAGGAAACAGGGAAAAGATACATTTTCGCCTTATCGTCTTCAGGCATAACAAAAGGAGCGTGTAAGGCTGTGGTTGCTTTATGATAAACGCCTCCGTCTTCCCTCTGCATCTTTATCATCCATTCCAGCTCAACACGGCACTCGTTAAGTATATCGGGAATACCGTTACCGCTTTCGGGAATATCAAAAACTGTATTTTTAAGACCGCCGAAAAGCTCAAACCCAAACAAAAGATGAGCCAAGGCACAGGCACCTGCTGTTACGTATCTTCCGTAATCTCCTGCATCGTGCCAGCCTCCGCTTACATCCTTGGTTACGCTTTCGTCTCCCCAGAGATATGCGGTAGAATTATGACATTCAGCGTGCTTATATACTCCTGCATACTTTTCCGAAAGACCCGAACCGCACCTAAGATAATAAAACGCCTTTAAAACGCTTTTAAGCACAGGCTCGTAAGCATCCTCGCCTACAGCGAATAAGGCAGAGCTTTTTCCGCCTGCTTTTATGCGAAAGCTTCCCTTTTCGGAAAAGGAAGAGAAATCTGCTTTATAAATATAATCGCCTGAATTTTTATCGTAGCCGAAATTGTCGGTTTTTCCGTTAAAAACCTCTTCGCCCTTTTCGTTTACAACAGCAAAATCACTGCACTCAAAAGGCATTACGGCTATCTTTGTGCTTAAGGGAGAATAGCCTGCCTGGTTTATGTATATTCCGAAGGGAGAGATTTTTAATTCTCTTTTTTCGCCCTCTTTTATATAAATATCGTTCATAAAGCCTGTCCGTCCAATCCCACGGTTTTTTTGAGTATAACATACAAGAGCGTAAAAGTCAATTAAAAAACAGCGTAAAAATAGTAAAAACCTCTTTTTAATAAAATCTGCCCCTGTTTTCGGAAAATAACAGGAGCAGATTTTTATTTATCAGACTTCAACACGGGGGAAGTACTGTAGTCTGAGCTTATCGGCAATAAGTGCCACAAATTCGGAATTTGTAGGCTTTCCTCTCGAATTTCTTACGGTGTAGCCGAAGATACCGTTTAAAACGTCAACATCTCCTCTGTCCCAGGCTATCTCAATAGCGTGGCGGATTGCTCTCTCAACACGGGAGGAGGTTGTATTGTATTTTTCTGCTACCGTAGGATAAAGAAGCTTTGTAACACAGTTTATCATCTCATCGTCGTTTATAGAAAGAATTATTGCTGTTCTTAAATAATGATAGCCCTTTATATGTGCGGGAATACCTATCTGGTGAATTATATCCGTTACAACATATTCGATATTTACAAGGGGATTTCCGCTGTCTGTCTTAGCGAAGTTACCTGCTTTAAAGTTACGAAGGGAAATAACCTTTTTAACCAAAGCCTTAGGCTCAAAGGGTCTTACCATAAAATAGCTTGCTCCCGCGTCCATAACCTCTTTTTCGAGCTGTGGGGAATTATGGTTCGCAACTACTATTACCATAGGCTTTTTAAGCTCTTCCTTTTTAATAGCCGTCATAACCTCAACAGCGTCCATTTCGGGCATCTTTGCGTCAAGGACAAGAAAATCGGGCATATCGTTCCTTATGGAATCGAGGATAACACGGCCGTTTTTCTGGCGTGTTACGGCGAAAAGGTCTTCATTCTTAAGAAGACTTGCCCAGGTAAGTCCCTGGTCGGAGCTGTCGTCGCCGATAAGCACCTTTAATTTTCTGTTGTTTGTTTCTGTTCTTTCTGTCATTTTTTAAATCCTCCAAGTTGTTTATACGGAAAAATCTCGTTTTCCGTTTTTCTATTTTAGCATATAAAATCGAATCATTCAATAATAACGCTTTTTATATCATAAGGGTGTTTTTACATTATTTCCCGTAAAATACCATTTATTTTTTCTTACTGCTCTATAAAAACAAATTCGGTCAATGTAAATTTTTCTTACATTCCCGTTTTTAAACCAAAAAACTCGTATAATGTCGATTATTTCCCATTTTTATACTGTCTTTTATTTCGCTCAGAATACCAAAAAGAGCAGATATAAAATCTGCTCTTTAAAGTTATCCTATTCTTAATTTTCTTATGCCTGTATCCTCGCTGAAAGTAATTGAATTATAAAGAATAAGCACGCTGTCGAATTCTTCAATATCCACAAGACTGCTGTATCCCGCATTGATATAACGCATATCAAGAATCGTGATATTGCTGTAATGGTTGGTGAGGAACGGGATAAATGAATGTGCGTAGCTGTCCTTAAAGATAAGGATAGACTGGCCGTTGGGGTTTTCGTCCGAGGTTATTGTCATAAGAGGAGAGTTTGTTCCCATAAAGGACGAATACTTATCCTTAACCTCAAGGTATTCACGGAAATAAAGGCTGTCATATTCCTTTTCGGACATACCGTCGTTTATTGTAAGCTTTAAGCCGTTTGTTTTGCCGTTGAAATGGTAATAGTCAATAATATCGGGTGTAACGCTGTCGTCGAGGGTCTTTGAATAAAGAGTGCCTCTGAAATCTGTGCTTGCGTGTTCGATATTGAAGGCTGAAAGAGGAGTAGCCTGGAAGCCCAGCTGTTTCGACGCTTCACAGTAGGCTATATAAGCTCCGTAGGATGTCCAGTGGTGGTCGGTGCGGTAGTAGATATACTCGTCGCTATGAGCTTTCATAGCCGGGAATATATCGATTACCTGGCACTCGAGACGTTCTTTACAGTAATTGTTCATTTCGGTCTGGCTTCCGATAGGAGTACAATCGGGGAGAAGATAGGAATATATCTCCTGTGACGTAGGAGCAAGCATAAAGTAAACAGGAATATCGGAATTCTTTTCGGTAAAAGCGTTTACCGCTTCGATATTCTTATCGATAAATCCGCTGTCAAAGCCCTTCCAGACCTGCATCATACGGTCATCCTCGGTAAATATTCCGTTTACCTCTGTTTTTCCGATAAAGCGTTCGGTTCCGTTCTTAAGCTTTATCCAGCTTTCACGGCCATAAAACCTGTCCGCAAACCATTTTTCGAAGCCTGTCATAGCGGACTTATCAACATAGGTTTCAAAGGATATTTCGGGGAATTTTTCGAGGTATCTGTTTTCGTTTTCAGAGAAAGGTCTTTCCTCTTCGGGTAGGTTTATGAATGTTAAAATCGGTACAATCAGTAAAAACAGGAAAAATACCGATACGAGTAAAATCTTATGAAGTTTTTCTTTCATTACGGCATCCTCCTTAGAAATTGAAGTATAAGAACGGGTTATAGGTTGCATCTGCAAGGTAAGCTATACAAAGCACAAATACTGCCATCTTTACTACGGGTGTAATCCAGTTTACCGCTACAGGCATCTTTTCGTTCGCCTTTTCTACGATTATCTTCCACGCGTCTGTGCTTGCGAAGATACCGAGGATAAGCATAACGCCGTAGTTAAGAAGAAGATATAAAGCTCTGCTGTCTGCAAGTATTCCTGTGCTTCCGAACATTGTTCCCATATAGCTGAATGCGGTAGGAAGGTCGGGAGTTACGAAAAGTACCCAGCCAAGCACTACGAGAAGCATTGTATAAAGCCAGCGTACAGCCGTAGGAAGCTTTTCGAGAAGCTTTCCGAGGAAAAGCTTTTCAGCAATTATAAATACGCCGTAAAGAGTACCCCAGAGGATAAAGTTCCAGCTTGCACCGTGCCAGATACCTGTAAGAACCCATACTACAGCGAGGTTGAATACAGTTCTTCCTGTACCCTTTCTGTTACCGCCAAGAGGGAAATACACATAGCTCTTGAACCATCCGCCAAGGGTCATATGCCAGCGTCTCCAGAATTCGCTTATACTCTTCGAGAGATAAGGATAATCGAAGTTTTCGGGGAAATTAAAGCCCATCATCTTACCGAGACCAATAGCCATATCGGAATATCCCGAGAAGTCAAAATAAATCTGTAAGGTATATCCGATTATACCGAGCCAGGCAGTAAGAACGGACATTTCGGGACCCATAAGGGCAAACGCCTCGTTCCAGAGCTGACCTATACCGTTAGCAATAATTACCTTTTTTCCGAGACCTGTGATAAATCTTACTATACCGTCATAAATGATGTTGAGGTCAATCTTTCTGCTGTCCAGTTCAGAAGCTACATCATCATAACGTACGATAGGACCTGCAACAATCTGTGGGAAAAGAGTTACGAAGGCAGCAAAGGATATAGGATTTTTCTGTACCTTTATTTTTCCGAGATACATATCTATCGTATAGGACATAGACTGGAAGGTAAAGAAGCTTATACCGATAGGTAAAGGCAGATAGCTTTCGGGCTTCGCACCAAAAACAAAAGCACTTACATTGTTCGTAATATCAAGGAACGGATTTTCGAGGGAAAGTCCGAAAATGTCATTTATGCTTCCGAAGATAAAGTCGCTGTACTTGAAAACACCTAAAAGCGAAAGGTTCATAACCAGTGACGTAATAAGTGCTATACGCTTTATTACGATATTGTCGTTATATCTATGGATAACAAGCCCCGCCAAATAGTCGATAAGGGTAGATATAAGCATTACAACAACATACTTCGGCTCGCCCCAGGCATAGAATACAAGTCCGCATATAAGTATGATAAAATTCTTAAGTTTAAAAGGTACTGCATAATAAAGTATCATTGACAGCACAAAGAATAAGAATATAAATACTACGCTCGAAAATACCATTTATTCGTCCTCTTTTACTTCTTTTAATTTTTTTTCGTATTCCTCACGGGTATAAAGACGGTTCAGAACCTCTGAAAGTGCCGAAGTACTTAACCGTTCGGGAAGTCCGAAGCTTTTTAAAAGCTTCTTTCTGAGCATACTGCTTTTTTCCGAGCCGATAAGCCCGTCATCAAGCATATCCGCTTTCGTAAGCCAGGGTTCGCTTACGTTATTATCGGAAAAGATACCTGCTTCCTCGAAAGCCTTTCGTAAAATCTCCGTATCTATTCCCTCTACGCCGAGCTTTCCCTCTTTCGAGGGCTTCTCCTTGCGTTTTTCCTTGCCGAAAATATCGGGTATATATACGTTATATATCTTTCCGCCCTTTATTGAGCCTTTAAGATGGTTTCTTATCTGAAAGCCCGCTCCGTCGCTGTCGGTAAGGATTATTACGCCTGCCGTTTCGGCAAAAGCACGTATAAGGCTCATTTTCTCCTTATCCTTATAAATACGGAAGCCGTCTGTGGTTATAATAAGCCCCTCTATAACGCTCTCAAGCTTTATTTTATCGTATTTTCCCTCAACTATTACAGGTTGTTTCAGAACAAGCTTTTTTTCAGACATATTTTTTATCTCCTGCCTCGAAAAGTCTTGTTATAGTTTCTTCGAGTATCGTCCTTACGTCAAGTCCCGAGGACTTCATTCTCTTATCCGCATCGCTCAGTATATAAAGCGTATTTCTGAGGTAATCGACACGAAGCTTTGAAACAGAGTTCATCGCCCTGCTTACAACGCCCTCACGGTTTTTTGCATATCCGAACTGTGAAGCGACCTGTGACGGTAAAGCTCCCGTAATCTTTCCGAGCTTCGCACGATAGAAATCGAGATATGCAGAGATAAGAGAATTAAGAATGTGGAGCGGGTCTGTCCTTTCGGCAAAAAGGTCGTCGAGTATGCGGAAGGCCTCGCTTCTTTTTCCGGAATTTATCGCTGTCGCAAGCTCATAGACGCTTGTATCGAGATGCTTCGGTACGAGGCTTTCAATAACCTCACGGGTAATAACTCCCCCTGTGCCTACATAGTTTATAAGCTTTTCCGTTTCCGCACTTACAAGGGTCATATTGCAAAGAACACGCTCGCTTAAAAACATAGCGTCCTCGCCGGAAATGACAATACCCGCCTTACCGGCTTTCTTTACAACAAGTCCTGCTATCTTTGACGGCGATATTCCGTCAAGCTTACATACTGTGCCTGCTTCGCTTACAGCAGAGATGAGCTCTTTTGTCTGTTCTTTCTGTTCGTCGGGCTGGAAGCCTGTAATATTAAAAATAAGGACAGTTGTTTCGGGAATGTTCCTTATTGCGTCGATATAGGCTTCGAAGTCCTTTTTATCTATCTTTTCCGCATCTATATCATTTATTACTACCGCTTTCATATCCGCAAATACAGGGAGCCCGTCAATATAATCGTTAAAAATACCTATTTCGGGAGCACCGTTTACACGTATTAAATTAAAATCAAGAGGGTCGTCGCCTACCGTTTTCTTTATGATTTTATCAACGTATGTCTTTACGAGAAAGGGCTCTTTTCCGTAGAGATAATATACCCTCGAAATACGGTTTCCCTTTATGGAAGCACTGAGCTTTTCTTCTGTCATAACCATAGGCTTTAACCTCCTTTACTCCGATATAACCGCGAATTTTCCGTCTTTCTTTATAATAATTTCCGTATTGCTATAATAAGCATTTACAGAATCTCCGCAATTATAAAACTTTTTATCACATAAAATGGTTGCATAATTTCCATCGGCAGTATAATTCTTTCTGTATCCGCCGAGTATTTCAATATCACAATCAATGTTGTTTTCAATATTTAAGAGACCTATCGTAACACCGTCTATGCCGAGGATTATTTCTCCGTCAATTATATCAACAAAATATTCCCCGCCGATATCGTAGGTCATATTGCCGTTATCGGGAAGATGAACGGCACAATCATACCTTTCTTCTTTTATGTATCTGTTATTGCCGTCTCCCGAAGCTATACATATAAAGCAGAGCTTTTCTCCGAGAGCGTATTTTTCTGTCATATCAGAAGTTTTTATATTATCCGAAACAGCATAAATTGCTGTTCCTTTCATAGTTTTTACTTTTATTAATCCGTTTTCGCCATCTGAATAAACCTTAATAATCGTATTTCCAAGTTGTATGTATTCTGTAAGTGACAATGCTGTAATAAATGCCGTGAAACCTGCTATAAATACGCTTACTATACGCCTCAGCCTTATTTTCGGAACACAGGATAAGGCTGTAACGAAAATCGTCAGTGCAAGAAACACCGCTGTACTGCCTTTATCCGCTTCAAAATACGAAAACGAAAGACCGCCGAAAGCTAAGGTTATACAGTTGAATATATAAGCTGACACTCCGCCTACGAAGAACAGCAGAATCGAAAGAAACGGAAACAGTAACCCGAGGGGAACAGTTATAAGTATAACCGTAAATAGGGGCTGAACCAAAAGACCTGTAACAGCCGAAACAATTGACATACCGCCGAAGCAAAAGGCTCCCACAGGCATTGTAAGCATAAAGGCACATAATGACGGGATAAGCGTTCTTAATACCTTTTTCCTCCTCGGTATCCGAAGCTTTCTTATAACAAGAGGAGAAGCTACCCCGACTCCGAGGGTTCCCAGTACCGAAAGCCAGAGTCCTGTATCCATACAGGCTGTCGGGTCAAAAAGCAGGATTATGAGAAGTGCTGTGCTTAAGGAGTTGAATGTTACGGATTTTCTTTTCAGAAGAGACGAGCCGTAAAATATAATCATCATTATCCCCGAACGCATTACAGAAGCAGTCATTCCGAAGAAAAGCATCAGAATTAAAGAAAACAGGGCAGAAATTACGGGGACGAAAACATTTCTTTTTCGGAAAAACAGCTTTATAAAGCATACCGCTATATGAATCATAAGAGAAAGATGCATACCCGAAACAGCAGTAAGATGTGCTATTCCCGAACGCCTTATACTTTCGGAAAGCAAAGGCGAAAGCCCCGACTTATCTCCGAAAAGTACAGCTTTTATAAGTCCGCCCCGTTCATCGGGAAAGACGTTTTCTATCCTCGTTTTAAAGGCTTTGTTTATATCCGCAATAATTCCTCTTAGGGAAAACCCTTTTTCTGCTACAGCTATATCCCCTGTGGCATAGCCACGAAGGAAAATGCCTTTTGAGTAATAGTAAAACTGCTCGTTGAATACCGCACTGTTCTTCAGTTCGGAAAAAGAAACAGGTATCTCTATGCGGTTTCCGTGCGATATACCTATATCTGTGGTAAAGACTGCAATTTTTACGGGAATATCGTTACAGCTTCCCGAAATTTCTATCATAACCGTATCATTATCGGGAATTTTTACGTCTGTAACTATGCCCTTTACTATTCCCTCTTTGCCTATAAGGCTCTCGCTTCTTTCAGCTATAACCGTTTTATGAAGTCCCGAAACAAGAAAAGCAACGCCTATAAAGGTACAATAAAGCTTTATGTCCGTACTTTTATTAAGGCAAAAAATAAAGACTATACCCAACAGGATAAACACCATAAAGCATAGCAAACTGCTTAAAAAATAAGCACAAATAAGTGCGAACAAGTATATAAACCCGAACGCAACATATTTGTGCTTTGTCGTACCACTCATCTGACTGAATCAGCACATCTGCTCTGTGAGCTTCTTTCCGCCGAGAAGATGGAAATGGAGATGATGAACAGTCTGACCGCCGTCATCGCCGATATTTGTTATAACACGGTAGCCGTTACCGAGATTGAATTCCTGTGCGAGCTGACGAGCAACGAGCATAATTTCCGCTGTTACGCCGACAGTATCTTCGGTTATCTCCGCAAGGCTTTCGATGTGGATTTTCGGGATAATAAGGATATGAACGGGAGCCTGGGGGTTAATGTCCTTAAAAGCTAAAACCGTTTCGCTTTCATAAACCTTCTGTGAAGGAATGTCGCCCGAAATAATTTTACAGAATAAGCAGTCCATTTTTATACCTCGTAATTTGTATATTCAACCCTGTTCTCTTATAACGGAAATCAACTCACCGTTATAGAGAACGGAGCCTATGTTTTTTATTTTACTTTAACATTTCTGTAACGATACCGTCCAGTGCTGCAAGTGCTTCGTCTATCTTAGAGATATCAGCAATACCTGCCATAGCACTGTCTGCCTTACCGCCGCCCTTACCGCCTGCAATTGCGGCAATCTGTCTTACTATCTGACCGGCGTTTGCACCCTTTTCAACAGCTTCCTTGCTGCAGATACAGAGGAAGTTGCCCTTGCCGTCAGCGTGGCCGGCAAGAACAGCAATAAAGCTGTCGTTCTTGGACTTAAGGTCGTCGCCTGCCTTACGTAAGCCGTCGCCTACGGTTCCAGCGAGAACAGCAGAGAATACCTTGATGCCGTTTATTTCGGAAGCTCCGCCTGTTACGTCTGCCATTACAGCAGCAGAAATCTGACGCTGGAGCTTATCGATTTCCTTCTTAGCGTCGGAAAGCTCATTCTGGAGAGCTTCGCAACGCTGTACAAGCATATTGGGGTTAGCAATCTTAAGTACTTCGGCAGCAGCGGAAACTGTGTTCTTAGCTTCAGCTAAAGCTTCAAGCACACCTGCACCTGTAACTGCTTCGATACGTCTTACACCGGAAGCAACAGAGGTTTCGGAGATAATCTTGAAAAGACCTGCCTTAGAAGTATTATCAAGGTGTGTACCGCCGCAGAATTCAGTTGAACAGCCGTCGGTTACGCTTACTACTCGTACAACATCGCCGTACTTTTCGCCGAAGAGAGCCATAGCACCCTTCTTCTTTGCTTCTTCGATAGGAAGTTCTTCGGTAACTACGGGAACAGCAGCTAAAATCTCGCTGTTTACGATAGCTTCGATTTCAGCAAGCTCATCAGCAGTTACAGCACTGAAATGAGAGAAGTCGAAACGGCATCTCTGGGGGTCAACGTAAGAACCTGCCTGGTGAACGTGGTCGCCGAGAACCTTACGGAGTGCAGCCTGTAAAAGGTGTGCTGCTGTATGGTTTCTTGCGGTTGCCATTCTCTTTTCCTTATCAACGGAAGCTGTAACAGCGTCGCCTGTCATAAATGTACCTGTTTCAACTGTACAGTAGCATACGAACTGGCCGCCGCCAATCTTCTTTGTATCTAAAACACGGAGAACATTGTCGCCGTTTACGATTGTACCTGTATCGCCTACCTGACCGCCGCTTTCTGCATAGAAAGGTGTTGTTTCGATAACAACGGCAACATCGCCGCTGTCAACAGTATCAGCAATTGCACCGTCCTTAAGCATAGCGAGAATCTTTGTATCAGCTGTAAGGTCGCTGTAGCCTACGAACTTTGTCTTGATACCCGAAAGAGCATCAGCGGCAGCGTCGTCCCAACCGCCCTTGAATGCCTGGTTAGCACGTGCTGTAAGCTTCTGTTCCTTCATAAGCTCCATAAATCTCTCTTCGTCAAGAGTAAGACCCTTTTCTTCGAGGATTTCCTTTGTAAGGTCGAGGGGGAAGCCGTAGGTATCGTGAAGCTTGAATGCGTCATCCCCGCTTAATACGCCGTTTTCGCCGAGCTTTTCGATAAGCTCGTTAAGCATCTGTGTGCCCTTTTCAACGGTACGGTTGAAGCTTTCTTCTTCAGTAGCGATAACCTTGATGATATATTCACGCTTTTCCTCGAGTTCGGGATAAGCGTCCTTGTTTTCTAAAATTACCTGGTCAACGATTTCGGTAAGGAAGGGCTTTGTAACGCCTAAAAGTCTGCCGTGTCTTGCTGCTCTTCTTAAAAGACGTCTTAAAACATAGCCTCTGCCTTCGTTAGAGGGTCTTACACCGTCGCCTACCATAAATGTTGTTGCTCTTGCGTGGTCGGTAATAACACGGATAGAAACGTCTTCCTTATAGTTAGCACCGTATGCCTTGCCTGCTACGGAGCAGATACGCTTTATAATGTTCTGGATAGTATCAACCTCGAACATATTGTCAACGTCCTGCATTACGCAAGCGAGTCTTTCAAGACCCATACCTGTATCGATATTCTTTGTTGCAAACTGTGTGTAGTTGCCGTGGCCGTCATTGTCGAACTGTGTAAATACGTTGTTCCAGATTTCGATTATTCTGTCACAGTCGCTTGCCTGTTCAAAGCTTTCGAAAGGACCGTACTTTTCGCCTCTGTCGAAATGGATTTCGGAACAGGGACCACAGGGACCGCTTCCGTGTTCCCAGAAGTTTTCGCTCTTGCCGAGCTTTATAATTCTGTCGCGGGGAACGCCAACTTCTGTTGCCCAGATTTCGCCTGCTTCATCGTCCTCTTCATAGATTGTTACCCAGAGCTTTTCGGGCTCGATTTCGAGAACCTTTGTAAGATATTCCCAAGCCCAGGCTGTAGCCTCGTGCTTGAAGTAATCGCCGAAGGAGAAGTTACCGAGCATTTCGAAGTAAGTACCGTGTCTTGCTGTCTTACCTACGTTTTCGATGTCGGGAGTTCTTATACATTTCTGACAGGTTGTAACTCTCTTACAGGGAGGAGTTTCGATACCCTGGAAATACTTCTTGAGGGGTGTCATACCTGCATTGATTAAAAGAATGGAATTATCGCCCTGGGGTACGAGGGGAGCGGAATTCATTCTTAAATGTCCTTTGCTTTCGAAGAATTTAAGATAGCTTTCTCTTAAATCGTTAAGACTTGTCCATTTCATAGTCTTAGTTGTCCTTTCGTATTGTTTAGAATTAAATAAGCATACCCTTTTATTATACCAAAATCTCGGAAAAAGTCAATAGTTAAGCGGTGTTTTTTGATGAATAATGAAAGATGAAGGATGAAGGATTGAGGTATTACCTTGGCAATGATTTGAAAATGAGTTTGTAAAAAAACAAGGCTTCCCATTATTGGGAAGCCGACATCGTAACTACTTGTATAAATGAAACTACTTTTCGTTTTTTAAATCTATATTGTTTTCGATGCAGTATTTAATAGCTTTTACAATTAATGAAGCTTTGCTTATATCGTTTTCTTTGCAGAAATCATCTATCATCGTGTAGTCCGAAATATCAAGAGTAGCGTTTATCTGTTTTTTACTACCGTCAGATAATTTTTTGTATCGGTATTTTTTATCAGCATTTTTCTGTGCTTCGCTTCTCATTATGTCCTCCTGTATTTGCGCATAATATAACATAATATTATGATATTTTTATTCAAAACAGCTATTGACTATATCGTAATATTATGATACAATCAAATAAACACCAAAAGTCGGGAAAAACCCGACTTTATCTTAATTCTTAATTATACCATATCATTAAAACAACGTCAATTATCATTTTTTAAATCAATATTGTTTTCGATGCAGTATTTTATTGCCGCATTAAATATACCGCTATCACTTGTGATACCATTTTTAGCTTTATATTCCTCAATCACTGGAATATATTCCTTTCGTGTGTTGACAGCATATCTATGATAGGTTTTTTCATTATATTTTTTATCTGCTCTTTTTTGTGCTTCACTTCTTGGCATATTTATTCCCTTCTGCAACAGTAACAAAAAATATCGTGTTCACCGATAATTATTTGTTTAAAATTTTGCGTTAAACAGCATTGACTTTTATCGTGTTCTATGATATACTCAAATAAACACCAAAAGTCGGGAAAACCCCGACTTTATCTTAATTCTTAATTATACCATATCATTAAAATAACGTCAAGAATTATCGGAGGAATTTATAATAATGAGTGTTATAAACGACTTATTCAACGGCGAAATCAATGCCTTTGAGTCTATGAGATACGATAAAATAAGCAGTGAGGCGGAAAAAGAGATGTCTAAATATCTGGAAAAAGCGGATAAGAAGTTGCCGAAAGAAGACGGAAGGCGCTTTTCCGACCTTGTACGTGAACAGGTTTTAACTCTCGAAACGAGAGCCTCCGAACAGGCTTTCGGTATAGGCTTTGCCTTAGGTGTTAGGCTTGCTTCGGAATGTTTTTGCTATGATAAAGAATAATCGGGCGACCACAGGTCGCCCCTACGATACATTGAAATTATATTCAAATCCGTCAGCGAAGCTGACACCTCAATCATTCATTATTCATCCTTCATCATTCATCCATTCAAATCTCTTCGCTCTCAGATCCGGGCAACTAATAGTCGCCCCTACTAAAAAACAGACAGTCTGTGACTGCCTGTTTTTTATCCTAATTCAATGTTAAGAAACTTACATATATTCTTATAAAAAATCTTTTCTCTTGCGGTTTCGGAAAGGTCGAGACGGTCTATTCTCTTAAGCTCATCTGTCGCACTCCACATCGGATAATCCGTGCCGAAGAAAATCTTGTCTTCCGTATATGCCCTTACGCATTCTTTTGCCTTTTCGGGCGAAATAAAATCAAGGGAGCTGCTGGAATCAACATATACGTTTTCTAAATCGGGCAGGCATTTAAGGGCGTTTTCAACCTCGGTATATCCCCCGAAATGTGCACCTATCATCATCTGACGGGGAAAGCGTTTCGCCGCCGCCGCAAGTCTGTGAGGATTGGAGTAGCTGTAACGTGTGTCGCCCGTATGGAAAAGAAGAGGAAGACGGCCGTCAATTGCCTCATACATCTCCATTGCGTGCTTATCGTCTATTGCGAAGTGCTGGAAATCGGGGTGAAGCTTTATTCCCTTAAGTCCGATGGAAATCATACGCTTTACCTCTTCGTCTGTCTCTTCGGCAGACATAGAGGGATGAAGCGAACCGAAGCCTACGAATTTATCGGGATGCTCCCTTACATTTTCAGCTATATAATCGTTTATTTTCTGTACCTGCTCGTGGGTAGTGGCTACGGAATGCACGAGACAATGGGTTATTCCCGCTTTTTCGCATTCCTTAAGAAGCATTCCTACCGTGCCGTCAAAATCCATTACTATATCGTAAAATTTACCTATTGTATCCGAAGCTTTCGAGGCGATTTTTTCGGGGTAAATGTGTACGTGGCTGTCAAAGATATACATTTTTCTGTCCTTTCCTTTGACTCTCCCTGCTCTCTCTTTTTCTAAAGTATAACACTATTCTGCCCCGATTTCAATACTTCAACTGAAAAAAATGTACCAAATTTCACTGATTTAAAGCGGTTATTTTGGTTGAATTTAAGGCTTTCTCTTACTTAAAGCTCATATTGCATATTTTTACGCAAAATCCGCACCGCTATGAAGTTTTTTCCGTTTCCCAAAGACCATATACATCCCGAAAATCAAGCAATTACAGCTCGATTTCAACATTATATTTCCTCATCCACAGCTCAAGCTGGATAAGATAAGCGAACATTTGCGGTGTCGTCATAAGCTGGCCGTACCAGTTCTTCGAAAAGCTTTTTCCCTCCGAAGCGATAAGCTCTGAAAGGCTGTTTTTATCGAGAAATTCGGTAAGACGGAACTCCTTTTCGTTGTAAAGCTTTCTGAACCATTCGTAAACAATACGCATATATTCGGGGTTATGTGTCTTCGGATAAGGAGATTTCTTTCTCCATACCACGTCATAAGGCAGAAATTCCTCTGCAACCTTGCGTACGAGCCCTTTTTCCCTGCCTCCGAGAGCTTTAAGCTCCCAAGGAATATTATAGGCATACTCCGCAATCCTATGGTCACAGAAAGGCACTCTTACCTCGAGTCCGTGTGCCATAGAGCATCTGTCCTTACGGTCAAGAAGTGTCTGCATAAACCAGTAGAAGTTAAGCATAAACATACGGCGGACGGCCTTATCGCTATCGCTGTCGCTGTCAAGATACGAGGTCTTATCCGTTGTCATTTTTACGGCTTCCCTTACATATTCTTCGGGCTTTGTTTCTCCTAAAATACCATTTTTCAGAAGAGCCGAACGCTCCGCTGTTGCTCCCGACCAGGGGAAGCCTTCGCCGTAAAGCAGTTCTTCCTTATGATACCAGGGATAACCGCCGAAAATCTCATCAGCACACTCACCGCTAAGAGCAACGGTAAAATCCTTCTTCACCTCTCCGCAAAACAGATAAAGAGAACTATCTACATCCGCCATTCCGGGCAGGTCACGGGCAGTCATCGAAGGGATAAGGGCTTCAGCGAGAAGAGGAGAATCTATCTCCACATTCCTATGCTCAGAACCGATAAAATTGCTCATTTTTACTATCCAGGGTGCGTCCTCGTCGGGCTGGAAGGAGCTTGCCACAAAGTTCTTTCTGTTATCCTTGTAATCTACGGAATATGTAGAAAGAACCCTGCCCTCAGACTTGTATTTTTTTGACACAACCGCACTTATAAGGCTTGAATCAAGTCCGCCCGAAAGGAATGTACAAAGGGGAACGTCGCTTACAAGCTGGCGGTTAATACTGTCCGTAAGAAGATAACGTAGATGCCCTATTGTATCCGTAAGGCTTTCGGTATGTGGCTTCGCCTTTAAAGACCAGTAGGTATGCTTTTTAAGACCTTTAGCGGTAAAAATTCCGTACTCGCCCGGCAAAAGCTCCCGTACACCCTTGAATACCCCGAATCCGCCTTTTCTTGCAGGTCCCAGAAGCATAACCGAAGCTATGCTTTCACGGTCAATTACAGGCTTTACACAGGGATTTGCGAGTAAGGCTTTTATTTCGGAAGCAAAAATTATTCCGCCCTCATATTCATATTAAAAAAACGGCTTTACACCTACTCTGTCACGGGCTATAAAAAGCGTCTGCTCAACGCTGTTCCATACCGCAAAGGCATATATGCCGTTAAGCCTTTCGAGACATTTTTCTCCCCACATAACATACGCCTTTAAAAGAACCTCCGTATCGCTTTTCGTTGAAAAGGAACAGCCGTTTTTCATAAGCTCTCCTCTTATGTCTTCGGTATTATAAAGCTCGCCGTTATATACTATCGTACAGGCACCACTGCTCATAGGCTGTTTACCGTTTTCGACGTCAATTACCGCAAGCCTTGTATGAGAAAGGCGACAGCTCGTATCCGAAAAATCTCCGAAGCTGTCGGGACCTCTGTGTGAAATTGCTTCACGCATTTTTTCCATTATCTCTCCCTTATTTTCAAGGCTGTTTCTGAAATCTGCCCAGCCGGCTATACCGCACATAAAAATACCCTCCTGTTACAAAAATACTCTTACAGTATATTCGTAACGGAGGGTTTTGTTACACCATTAAGAATGGAGGGTGCAGACATTTCTTCCGTAACTCGCATCTATTGTCCACAACCATTTATTTATGCATTCGATATCAGAAGTGTTATTGAAAATATTATATCCTATGTAGGAATAAATCTCATCAGCATTCTCTATCTTAGTCATATCCTCATATACAGCTCTTTTGACATCAATCGTTATATCTATTTCGATCCAATCTCCGTTTACATACACAATATTCCAGGTATGGTCAGGATTATCAGCTGTTACACAAGGTATCCCGTTGGCTCTGCACATAATAGCAAAAATATTCGTAAAGTGAAAACAAGTACCGACACCTGTACACCAGACACAGTACTTTTCGCCGTATTCCTCAAAATGATAGGATCTCTGGGTATCTAAAACCTCATACGAATATAAATCGTAAGCAAAATTGGCCGTCATCCAATCATGAAATACTAAAACCTTATGCCCGTCAGTCCAGTTCTCATTTACAAGGGTTTTAGAAAAAGCCACAATATCTTCTGTATGATTATGAGCGTCCTCGCCGTAGCCACTATGGAAAGGAAAGGCCATCCCGCTTATATCAAGACTGTTTTCAGGGGTAATGTTATGCATTTCGAGCATTTCAGAAACAAGCGCCGCCCGTTTTCTAAGCTTGTTGATAACACCGCCGTATTCATAAGAACACTTACAAAGATAAACCTCATCGCCGTTTACATAAAAATACAGGCAATAACTATATGAAATATCTGATGTCTCATAAGAAACATCCATACAGATTTTATAAAGTCCGTTTTTGTATTCCGATACATCAATAGCCGAATAATCATACTTATCAGAAACAATCAGTTCTTCTACATCGGCATCACTTATGAGCTTAACGCTATCTATGTTCATAAGCTCAGCGTTTTCGGTATAGTTGTATGCCTTAAAAAATATTATTTTGTCCTCAATGTATGCACATAAGCCTTCATACATTTCATTATAAGAAGGTTCCGTCTGATTATAGCCTATTCCCGTATAGAGTTCATCCGCAAAATCATAGATCAGCATACTTTTACTCATTTCAGTATCTTTGAAATTGCCGACACCGTAAGTATATTTTATATACGCATCCTCTGTAATATCAATTAATGGAACTGAAACCTCTTCAACAGGCGGAACTTCCGTTTCTTCTACGGTTGTTTCCTCTGTTTTTTCTGTGGTTGCTTCTTCTGTTACAACAGAATAAGCCGTTGTAACAGAAGCTAATGAACTTTCGGAAAACGAAACAATAGAAGCTGAAGCTTCAGAAGTATCTGTAATATAAGTACAGCTTCCGAATATAACAGCACATAATAAAATCAAAAAAACTCTCTTAATAATTTCACTCTTCATAAAAACATCTCTTTATTTGTTTGAGTAAGAATAAAGCCTGCAAAGGAGCATACCGTTGTAAAGCTTACGGTTTCTCGTTGCCTTTTCGCCGAAAATCGTCTCGAAATCCTCTACCGAGGTTATTGCATAAAGCTCGTTTTCGCCGAGGGGAAGCATACGCTTTCCCATTGTCTTATAGATTTCCTTTGCTTCGTTTATGTCGCCCATTCTTTCAGCGTAAGGCGGGTTTGTGATTATCTTCGATTTTCCTTCGGGGTAAACGAAATCCTTTACCGCTCTTTTTTCCGCCTTTATATACTTATCCATTCCCGCTTTCCAGGCATTTTCCCTTGTAAGCTCTACAGCTTCACGGTCAATATCAAAGCCGAGTGCTGTAAATTCGCTGTCCTTGCGTATTGCTTCTCTCGCCTCCTCGAAAGCGTCCGCCCATACGGCTCTGTCTGTAAAGCCCCAGTCCATTGCAATAAAATTACGGTTAAGACAGGGTGCGGTGTTTGTTGCTTTGAATGCCGCTTCAATAAGTATCGTACCGCTTCCGCAAAAGGGGTCAATAACCAGGTCTGTGCCTCTTACACGGGCAAGGTCGATTATTCCTGCCGCAAGAGTTTCCTTTATAGGTGCGGCATTGGACATAGCACGATAGCCTCGTTTATGAAGACCTACCCCCGAGGTATCAAGAGTAACCGTCATTTTATTCTTCATAAGAAGAAAATGGATGGGTAATGTTACTCCTGTTTCGGGAAGAGTATTTATTTTATACTTGTCCTGCATACGTATAACCGTTGCTTTTTTCATTGTACGCTGGATTGCGGGAACGCTTGTGAGCTTTGAATTAAGGGAATGACCCTTTACGATATGGATTTTATCGTTTTTGCCTGCAAATTCCTCAATAGGCACACGCTTAAGCTGTTCGAATATATCATCAAAGGTGTTTGCGGTAAAGCTTGCGAGAACGATACCTATTCTTTCCGCAACGGAACAGGTTATATTTGCTTTTGCGATAACGCTTTCGTCCCCTGTGAAATCAACTCTTCCGTCGCTTGCGGAAATATTTTCTCCGCCTGCTCTTTTAATCTCAAAGGAGAGCGTTTTTTCAAGTCCGAAATGACAAGGGGCAGTAAGATTATAAATCATAAATTTTTCCTTTTTTGTTTTATGTCAAAGATTAATAATGAATGATGAACAATTCCGGTATTGCCAGAGGCAACAGATTAAAATCCGCGGCGAAGCCGCTCCTTAATTATTCATCATTCATTTTTCATTATTCATTAATAAGCAATTGCTTATTCAAACCTCGGCGGTTCTTCTTCGTCGTGCTCTGCCCAGTATTCGCCATCGTGTCTTGAATCACAGCTTTCGGGATAGTTGGACTGGCGGTAATAACCTACCGTAGTTTCGGGACATTTCGATGTTGCAAGAAGTCCCGTGTCGTTACAGTAATTGAGCACAAGTACGTCGCTGTCGGGGGTAAAGCTCTGTTCAACGCTTGTATCAACGATATCTACCATAACATCGTGCCAAACCTTAGCGAGAGTTCTCCAGCCTGCATAATCCGCCTGTCCGCTGGAAGCAATCTCGTGGTTATCATCGTGGGCAATTCTGTAGCAGGCTACATACTGAGGAGTAAGACCCGCAAAAAGAAGGTTTGACATATCGTTAGCAGTACCTGTCTTTCCGACAACCTCTACGTTTTCGAGAGAAGCGTGGCGGCCTGTGCCGTATGGGTCTTCGATAACCTTTTTCATCATACGGTTAGTAATCCATGCACTGTCTTCAGCGATAGCACGTTTACCGTTTGTATCCTGTTCGAGAACTACCTTGCCGTTGCTGTCAACGACCTTTGAGTAGAAATAAGGCTTATAGTACATACCGCCGTTTCCGATAGTCTGGAAAGCTGCTGTAAGCTCAACAAGAGTTGCGCCGTTGGTAAGAGCACCTGTTGCAAGAGGAGCGTAAGCCATATCGTTTGTGCTGTCGAGGTGGCTGAAGCCGAGTTTGTTTACAAGATGGTTGAAGGAGTTTGCAAGTCCTATCTTGCTCATAACTCTTGCGGCGATAGTATTGGTTGATTTCTGAACCGCATACCAGGCAGGATAATAGTTGCCTGTACCGTAGTTCTTTTCATAGTTCTGGGGCCAGAGAATAGTCTGGTCCTCTTCGTTATAATCCTGTGCGGCAGTATATTCCGTTTCATCGGTAAAGCCTACATAAACACGGCCTGCAGCGTCCTTTATGAAGGTTGAATATGTTATAAGGTCCATATCGATCGCAAGTGCGTAGTTACCGATAGGCTTTATTGTAGAACCGATAGCACTTACGGTCTGTGTTGCTCTGTTGAAGCAGTTATCACCGGGCTTTTCACCGATACCGCCGGCAATAGCCTTTACGTTTCCTCGGTAGTCCATTATTACGAATGCACCCTGGATAAGGTTTTTGCTGTCAGAGGGAAGCGTTGTGTCATATTCGGAAAGGCAGGTATAAGGGTCGGCAAACTTTGCCGAAAGAGTATCCTGCATATCAATATCCATATTGAGATAAGCCGTATAACCGCCGTTGGAGAATTTATCCCAGGCAGCAGTATAGGAAATATCAAAAAGGTCAGCAAGGTCTGTTACAATCTGGTTCATAGCAGCGTCAACATACCAGTTCTGTGAAACCGTATAGTTTCCGTTCCATTCGTATGCGAAAGCTGTATCCTCGCCTAAGATAGTCTCCCAGGAAACATTTTCGTAGTAAAGGTCTTCGTCCTCGTTATCGTATATTCCGTAATATTCGTTATAACGCTCGTCGATATATCCGTAATCCTCGCCCTCAACGGGAAGTCTGAAGCGTACCTTTTCAACTAAAGCGTCTTCGTATTCCTGTGTGGTGATATAACCGGAGTCATACATATGTCCGAGGGCGTATTCCTGTCGTTCCTTGGACTTCCAGAGGCTCGCATAGGGGTTATAGTTAGAGGGCGAACGTACTACGCCCGCTAAGATTGCCGCTTCCGCTATGGTAAGCTCGCTTACCTCCTTATCGAAATAATGATAAGCGGCTGAGCCTATGCCGTAAGCGGTACCGCCGAAGCCGATACGGTTAAGATAGCTTTCGAGAATATCGAATTTCGTATATTTGTTCTCAAGGGACAGGGCACGGAAAATCTCTCTCAGCTTTCGGCCGAAGGTAGTCTCGTTATCCTTTGTAATATCACGTACAAGCTGCTGTGTAATGGTAGAACCGCCGTCTGTACCGCCGGAGAATACCGCCTTTACGGTAACGGAAATCGTTCTTTTCCAGTCAACGCCGTCGTGCTCGAAGAAACGCTCGTCTTCTACAGATACGAATGCGTCGAGAACGTGCTGGGGAATGTCCTCGATTTCTACCCATACACGGCTTTCATCACTGCTTATCTGCTTTAAGAGAACATCCTGGTTATTCTCGTCCTTCGCATACACAAAGCTCGAATATGAAAGCTCAACGTCAGTAAGGTCAACGTCAAAGCTGCTTTCAGCGAACTGCATAACGTAAACGGTAAGCGCAACCGCAACGATACATATTGTTATGATAAGAATAAGTATCATACAAAGAAGGGCTGTACCGATAGTTGAGAAGAAACCGCCTACAGCACTTAAAACAGGGTGCCTGTGGGATTTATAGTACTTCTCGGTCTCCGCTTCACGCTTTGTTTTTCTGTGTTTATCGGGACTGTAATCGTCGTCCTTTATCTTCACATAAGTGATTTTTTTATTTTTAGCCATATATCTTCCTTTTCCTTAAAATGCCACAAGGCATATCTTTCCACAATATCATCTTAATATTATAACATAATTCTGTCCGATTGTTAATACCAAAGTGAAAATTTTTGGAACTTTTCTTTTATTTTTGTCAGAATTTTACAGCTTAAACCCGTTAACCCCTTGCGGAATTGTAGAACTCAAGCACACTTCCGAGCAATTCTGTATCGTAAAGGCTTGCCCATTTCTCTCTGTCGAGATTTTCCTTTATGTACTTGGTCAGATCTTCCTTATAGCGTTCGGCATTTTCTTCCGCCTTATAGTCATAGCTTAAGTCTTCCGCCCACTCTTTACCTGCTTCCCTGAAGCCCTTTATATATTCGCTTCCCTCTTCGGAATAGAAGATTCCGCTATGACCCTTATCCTCGAATTTAACGAAGGTAAAACGAGGGTCGTCCTTATATTTTTCATGCCAGATATCGAATCCGTATTCAATGGGAACGGTAGTATCATCTGTGCTGTGGAACGCCATAATTTTTGCGTCGGTATTTTCAAATGCCCCGAGAGCGGTATTTTCCGCATATTCGCCGAATTTAAGCTTCTCGTAAGCGTTCATAAAGGGCATAACATAGTCTATTGCTTCTCCCGCCATCATTTTCCCCTGTGCATAGAGAAGGTCGGAGGATTTATCGAAGCCACAGAACGAAGCAACCGCCTTTACATCGGGATGGTACTTAAGGACATTGGTTACGGAATATCCGCCCCAGCTATGGCCTAAGAGCATAATCGGGAGATGGTAGAATTCTTTCTGTAATTTAACAAAATCTATTGCCGCTTCGAGGTCGATAACGCCCTGGGGCATTCCCCCTACAGCCTTACCCTCGCTGTTGTCGTTGCCTGTTGCATCGTATGCAAAAACATAATAGCCGTTCTTTGCGAAATAGCTTATTACGTCCATATAGCTGTTATGTCCGCCTCCGCCGAAGCCATGGGCAAAAACGATTATTCCGAGAGGCGAGCCCTCGCCGTTATGATAAAGATAACCGGCTAATTTCTGACCCTTATCGGAAGTAAATTCATAATCAGCACACATAAGTCCGTCAAAATCGGATATATAATATTTATACTGCTCGCTCGTTTCATAGCGGATACCGAAAAACTGTTCATAAACCATTATGGAAAGTCCCGCAAAAGCCGCCACTCCTACGATAGCAATAACGAGAACGATAATTATAAGCTTTAGCCAAAGAGGCTTCTTTTTCTTTTCAGCCATTATATTTTGTCTCCTTTAAAACATAATCATTAATATGATACCACATTATACCCCTAAAATCAAGCAAAAGCCATAAAATAAAAGATTTTTCCACAAATTAAGCCTGTTTTATTGACTTTGGAAAAAAATGGTGATATACTTTTTTGTGTATTATTTGCAAAAATCTGAACCGCTTCTTAACCGCTATGATATTGAGAGGAAAAAAAGATGACAAATTGTTTTATCATAAACTCTTCTGCCGGCAAGCGTGACAGCCGTCATGCCTTAGCCGAAAACCTCAGAAAAGCCTCCGGCGATTTTAAAATCTACCGTACGAAAGGTCCCCTTGACGCAACACGCTTTATCCGCACCTACTGTACAAATCACCCCGATGAAAAAATCCGTTTTTATGCCTGTGGCGGAGACGGAACCCTTAACGAGGTCATAAACGGCGTTGTGGGATTTGAAAATGCCGAAGCCGCCTGTTACCCGAGCGGAAGCGGAAACGATTATGTAAAATATTACGGCGGTAAAGAACGCTTTCTCGATATCGACAAGCTTATTGAGGCTCCTGCCGTTCCCGTTGACCTTATAAACGTAAACGGATTTTATTCGGTAAACGTTGTTAATGCGGGACTTGACGCTTATGCCTGCAAGACTATGGGCGAGGTTAAAAAGGTGCCTGTAATCGGCGGTAAGAACGCTTACTATTTCGGCGTTGCAAAGAGCTTCGTTGCGGCTATGAAGACGAAGGCTTTCGTCTATGCAGACGGAGAGCTTTTAAACGAAAGCGGAGAATTCTTACTTTGTACCGCCGCCAACGGCAAATACTACGGCGGTTCATTCTGCTGTGCTCCCTACTCCGTAAACGACGACGGACTTATGGAGGTCTGCCTCGTAAAGCCTATTTCCCGTTCAAGATTTCTTTCCCTCGTAAAGTCCTATGAAGAGGGAAAGCATTTAGAAGACCCGAAATTCAAGGATATTCTCGTTTACCGCCGCTGTAAAAAGCTTGAGATAATTGCCGAAGAGGATATTGCTCTTACAATCGACGGCGAGCTTGTAATGAACAAAAAATTCACCTGTGAAATCGTTCCTAAGGCTATTAAATTCGCCGTTCCCGAAGAATAACGGGCACTTAAATTAAAATAAAAGGATTCTTTTTATGCTGTTGCACAGCTCGGAAAAGAGTCCTTTTTTGTTTTCGGCGGTTCAGTCTCCTTACCTCTGCAAGTCTTTGAAAAGGCTTTAACAAAAACTTTTTTGGATAAATGTAAAAATTCTATTGAAATTTTCATATATATATGGTACAATAACAGTATATGTATGCAAAAACAGAAACATAAGAGAAAGGAATACAGAAAATGGCTAAAATAAGGGTTGCCGTTCTTTTCGGCGGTGCGACAAAAGACCATAAGCTTTCACTCCAGTCTGCATTTTCTGTCCTTAACGGACTTTCAAAGGAAAAATATGATATTACGCCTATCGGCATTACAAAAAAGGGACGCTGGCTCTATTTCCCCGGTGATTATGAGGAAATAAGAGACGGAAGCTGGGAAAATAACAGCGACTGCTGTTCCGCTATCATAAGCCCCGACCCCATCCACGCCGGTATCATTACCATTATGAGCGACGGCGATACAGCTATAAAGCGTATCGATGTTGTACTCTCCGCTCTTCACGGAAAGTACGGCGAGGGTGGCCGTATCCAGAGCCTTTTAAAGCTTTCGCGTATCCCATATACCGACTGTAACCCCGATACCGCAAGCCGCTGTATGGATAAGCTTATGACCCATTCGCTCCTTTCCGAAGCAGGCATTGCCGTTCCCGATTATACAAGCCTTTCGAGAAGCGAGCTCAACTCTATCGATGAACAGATAAAGGAAATCGAAAAGAGCTTTACTTATCCCGTATATGTCTCCGCTTCGAGCTGTTCGTCAACTATCGGCGCAAACGTTGCACATAACGCCGAAGAGCTTAAGACCGCCGCTAAAATTGCATTTTCCCATCACCACACAGCCGTAGTCGAGGAATTCCTTTCGGGACGTTCTCTCTTCTGTATCGCTTCGGGCGGTGCATACTCCGTAGAGATCTCCTCTATAGGCGAGACTGTGAAAACTCCCTGTGACAACAAGTATGCGGTTTATACAGCCGATTTTATACCGAATGCAAAGCTTTCTCCCGAAGAGGAAAAGGAAATAAAGGAAGTTGCAAAAAAAGCCTTCAAGGCTCTTAATTTCAAGGGCTATGCGAAAATGTGCTTCTGCCTTACGGACGGACGTATTCTTTTACGAAGAATTTCCGCTATCCCCGGCTTCTCTCCCGAAAGCTCCATGCCGATACTTATGGGCGAAAGCGGCTACAGCTACCATGAAATGCTGGATAAATTCATAACACAGGCTATCGAAGGCTAAAAAAAGAAGAACAAAAGCAAAGGAATACCCGATGAATAATGCAGATATTACAATTATAAGCGTTGCAAAGACCGAAGAAGACAGGGACGAAACCGAATTCTTTACCGTCGGAAGCTTCTCCGAGGAAGAAAAAGGCTTCGTTATCCGATACAGTGAAAATGCCGAAATCGGATATGAAAGCTGTCACGTTACCATTACCGTAAAGGGCGAATCGGTCGTTATCGAACGCTCCGCTCCCGCTCCCTCCATACTTACCGTTGAAAAGGGAAAGAAGCACCACTGTATCTACGGAACTCCCTACGGAGATTTCGCTATGGGCATAAACGCTTTCGAGGTAAAGAACGAGCTGTCGGAAAAGGGCGGTAAGCTTTACTTAAGATACAGCATCGATATAAATTCGGACTTCGTTTCCGAAAATGAACTCAACATAAATGTAAAAATAAATTAAAACAAAGGAATGGACAACAAAATGAACGATATGATTGAAAAAGCAAAAAAAGAAGTAAAAGAAATAGTACTTAACGCTCTCGGAAACGCAATCGGCGAGGGAGTTCTCCCCTCTGAGCCGATTCCCGCTTTTACAGTAGAAATCCCTAAGGATACCGCACACGGCGATTTCTCCTGTAACGCTGCTCTCGTTTCCGCAAAGGCTTTCAGAAGCAATCCCCGTGCTATTGCACAGGCTATTTCCGAACGTGCCGTTCTTAAAGGTACAATGTTCGATAAAATCGAGGTTGCAGGCCCCGGCTTCATCAACTTCTTCGTAAGCGGAAAATGGTTCTCCGAAACCGTAGAAAAGGTTATGGAGCTTGGTTCCGATTACGGTAAGGTTGAAATCGGAAAGGGCAAGAAAATTCTTGTTGAATTCGTTTCCGCAAACCCCACAGGCCCTATGCATATCGGTAACGCAAGAGGCGGTGCTATCGGCGACTGTCTTTCCTCTCTCCTCGAATATGCAGGCTACTATGTTGAACGTGAATTCTATATAAATGACGCCGGAAATCAGGTAAACAAGTTCGGCTTAAGCCTTGACATCCGTTACAGACAGCACTTCGGCGACGATATTGAAATGCCCGAGGACAGCTATCACGGACAGGATATTATCGACCACGTTGTAAAGTTCGCTGAAATCCACGGCGACAAGTACATCAACGATACAGAAGAAAACAGAAGAAAGGCTCTTGTTGAATACGCTCTTCCCCTTAATATCGAAGGCCTCGAAAGAGACCTCGCAAAGTACAGAATCCACTACAACACCTGGTTCAAGGAAAGCACTCTCCACAACAGCGGAAGAGTTAATGAAATCGTAGAGATTCTTAAGGAAAAGGGTCATACCTATGAAAAGGAAGGAGCAATCTGGTTCAAGGCAAGCGACTTCGGCGATGACCAGGACAGAGTTCTCGTAAGAGCAAACGGCGTTCCTACCTATTTCGTGCCCGATATTGCTTACCACTACAATAAGCTCGTTGCAAGAGGCTTCGATACAGCTATAGATATTCTCGGTGCCGACCATCACGGCTATATTCCGAGAATGAAGGCTGCTCTTACTGCTCTCGGTGTTGAGCCTTCCCGCCTTGACGTTGTTATTATGCAGATGGTACGTCTCGTAAGAAACGGCGAAACCGTAAAGCTTTCAAAGCGTTCCGGCAAGGCAATCACTCTCGCTACACTTCTTGACGAAATCCCGATGGACGCTGCAAGATTCTTCTTCAATCTCCGCGACCCCGACACACATCTCGAATTTGACCTTGACCTCGCTATCGAGGAAAGCTCAAAGAACCCCGTATTCTATGTACAGTACGCTCACGCAAGAATCTGCCGTATCATCGAAAAGATGAAGGAAGAGGGCGTTGTATTTGACGGTGCTTCCGCTAAGGATATCGCTTACAGCGAGCCTGCTGAGCTTGATATTATCCGTCATCTTGCTCTTCTCCCCTCTGAAATCACCGATGCAGCCAAGGCATACAATCCTTCTGTTGTTACAAGATACGTTTTAGAGCTTGCACAGTTATTCCATAAATTCTATGATACTTGTAAGATAAAGGGCGAAGCTGATGAAATCGTAAAATCACGTCTTGCCCTCTGTACAGCAGTTAAAATCGTTCTTAAAAATATGCTTGACTTACTTAAGGTTGAAGCACCTGAAAAGATGTAAAACGCTCTGCAAAAATCTATAAAAAAGTTTTCTGTCAAGCCTTTTACAAAAGGCTTGGCAGGGGCAAGGGGCGGCAGCCCCAAAACTGTAAACCAAGCCCCGTACAGATAAATATTATAAATTCAAATATAACCAAAAACGAAAGGAAATAATTATGAACAGTGATGGGTGTAGCCTGCCCGACTTTATAAACGCCACAGAAATAATCCCCTGTGGTATGATGATTGAACCCTACGGTGAACACAGCTTCGCCGAATTAAAGGAATATTACAAGGAACAGTGCCAAAAAAACGAAAACGCTTCCTCCTTTATGCTTAAAAATATGGCTCTTATGTCCGATTTAAGAGCAGGTCTTCTTTCCTGTAAAAAAACAGGAAAGGCGGTATATGCGGTTCTTAACGTTGACGAAGAACAGCGTACCACAGGCGAGCTTCCTGCCGACTCCGCACTTATTACTCTGCAGAGTATGGGGCTTTCGGCTTTCGGCATTGAGGCGGAAAGCGAAGATACAATCGTTGACGGAATAATAAGGCTTGTACGCTTTTCTGAAATCCCCCTTTTCGCAAAGGTAAGCGAAAAAAGTATCTCCGAGCTTAAAGAAAACGGTCTTACCGTTACCGAAAAGGACGGTTACGCTTTTTTTGACATAAGCGAGGATGAAAAGGAAAAGGCGTTCAAGCTTGCAAACGAAAGACAGGCATTTTTCCTTGAACCCGATACAACAGAAATATCCGAGGCTATTCCCTGTGAGGCAAATATGGATGAAATACT
This sequence comes from Ruminiclostridium sp., assembly GCA_017624025.1. Lineage (GTDB taxonomy): Bacteria > Bacillota > Clostridia > Oscillospirales > Ruminococcaceae > Ruminiclostridium_E. Next base: position 8,404 of record JAGANY010000016.1, on the reverse strand, counting down.
CTGTGAAGCATCACAGGAAGCCTTCGACATACTTAAAATCGAAATGAATTCGCCCGATGACGCCCTGGCATTCATCCAGGACGCACATATGGCCGACCTGCCCGTTATGTTCAGCTGTGAGGACGATATCTCAATTATGCTCGCACTTATGCTCTATCAGGGCCGTGCTCTTATCGACAGCACCTGTGAGCTTGATGAGAAGACCCTTACGAAAGCTGTCACAAAATACGGGGCAGTAATATATTAAAGTAATATATTAAGAGGAACAAATCTATGCATCTTGAAGAAAAAACCCTTAACAGCGAGCTTAAATTCAAAGGCGGTATCCTTGAATTCTACCAGGATACAGTTTTGCTTGAAAACGAAAAGACCGCTTCGAGAGACGTTATCCGTCATCCCGGCGGTGTATGCGTTGTTGCTGTAAACGAGAAAAACGAAGTATATTTCGTTAAACAGTTCCGCTATCCCCATAAAAAAGTACTTCTCGAAATCCCTGCAGGAAAGCTTGAATGGGGCGAAAATCCCTTAGAATGCGGTACGAGAGAATTAAGAGAAGAGGCAGGCTTTACCGCCGACGAGTTCATATCTCTCGGCTGTCTCTACCCTACCCCTGCTTATGATACGGAAATCATATATATGTACCTCGCCAAAGGGCTCCATAAGGCAGAACAGGATCTCGACGACGACGAGTTCCTCGATATCCTTACTATCCCGATGGACGAGGCAGTTAAAATGGTTATGAATAACGAGATCGAAGACGCAAAGACACAGCTTGCTCTTTTAAAGGCTTCCGTTCTCCTCGGCTGAGCCTAAACGCTCTTCATAAGCCCGTATAACCTCTTTTTCAATGTATTCACGGGACTCTGTGCTTATGGGATGAACGATGTCACGGAAAATTCCCAGCTCATCCCGTCTGCTCGGCATAGCCACGAAAAGGCGGTCGTCCCCTTGTACTACCTTTACATCGTGGATTGCAAGCATTTCATCAACGGTAACGGAAACTACCGCACGAAGACGTCCCTCGTCCATAATTTTTCTTATACGGATATTTGTTATATTCATTTTTATGACATTTCCTTTCGCTGTGATTGTGCTATTATTTTAAGCATAACCTATCTCTTTATTCATAGAATTTACTGTTTAGAGAATTTTTTTCGGGGAATAATCACAGCGGATAAATATATATTGAGGTAACTTTAATGGAAGATTTTTTAACAGGTAAAAAGCATATTCATTTTATCGGTATCGGCGGAAGCGGAATGTACCCTCTCGCACAGATACTTCACGGTCAGGGCTTCTATCTTACAGGCTCAGACAATAACGAAACCGAAACCTTACAGCTTGTAAGAAATATGGGTATTCCCGTTTATCTCGGTCAGAGAGCGGAAAATATCGAGGGCGCCGACCTTATCGTTCATACAGCCGCAATAATGTCCGATAACCCCGAGCTTATTGCCGCAAGAGCAAGCGGCGTTCCCGTTATCGAACGCTCCGTTCTTTTAGGGCTTATTACCAGCAGATATAAAAACGCTGTATGCGTATGCGGTACACACGGAAAAACTACCGCAAGCTCTATGCTCACGCATATCTTCCTCGCCGACAACGTGGACCTTACGGCTGTTATCGGCGGAAAGCTTAAGGCTATCCACGGAAGCGGAATATGCGGAAAAAGCGAAACTATGGTATGTGAAGCCTGTGAATTTGTTGATACGTTTTTAAAGCTTTATCCGGATACTTCGGTTATACTCAATATCGACTGTGACCATCTCGATTATTTCAAGACTATGGATAATCTGAGACTTTCATTTACAAAATTCTGTAACCTTACAACAGATAAGATAGTCTATAACGGCGATGATGAAAATACAATAATTGCCGTTAACAACAGCGATTTCAAGGGCAAGAAGGTTACCTTCGGTCTTAAGCCCGAAAACGACTACTACGCTAAGGATATCGAACAGGTTTCCGATTTTCATACCCGTTTCGGTCTTTATCATAAGGGCGAGCTCCTCGATACGATTTCAATCTTTGTTCCCGGAGCACACAATGTTATAAATGCCCTTGCATCAGCGGCGGCAGCTCTCGAAAACGGCTGCAGCATCGAATCCATAAATAAGGGCTTATCCACATTTTTCGGTGCAGTAAGACGTTTCGAGCGTCTCGCCGAAATAAAGGGAATAACGATAGTTGATGACTACGCACATCACCCTACGGAAGTAAAAACTCTTCTCGAAACCGCAAAGAAAATGAACTTCAAGCGTGTATGGGCGGTACACCAGCCCTTCACCTATTCAAGAACCGCAACTCTGCTTAATGAATTTGCCGACGCACTTAAAATTGCCGATAAGGTAGTTCTTACGGAAATTATGGGAAGCAGAGAAAAGAACACTTTTAATATCTATTCAAAGGATTTAGGCGAAAAAATTGACGGCTGTGTCTGTGTTGATACCTGTGATGATGCGGCGGAATACGTCGTAAAGAATGCAGAAGAGGGCGACCTCGTTATTACATTCGGATGCGGCGATGTTTATAAATCGGCTTATAAGATGATTGAGCTTTTAGGAGGAACGGTAGAACATTTCTCCTGATTAAAGAAAGGAAAAACAATGCGTATAGCGGTCTGTGACGATGAACTCACTATGCTTAAGCTTATTTCGGGGCTTGTGCATAACGAATTTGAAAAAAACGGCGAAAAAGCTGTTGTTTCCGCATATCCGAAGGCTTCAAAGCTTCTTTCGGATATTGAAGAAAAACAGTTCGACGCTGTGCTTCTCGATATACGTATGCCCGATACAGACGGCTTTGCCGCCGCTAAAAAAATACGCTCCCTTTCCCCCGAAACGAAGATTATTTTTATTACAACAGAAGAAGCTCTCGTTTATGACAGCTTCGATTTCCAGCCCTTCGCATTCATTCCGAAATCTCCGCCGGAGCTTATGAGAAACCGCCTCGCTCATACTGTGGAAAATCTTCTTAACGCCCTCGAATCGAGCAGACGGATATGTATAGAGCTTCCCTACAACGATAAGATATACATAAAACCCGATGAGCTTATTTATGTAAACAGTGAGAAGAACAACCTTTTCTACCATCTTACCAGCGGTGAGGAAATAATAACCCGCGATAAGATTCAGAACGCTCTTGAAATCCTTCCGGATAAGGTTTTTGTACGAATACACAACCGCATAATCGTAAACCTCAACCACATCGAAAACCTCGAATACAGCCACACCTCCCTTACCGTAACAGGCGGAGAGGAATTAGGCATAAGCCGTACATACAAGGCTGAATTCGACGAGGCATATAACAACTGGCAGAAAAACCATACATAAGGGGAAAATTATGGAATTTTTAATATTTCTTGCTATAATTGCGTTTGCCGTAATTAAGTCCATTTCCAATGCCAAGAGCAGAATGAATCAGAGTAAAATGGATAACAGCGACGCAAAGTTTACACAGTATTTCGGTCAGAATTTCGAAAGCTTCACAAACGGAACAAAAACCGGAAGCACACAGGGTACAGCAAATAATTATAACTACGACAGCAGAGTCAACGCTATTTTAAACAGTCAGAGAAATCCAAACGCTCCTGTTGATAATTTTACAAAGCATTTCGGAACAGATTTAAACACACTTTTAAATAGCACTTCAAACGCAAACACCACCGTTCACACAGATGTCGGACCGCGTATTCCGATAATTGCTTCAGATTCTCTCAGCAGTATTTTAAACGCACGTACCGAGGAAGCCAAGAATTACGGAATTACAATAATCTCCTCCAACACAAGCAACGTACATAGCCTTAACAGCAAATTCACAAGTATGGTTTCCTTTGTGCTTTCTTCGGCAGTAGATATATGTAAGAGAAGCTTTTTAAAGGAAATAAAGCTCGATATAGTTGATAACGGCGAAAATATTTCGATAGTTGCGAAATATCCTATGGATAAATCCGACAATACCGATACAATAAAATTCCTCGCTGAAGGAATGGGCGGTACATTCACAACCGTAGAGGACAACCGCCTTAAAATCCTCGAAATCTCTATCCCAAAAGCAAACGCTTATTGACAGTCTTACAGAAATATTACAGAGATTATTGAGGGAAACCCTTTTGAAAAAGGGCTTTCCCTCAAACTCCCTTCTGAAAACTTTCAGTATAAATTAAAGAACCACAGGTGTAGCCTGTGGTTCTTTAATTTATATTAAAAGTCTTTGGAAGTGGGTTCGGGAGAAAATCTTTCTTCAGAAAGGTTTCTCCCGATAATCGCCTATAATACCTCTGTAAGCATATCAGCAGGCGTTTTTTGCAGAACTTCACATTTTTTTGCAGAACTTCACAGAAAAATTGACTTTTTGGAAAACTATGGTATAGTAAAGTCAATGAAGAACAAAACACAAAAACGTTTGTTTCTTGAAAATGATATATATTAAAATGAGTTGGGAAGAACAGCATCGGTAACGGTGCTGTTTTTTATTTCACTGTAAATCCAAACTTCACATTTTTTTGCTGAACTTCACAGATAAATTGACTTTATGGAAAACTATGGTATATTAATATCAGAAAGTTAATGACAACGAATGCGTTGTTTCTCTGAAAATGTTATAAAATTAAAATGGGTTGGGAAAGAACAGTACTGGTGACAGTGCTGTTTTTTTACGTCTTATTTGTGATTTATTTAACAAAAAGACGCTTGTTTTTTTGTACAATTATACAGAATTGTTATTTTTAGTTGAATTTTAACCTATATAATGATATAATAGAGTGATTATTTTTTTAAGAGGTAATATTTATGAATAGCTTTCTTACTACACTCACTGATATAAACAGTGCAGTAAACACCTTTGTATGGAACTACGGTCTTATTATCCTTATTGGCACAGGCATTTTAATGACCTTCCTTACAAAGTTCTTTCAGATCGTACATATTAAAGAATGGATTAAAATGACCGTAGGCGGTCTTTTTAAGAAAAAGGCACATAAAAAAGGAGGCCAGGGTACTGTTTCACAGTTCCAGGCTCTTTGTACCGCTCTCGCCGCTACTATCGGTACAGGTAATATCGCCGGTGTTGCTGCCGCTATCGGTACAGGCGGTCCCGGTGCAGTATTCTGGATGTGGGTTGCCGCTTTCTTCGGAATGATGACAAACTTCTCAGAAAATGTTCTCGGTATCTACTACCGCCGTAAGAACGAAAAAGGCGAATGGTCCGGCGGTGCTATGTATTACCTCCGCGACGGTCTCGGAAAGTATAAGAACTGTAAGACTATCGGTAAGGTGCTTGCTGTTATCTTCTCTATCTGTGCTATCCTCGCTTCTTTCGGTATCGGCAATATCGGTCAGATAAATAAAATCACAATAAACCTCGAATCTGCTTTCTTATCGGGTGTTGATCTCGGTACTGTCGGCGGTATAAAGATCACTTCCCTTATTATCGGCATCGTGCTTATGATTGTAGGAGGTCTTATTATCTTCGGAGGTCTTAAGCGTATCGCCGCTACCGCTGAAAAGCTTGTACCCTTTATGGCTTGTGCTTATGTTATAGGCTGTCTTATAATCTTCTTCATTAATATAGAAAAAATCGGCGATATGTTTGCTGCAATCTTTAAGTTCGCTTTCGGTGCGGAAGCAGTAGTCGGCGGTTTCGTCGGCATAACAGTAAAGGAAGTTGTTACACAGGGCTGTAAGAGAGGCGTATTCTCCAACGAGGCAGGTCTCGGTTCTTCCGTTATGGTTCATTCCGCTTCCCACGTAAAGGAACCTGTAGTACAGGGTATGTGGGGTATATTCGAGGTATTTGCAGATACTATGGTGGTTTGTACAATGACAGCTATCGTTGTTCTTTCCTCGGGCTCTATCGACCTTTCAACCGGTCAGTTCTTAGGCGAAAATGCCGACACTCTCGTAGCACAGGCTTTCGGCAACGTCTTTGGCAAGCCCGGCGAGATGTTCGTCGCTATATGCGTGCTTATGTTTGCATTCACTACCGTTCTCGGCTGGTCACATTACGGTACAAAGTCCGTTGAATACCTTTTCGGTATTAAGGGCGGTAAGATTTATAAGTTCATCTTCGTTCCTATGATTATTGCAGGCTCTGTTCTTACTTCAAGCATTGCCTGGGACATTTCCGATACCTTTAACGGTATGATGATGATACCTAACCTTATCGGTGTTATTGCTCTCTGTCCGATAGTTATGAAGATTACAAAGAACTATATCGACAGAAAAATAAAGCATAAGGCAATAGAGCCTATGGTTTCGTCAATTCCCGAAATCCAGAATGAGTATTCAGCAAAAATAATGCTCGAGGAACAGCAGGAAAGAGAAACAGCTTCAACAAAATAAACTTTAAACCCGTGAAGATTTTTCTTTACGGGTTTTATTGACAACAAAAATATAAGTGTTATAATATAGTATAGTAATCTGTTAAACTATGAGAGGTAAATTATGAATAAAAGTATTAAAAAAATTATCTCCCTTGCTTTGTGCGGTGTATTGCTTATTTCGGGCTGTAAGGAACGTACAGACACGGACTTTGACGCTGGCTTCAATGATAAAAAATACGAACCCATAGACACAGACGATTCTGAAACCCTTATCCCCGTAATAACCACAACTACCGCTTCGGAAACAACAAACGTTACAACTGCCCCCCATATCACAACTACCCCTGTAACAACCATGGTCACCACCACCCTCTCCCCCGAGGATATTTACGGCGGACCTGTTTATACCGATGAAAACGGAGAGGTGCTTCTTGCTCTTACGGACGGTATAGATTATGTGGATTGGGTAGGCTATTATCACGGGTATTATAAGCTTACGAACGTTTCCGATAAAACCGTTACCGATGTCCGTGAGAAGCTCGAAAGCTTTTCGGATTTCGCCGAAGTTGAAGAGATGAGAGTGGAATATCCTTTCGGGGATAATTGTATGGATATGATAGATTGGGAAAACGGAAAGCCCGATTTAGAAAATATGAAAAAATACTTCGAGGTGTTTTACCAAGCGGATTATACCTACGATAATACCCTCGACCCCGACGAATACTGTATTATCTCCGTTACCTTCACCAACGGTACCGAAATTACAACGGGAACCACAACAAAGCCCGAGACAAAAGTTCCTATTCATAAAACATTTACAGGAAAATGGGAAACCGTCATTGTGGATGATGACGGAAATCCGATGCTACAGCTTACCGACGGTATGGACTATGTGGATATGATAGGATATTATCACGGCTATTACAAGCTTACAAATATTTACGATAAGCCCGTTACGGATATCCGTGAGAAGCTTGAATGGTTCCAGGTTTTCTATGAGACAGATTGGATGATGATTGAATATCCCTTCCACGATAATTGCGTCGATACGATAAAATGGACAGACGGAAAGCCCGACCTCGAAAATATCAGCCAGACTACCTACGATATGAAAAAGGAAGGATACACCTTCGACAACACTCTCGACCCCGGCGAATACTGCATTATTTATGCAACATTCGTAAACGGAGAGGAGATAACAACTGTTGCAACCGAAACTCCCGAAACAGAAACACCCGAAACGACTGTTCCCAAAACTACAGCTCCAGAAACAACCGTCACAACAACTGCTCCTAAGGAAGAGCAGATTCCTTATCTTACTACCAAATTACCCCTTTCCGACCCCTCCTTCGAGGAATATATGCCTGATGATATCCTTTTGGATACAGCTACCGAGCTTCTCATAAAAGACGGCGAGGCTATAATTGCGGTTTACGGTAACGGACAATACAGAGCTATGACTGCCGAGGATGAGGGCGAATTGTTTATGGTTAAATTCCTTTACGATTTTATGTCCGAAGAATCATATAAATCACAGGCAGAGCTTTTTAAAGCTCGTCCCGAGGAATACGAGGATAATGAAATGTACCAGATGTTCCCCGACGCATATACCTCCCACGAGGCATTTATAAAGGCTGTTCTCGGAACTATGAATGAAGAATCGAGACAATATTTCGATGATAAGGGCAAGCCACTCATTAATATTGACCCGTATTTTTCTATTGAACTTTATTTCGAGGGCAGTGACGGAAAGGTAACCGCTTCCGAGGTTGCCGAAACCGCTATACGCTGGGTATGCTCCTTAAGGGCACAAGAAAACGGTCTCGAGGATATTATAAACGAGACTATTAAAAAAGACTATCTCTATAGCCAGACGCTAACCGTAAGATGTACCTATAAAGGCGGAAGCGTAGCTAATGTGGAAGCACACTATCTCACCATAGATACCGATTATAACAGGTATGTATCATTTGTATATTAAAAAACGGGGCGGTTTTAGGGCGATGACCATATAGAAGTATTCAAAAACACTAATGGTTATTGACTAAACGGCGGCTAATTTAAAATGAACAACAGGCGTAT
>JAGANY010000015.1 GCA_017624025.1 Ruminiclostridium sp. | reverse complement strand
GCTGTTCTTTACGTCAAAACAAATGGCGGCAGTAATGTTTCCAAGTGAACCCGAGAAATATCTGACGCTTGCAGAACGTTATACAGGCAGGAATGTTGAAAATATCCTGCTTGAATGCGGACATTACATTCACGTTGAGGAACCTGATATTATTGCAGAGGAAATCCGCAAGTTTGCGGAAAATCCTGATAAAAAGTAACCAATTCAAACAAAAAATCTATTCCGACCACTATTTACATAACAGAACACCGACCACACGCTTTATGTGGTCGGTGTTTTATTTATACTTATGATTTAACGATACAATTTCTTTACATCCATTTTTTCGAGCTCATCAAACATATCTAAAATTGCTTTACCTATTTCTTCAGCGGTAGCAGTTTTAGGAAGAAGAACATGCCATAATTCCTCACCGGAGTAAGGCCATATATCATAGCTTTTATCCTCAAACTGGTCAAGCATAATCATAATATTGTGATTACTGAAACTTTTCCAGCTTTTATATTTTGAAGCTTTCATCCAAGAAGGTTCACCTTCACCACCAATTGAAATTGAACTACTGGCTATTACATTCAAAGCCTCAAAAATCGATTCTCCTGTTTCTTTTTCTGAAACCGCATAATCGAACATCATATACCATTCAGAATCAACTGAATAACCAGCTATGTGTTTTATAATCGGAATAATACAATATCTATTTTCTCCCTTATAAATCTTTATGCGATGAGGATATTTTTGTTGATTCATAATAACACACTCCTGATAAATCAACCGATCTAATCTCAGCATTATTATACCACACCGTTTATACAAAGTAAAGAAAAATCTATTTTAACCACATAAAAAACTGCCGGTAAACCCAACAGGAGTTTACCGGCAGACTTATAATTATTGTTCTTCAGCAAGCGAATCACGGAACGGCTGAATCATAGTTTCAATCAAGTTATAATACTCATCTCTTGCTACGGTATAGGATGAGCCGGAATATACAGGTCCGTCAAAAAGTGTATCTTCATTACCTGCCGCACGGGTGAAATATGCCTTCATATCATCACCCATACCGAAAGCCGCATCGTAAACGAGTTCAAACTTTTCCGGGTTTTTGAAATCATCAATAAGATTGAAAAGACGCTCGGTATAAAGCTCCTTGTACTTGCGTTTTCTTGCTGCGTTACATTCGGGACAAGTATCCAATTTATCCTGGTTGTTTTCAACGAAGTTGTACTTGCATTCGGGACATTTTGCGTAATATCCGGGACTTGTATCAAGCTTTTCAGCACGGAATTCCGCGATTACATCGGGGTCGGTTGCGTGGATTCTGCTGCAGAGAATGTACTGAACGCCGCCCTGTACGTTCTTTGCACCCGACGGAACAAGATAACCCACAGAATAACCGCTGTGATAATATTTATCTGCCTGGGGATCCTTAGGAATAGGTGCAAAAGCAAAGTCCTGGTCGAGATTGTTCTGGAAGGCACCCTGCTGTGCACTTGTGAAGCCCCATTCATAGTACATAGCCATAAATAAAACCTTGCGGTCGAGGAATACCTTGTTGGGATCTACCCATTCACCCTGTGTGTAGCCACGTCTGCCGTATTCCTGGAGCCACTCCATTGTACGCTGGATATTAGGGTCCTTAAGGTTATTTATAAACTGGTTGCCGTTAATATCAAACGCCTTTGTACCTGTTGTATGTACGAACATAAGTCCGGGCCACTCACTGCCTGCAAGTGCTTTATAGTCTTCGCCCTGTGCACACCACTTTTCACACATATCGTCAAAAGCGTTCCAGTCCCACTTGCCTTCATCATAAAGGTCGAGAGGATTAGGAAGACCTACTTCTTCAAGTATATTCTGGTCATAGATAAGACAGTAGTTCGGAAGGATTTCTTCGGGCCAGTAGTAATGCTTTCCGCCCCACGAAAACTGTTCGATAACATTTGCTTCGTCAGCCCAGAGAGGCGACTCTATATCAAGCCAGTCATCAAGAGGAGTATAAAGATGCTTGGAAATTGCCCAAGGGAAGGCTTCCCAGTCATAACGAACGAGGTCGGGAGAATCGCCAGCCGCAACAAGCATTCCAAGCTTTTCAAAATATGCAGAACCGCTTGTTGTTATCTGTGTTTCGATATATCCGCCGAAACGTTCCGCAAGCATATCGGAAAGAGCAGGAGTTTCACTGTTCAGATCGTAATAGCACAAAGCCTTTACAAGACCTGCCTTCTGACCGGGAACATACAGCTTACCTGTACCCTCTTCATTCTTTTCGTCGATTTCTTCAATGTCTGCTTCTGCCTCGTAGTCGATCTGATGATCAAGCTCATTTGAAATGGTAGTCGTTGCTGCCGGCGCTGCGGTTGTTGCGGCGGTGTTCTCGGTACGTCCTCCGCCGTTGCAGGCACCCGTACCCGTTACAAGCATAAACGCAAGTGCACCGCTCATTACCTTCTTTAATTTTTTCATTTTCTTTCTCCTCAAATTGTATATTTTTGTAAAAAGTGTAATAATTTTGCACAAACAATATGTGCAAACTACACACATTATACTATGTAATCGTTATTTTGTCAAGGTATTATATGAATATATATCTGACAATAGAAAAAACTATCTAAATAACACTAATACATCAAACAAAAACACCCTGTTCAATTACAAACAGAGTGTTCTCATTTATGAATTTTTTATTATGTATTATATTTTTGTGCAAACTCCGCAACAGGCATTGGCTTCGAATAGAAATAACCCTGGATAAGGTCACATTCCTGTTCTGTGAGGAACTCAACCTGTTCCTTGCTCTCGATACCCTCTGCAACAATCTTCATATCAAGCTTCTTTGCAAGGTCGATAACCTCGGATACGATAAGCAATCCTCTCTCTTCAACATCTGCCCCTCGGAAGAAATCAGCGTCGATTTTCAACACATCAATCTGAAGCTCTTTCAGAGAATTAAGAGAAGAATATCCTGCACCAAAGTCATCCATAGATACCTGGAAGCCTGCCGCACGAAGCTTCTGTACCGTGTTCAGCAGCACCTTCTTATCATCGAAGAAAGCACTCTCTGTAAGCTCCAGTTCAATTACGCTATGAGGAACCTCATATTTATCCACGATAGTACAGATATGCTCTGCAAGGTCTTCCCTTGTGAAATGTGCTCTTGATACGTTTACCGAAATCGGTACAAGCTTACGTCCTTCTGCAAGCCATTCCGCCTGCACTTTTGCAATCTCTTCGAGCATATAGTCGTCAAGCTTAAGTATGAAACCGTTCTTTTCAAAAATCGGGATAAAACGATTAGGCGGAATAAAGCCTTCTGTTGGATGAATCCAGCGTACAAGTGCCTCAGCACCGCCGAGTACTTCTTCCGAAGTGCTGATTTTCGGCTGAAGATATACCTGGAACTCCTTGTTTACAAGGGCACGCTCCATATCGTCCTCTACCTTGCGTTCCCATATCTTCTGGTTGTTCATTTCCACATCAAAGTAAGCTATCTTGTTCTCTGATTCCTCCCCAAGCATTTCACAGGCAATCATAGCATTATTATATAACTGCTCAATATCACGCTCGCCGGGCTGAACAAGATATACACCTACTCCAAAGTACATTTTCATTGCCGGAAGAACAGTATTAAGTGCACTTTCTATCTGATGAATTCTTGCCTCAAGCTGAGCTGTATCTGTATAAGCCAGTAAAAGTCCGAAGGCAGAATTCTCCTGATGTGCCATAACCTCTTTGTTCTTGATTTCCTTTTTCAGCACCGCATAAAAAGCCTCAATAAGCTCCTGTCCTCTGTTTACTCCGAAGCAGGTACAGAAGCTTCTGTACTTTCGCATTTCAAGATGGAGCATAGCGTATTTCTGCTGTACTATACCTTTTTTCAAAAGCTTTCTGCCCTTTTTTATAAACGCCAGCCAGTTATCTCCGCCGGTCAGCATATCCGTATAAATAATCTTTGTGGTTTTGCGTACGCTTAATGCCATACTTATAATCGAAATAAGATAGTATATTACAAAAACACCGATAGTAAGTCCGCAACCGATGATACACACCAGTGCCATCTGAATATCCTGGACGTATATCGAAGTGTTATTTAGAACCATAACCTTCATATCGTTCACCGGAACAACAAGCCAGAGCTTAAGCAAGGCAATAGTCACATCATCGCTTTCATTGTTGAACAATGACTTAAAATTAACAACAGCGGAGTCATCAACATTGAGTCCTCTTTCATCAACAATAAATACCTGGGCTTTATCCTCGGCAACAATAACCTCCATATTTTTCGTAATTCCGGGAAGATAATCCACCTTTGCGGCATCTTCAAGGGAAGGATATTCTCCATTACTGGACCATACAGGATTTTCGTCTTCATCAATGACAGAAACTGCTTCAATTTCATCAAGTATGTTAATATGAGATAATACCGTCTTTTCAATTTCCTTTCCGTTTTCGGAACCATAAGCTTCAAAAAGCTTTGCAATCTTCACAGACATATTACTGCTGTCCGTCAGCTTTCTATCTACAACATCAAGAGCTGACACCGTCACAGCCACAATCATAATAGCTGAAAATATTAAAATAATCAGAAATAATCCTAATACAGAAGGCCAGATACGTTTTTTCTTAAGTTCTTTTATTCTCTGTTCTTTTGATACGCCCATAATCTTTCTCCTGCCTTTTTTATAGTTTATTAATATGAATGATAGTTATTTTTATTATACCATAATGTTCTTGTAAAGTAAAGCGAAATGAATTATAAACATATATGCATAATCTGCTTGACTTTTTCCTAAGCATATAATATAATACTTATACAAGCATCAGCTTGAATTCATTTAAGGAGAATGCTGTTTGAAGAAAAATAACGCCTTGGAGATAGTATTGTAAACGATAGGTTTGCAAATACACTCCCGCAATCCTCTCGTATTCCGTATATAAAAGATTTTATAACCGAATTATGAAAGGATTAAAAAATGGAAAACATTACAATACGTTTAGAAACAGAAAAAGACTACAGAGCAGTAGAAGAACTTACCCGTGAGGCATTCTGGAATGTCTATAAGCCGGGTGCTGACGAGCATTATTTTGTACATACAATGCGTAATCATCCCGATTTCATCCCCGAGCTTGCATTCGTTATCGAAAAAGACGGCGAGATTATCGGAAATATTATGTACACAAAAAACTGGCTCGAGGACGAAAACGGCGAAAGAAAAGAAATTCTTTCTTTCGGGCCTGTTTGTGTTGCCCGTGAATACCAGAGAATGAAGCTCGGAAAAACTCTTATCGACCATTCATTTGAAGCAGCTCGAAAAATGGGCTATGACACTGTTGTTATTTTCGGCAATCCCGCAAACTATATGGGAAGAGGTTTTGTAAGCTGTAAGAAGAAAAACGTAGGTTTTGTCGTTGACGGCAATTTCCCTACAGCTCTTCTCGTATGCGAGCTTGTACCCGATGCGCTTGGCGGAAAGAAGTGGATGTATATTCCATCTGACGCTGCCGATTGCTGTGAAGATATTGCCGCTGTCGAAGCATTCGACGCTACATTCCCTCCCAAAGAAAAGAAGTGGATGCCGAGCCAGGAAGAGTTCTATATCTATAGTAATTCATCTGTTGTAAGGTAAAAAAATAAACGTAAAAGCCGCTGAGGAGATATGCTCCTCAGCGGTATTCTTATTCTCTTACAATCTTATCCGATACTTAATTTACGGAGATATTGAAACTTATGACAAAATATGGTATAATAAATTAAATATGTTTGATATTCTATTTTTGTATTGAAAGGAGTATGGTTGTTCCGAAAAAGAACAACAGATTGATATGAATACTTTTTCTGACAAAATGATTACAGACTATGAGGAGAAAGCAAATCTTACAATGGCGTTGATATGCCGTGCGATGATGATATTTATGATACTTGTAATTGCTCTTAATCTCCTCGGCGTATTTATCATTGAAGCCGCTATTTATCCTGTTCTTATTTTTTCAGCTGTTATTATGTTCATACCTACAATACTTTATAATTTTTTACACGTAAAATCAATAGCGGTAAGATATGTGGTTCTGACCCTGTTTGTGCTGATGGCGGGAATGCTCTATACTATCCTGTCATATCACGTAATAATGATGCTGGTGTTCCCCGTTGTACTTTCCTGTCTTTACTGTGATATGAAAAGCGTTATATATACCGCTTCCCTCGGGGTCCCCGTACTTATCATATCGCACCTTTTATCATCTGCCTTAAGCGTTGTACCCGATGAACCGCTGGTTGAAATAAAGCATATTGTCGCATACGGAATAATTCCCCGCCTTATCGAATATCTCGGTTTTGTAATTATCTGCTGTAGTATGGCCAAGAAGATACAGCAGCTTATAGACGGTCTTGCCGATAAAAATGACGAGCTTTATACCGAACAGGAAACAATCGTTACCTCTCTTGCAGAAATGATAGAGGTTCAGTCCAACGAAACAGGCCGTCACGTAAAGCGTGTTTCCGAATATACAAAAATACTCTGTGCTGCTCTCGATATGTCCGATGAAGAAATCTGGAAGGTAAGCAACGCCGCCGCTCTCCACGATGTAGGAAAAATAATGGTTCCACAGGATATAATCAACAAGCCCGGCAGACTTACTGACGAAGAATTTGAGGTCGTAAAAACTCACGTTCAGTACGGAAAAAAGCTCCTCGAAAAATCGTAGGGCGAGCTTATGCGAATTTCTTCCGCTATCGCATACCATCATCACGAAAAATACGACGGTACGGGATATATGGGAATAAAGGGAGAAGATATCGACCTTTACGCACGCTGTGTTTCGGTTGCTGACGTATTTGACGCCCTCGTAAGCAAGCGACCCTATAAAAAGCCCTGGCTTCCCGAAGACGCACGCAAGGAAATCCTTTCCCAGAGCGGACGTCAGTTTGACCCTGTAATTGTTAAAGCTTTCGATGAAAACTTCGATAAGTTCATCGAAGTACTTAAAAAATACCCCGATTCTTACGAAGAGTAATTTCTTATTATGAAATCCTGCCCGGTCTTACAGGCAGGATTTTTATATTTTCGTATTAACGTGTTGAAATATTATTTTTTATATGATATAATGTTATATCATTAAATCAGGAGAGGTAAAATGAAGAAGAAAAAACTTATACCGATTATTATTTCAGCTGTATTGTTTTTAGCAGGCTGTATCATAACAATTATAGGCGTATCAATCAGCAAAGGTACAGTCAATACTTATCCCGAACTTGACCCGTTCAATATTACCGATGAGGATGTAGGAAAAACCTTCAGTGCAAGTATATATACTGACGTTATGTATATGGATGACACAGAAATCGGCTCGCTTTATCTTCTCTGGATATACAGCACCAACACCGACGATTCCGATTTTTTGACGGTAGGCGGAGAAACCGAGGAATCGGGTTTAATGGTTATTGGCTTTGATGTACCGAAAAGAGTTCTGAGTGTCTATGAGGAGGCAATGTACACAGGAGCATACAGCACAGAAAAACCTTTACGCTTTACAGGCACCGTACATAAAAGCAGCGATGCAATCACCGAAAAATTAAAGAACGGAATTACCGATTATTATGAATATTTAAAAGAGATTTACGGCGAAAAGGTAAACGAAATCGCGAATGAAGAAGCTTTCGAGGAAAGCTACAACTCTATTTCCTCCTATTATATAGAGATTTTCGATACCGAAAGCGGTAAAACTTATATCTGGACAGGCTGTGCTGTTATGGCTGTTGCCGTCTTTGTAATTCTTACGGTACTGTTCGGAAAGAAGTTCCTTATTGCCTTTGGTATTCTTATACTTCTTCCTGTAATAATCCTTGTTATTTCCCTTGTGGGAAAATTCAGAACAATGGCAACGGTAACAGAGGTTTCCGACGGACTTTATAAAATGACCTGCAACTATGACTATAAATGCGATAAATTCATAAATGCGGATATAAGTACCATTGACGAGTTCATCGAATGGGCAACCAAGGAGCATTTCTTCGGTATTCCCCTGGAATTTGACACAGGCAACTTCGGCTGCTGCGGCTTTACCGCCGGAACTCCCGAGGGACAGCGTCTTTTCGGCAGAAACTTCGACTATGAAGAAACCGATACGCTTATATTCTATACCGACCCGAAGGACGGATATGCTTCTTACGGCGTGACCGACCTTAAGTTCTTTGATATCGGAACAAAACAGGGATTTGACGCAAACTCTGTTCCCGCAAAGGCTCTTATGCTTGCCGCTCCCTACGTAACTATGGACGGTATAAACGAAGCAGGATTAGGCGTAGGAATTTTACAGCTTGACATTGACGAATTACACCAGGACAACGGTAAGCCCGACCTTCTTATTTTCGCCGCAATAAGAGGAATCCTCGACAAGTGTGCGACTGTTGATGAAGCTATCGCTTTTCTCGGAAATTATGATATGCAATCATTCCTTTCCCGTTCATATCATCTTTTCATTACAGATAAGGCAGGAAAATCAGTAATAATCGAATGGACAGACGAAGAAACCTTTATCGTCGAAGACACCGCCTGCACAAACGATGTTATGAGCAACAACAAATTCTATGACCCTGAATGGTCCTGTAAAAGATATGACACAATCAAAAACCGACTTTCCGAAAAGAATAATATTCTTACAAAGGAAGAAGCTATGAAGGTTACCTCTGACGTAAGTATGGATAAAAAGAGCTTCAGCACAGAATGGTCCTGTGTATATAATCTTGATGAATTTACTGTTGATATCTGTCTCGACAGAAATTACGAAACAGTACATTCCTTCAGCAAGGATGACTTCAGATAAAATTCCTGGCAATACTCCTACAAAAGCCTGTCGCTGAAATATGCGGCGGGCTTTTTTGAATTCAGCAGTTCAAAAAAATTTTTCAAACCCGTGAACCGATTTAAGAATTACGACAATATATAAGTGAAAGGCGGTGAGAGCTTGACAGTAAAAGAATTTGAAGGTCTGCTTGATATTTACGGAAATGACATTTATCGTTTCTGTCTGCATATTATGCGTAACAGAGAAAATGCCGACGACTTGTACCAGGATACCGTACTTACAGCGTTCAGAAAAGCAGACAGTATTAATCTTTCGGAAAATCCGAAATCATATCTTCTTTCTGTTGCCGTAAAGATTTCACGAAACTTTTTCCGCAAAGAAAAAAGAAAGAACGAAAGCTTCATATCGCCGGCAGATGAAGCCCTCGGCAATCTTCCCGACAATGCGGATATACAGCTGTCAGCCGAAGAAAAAGCAATGAAAAAAGCACTCAGAAATGCGGTAGCTTCGTTAGAAGAAAAGTATCGGATACCTATTGTACTCTACTACTTTGATGAACAGAATATAGGTTTTATTTCCGAGGTTATGAAGATACCCGAAGGCACCGTAAAAAGCAGGCTTCACAAAGCACGCTCGCTTATAGCCGAATCACTGAAAAAGGAGGGATTTGACAATGAATGAAAAGCTTATGGCCGATATATTTTCAGAAAAACAGGAGGTTCCCGAAAAGCTTAAGGAACAGATTCATAAAGAGCTTTTAAAACAGGAAAAGGCAATTATGATAAGGAATATAGCAATTACTCTTACTGCTGTTTTTATTGTTTCATTCTTTGTTATTTCCTTTACCGTAATCTTCATCGGGGATATTATCTCCTTACTGCTTGTTTCAGCCTTTTCGACTGCATCCGCTCTTACAGCAACAGCCCTTGCTGTTACTGCAGGAAAATATGAAATAAGAAATATTCAGAAAGGACTTTCATAAAATGACCACTGCATTATTTATTACTCTCGCTGTAATTACCGTTTTATCGGCTATAGCATTATTTGTCTTTATCTGCCTCTATGTTTATAATGACGCACTCGTAAACAGCGACAAGCCTGTACTCTGGCTCCTTATAACAATATTTACTCCGAACCTTTTCGGCTTTCTCATCTATATGCTTGTTGGAAGAAGCAAGGACAGAAAGCCTGTAAGAAAATTCAAGCTTCCTGCTGTTATAAGCGGTATTATCGTTCTTATAGCGACAACAGCTTTCACAGCAAGTGTTTTCATTTCCAGCGATATTCCCGTAATAAACAACGTTTCTGTGGGTATGGTAACAAACAACATCGGCTCAAAATGGGAGGTATCCTATAAATCATCGGGAGAAACTCTCGAAAGAACAATAGCCGTAACCGATGAGGAGCTTAATAACCTTACTGTAGAAGCAAGCTGTGAAGAGGGCGAAATGTACCTGCTTCTTATACAGGGGAAAAATGCCGAGGTTATCGATATTACCGATTTCCCCGAAAGTAAGCTCACTCTCCCCGATTTTACTGCAGGAAATATAAAGCTTTCCCTTTACAACGAATCGGCAAAGAATGCAAAAATAAAAATAGACTGGTAACCAAAAACAGCCTTTACGGATAATTTCCGTAAGGGTTGTTTTTATTCTTGACGTAAACTCTGCTTGATGATATAATACATAGGTAGAAAAAGGGGGAGATAATATGCTTCGTATCGCTGTATGCGATGATGAAAAGGCAATTGCTGAGAATAACAGGGCTGTTCTTGAAGAAGTACTTAAGGAAACGGGAGTAATGGGAGAAATAACGGTCTATACAGACAGCAACAATCTGCTCTGTGATATAGCCGATGATGATTTCCATTACGATTTACTGCTTTCGGATATTGAAATGCCGAATATTTCGGGAATGGAGCTTGCTGAAAAAATAAAGCCCTTTCTGCCCGAAATACGTATTATTTTTATAACCTCGCATATTGAATATGCAATCGACGCATTCGAGCTGTCCGTTTTCAGATATGTACCAAAATCGGATATTGAAAAAAGACTTCCGACAGCAATACGTGATGCGGTTGCTCTTATAAATATCGAGGAAGATAAAAGCTATACCATACAGGCTAAAGGCAGATTTGAAAAGATACCGATTAAAAGCATACTATTTATAGAACGTGACGGAAAGAATTCCGCAATTAATACCACAGACGGCGTTTCAAAGGTACGTAAAAGCCTGCAGGCTGTTTTCGACGAAATAAATTCCGAAGAATTCATCTTCATCGACAGAGGATATATCGTAAATCTCATTCATATTATGCAGATTAAAAACAATACTGCTGTTCTTAAGGACGGTACGGTTCTTCCCGTAAGCCGTTCGCATCTCCAGACAGTAAAGGAACAGATAAATAACTACTGGGGGAATATGATATGACTATTGCTTCTGAAATTCTCGCTTCCTTCATACGTATAACCCTTTGCCTGTTCTTTATTACCCGTGAAAAGCCCGTCCTTAAAAATCTTGTTATATCCGTTATCGGTGCGGTAGCTTCCTGCCTTATTCTTGATTACGGAAGCCTTCCGTTCTTATACCTGCCTGCATTTGAAATTCTGATTATAATGTTCTGCCTTAAGCTTGCTGACAACTCGGGCAAAAGAAAAGAGCTTTTCTTCTGTATTATGTATGAAATCGGAATTTTCCTCTGGACATTCATTATCGGCGAAGCTCTCGTAGAGCTTTTCGGTACGAACGATTTTTCGGACAGAGCCTTACTTTCGGGACAGCTCCCTTTGTGGCTTGTAAACCTTATACTTATAATCGTCGCCGTACTTATTCAAAGAGGCAAAGAAATAACCATAAGTATGATTTCCGTTATTGCCGTTTTCGGCATTTTCGGTGTTGTCGGCTTTTCGGAGAATGCGGATATATCTGAGGATATGTCCTTTACATATCTTATCCTTTCGGTTATTCTTCTTACAGGCATTATGGTCCACAGGCTCAGCAGTCAGTATGAAACAGAAAAGGAGCTTGCCGAACTTAAGGAGAGACAGGCTGAATTACTGGAAAGAGATTATAACGTACTTAATAAAGCATATTCGGAAAACGCAAGAACCTTCCACGATATGCATAACCATATAGGAGCGGTGCGAAGCCTTCTTGCTGCTGAAAAATACGATAAGGCCATAGAATATCTCGATAATTTACAGAAGCCTGTAAACAGCATTGCTTCAAACGTATGGACAGGCGATGAAACCGTAGATTATCTCATAAACAGCAGAATTGCCTCGGCAGAAAAAGAAAATATCCGCTTCGAAACAAATATCGAGTTCCCAAAAGGCACAAATATCGGCGGTGCGGATTTATGTGCGGTGCTGGGAAATCTTCTTGATAATGCCTTTGAAGCAGTGCGTAAGGATAACGCTTCCGAAAACCGAAGCATAAAGCTTACGATACGAAGAATAAACTGTATGCTCGTTATAAAGGCAGTAAATACCTTCAACGGCGAAATAAAAGTTTCCGACGGAAGACTAAAGACCACTAAAACCGACGGCGGACTTCACGGATGGGGCGTAGAAAGTGCCCGTATTGCTGTGGAAAAATACAACGGAACAATTGTAACCTCTGCTGAAAACGGCTTATTTTCAGCAGTTGCAACAATGTCATTCGAAAAAAACTGACAATTCAAGGACAAAAAACTGCCGTTTGCGGACACTTCTGCAGACGGTGTTTTTTTATGCTATTATGTAATCACAACAGAAAACCACAAAACATAATAACAAATTAACGGAGGAAATATTATGAGACACACAATTACAAGAACAATTATCGCAATCATCTGGTTTATCGCCGCTGTAGCAGGACTTTTTACTGCCAACTATATTATGACCGTTGTAGGAGTTATTGCAGGATTTATGTATTTAAGCTCCGCAAACAACACAAGAAAAAAAGAAAAGGATAACAAGTAATGAACGAAAAGATTTTAGAAATAAAAAGCCTTAAGGGCTGGTACAAAAAAGGGGACAACATACTTTCAGAGCTTTCTCTCGGCCTTAATAAAAACGAGATAGTCGGTCTTATAGGTCTTAACGGTGCAGGAAAAACAACTCTTATAAAAATACTTTCGGGGCTTCTCGAAAGCTATAATGCAGAAACAATCTGCTATGACGGAAAACCCCTTAATTTCAGAGACAACAGATTTAAGAACCAGCGTTACACCGTTTTCTCCGAGGACAGTTCCTTCGGATATTTCACATTCCGTGAATATCTTTCCTATGTATTTTCAGCATACGGCAAGAAGCCTACCGACGTAACTGACCTCGTTAAAGGATTTCATTTCGAAGAATACGAAAATAAACTTCTTAAGGATTTATCAATGGGTAACAGGCGTAAGGTAAACCTTATAACCGCCTTCGCTCTTAAAGCTCCACTCTTGTTTCTCGATGAACCCGTAAACGGTCTCGATTTCCAGAGTACAGAATTCCTGTACAGCCTTATTTCAGATTATAAAAATCACGGCACACTTCTTTTTTCATCACATATTCTCGAAAGCATAACCCTTACTTCCGACAGGGTTATGGTTCTCGAAAACGGCAGTATCTCACGCATATTTGAAGGCGGAGAAATAACTGCCGAAAGCGTAAGAAAGGTATTAAGACTCGACAATGTTATTTAATGTATTCAAAAGAAAGCTTTTCGGAGAAGGCTTAAGCAAGCTCCTTAAATATATACTTATAAGCGTTATTGTTTTTTTCGGACTTAAAACAGCCGAAGTAAGCATACAGATTGCTCCCTTCATAAAAAATCTTATGTCGGGTACATTCACAGCAGGACTTATGTGGCATTCCCTTGCATCAGAAAACTCCTCTGAGCTAAGTGGAATAGCAATGCTTCCCTTCAGAAAGCACAGCTTTACATTCTCATATACAGGTGCATACGGATTATACAACGTTATCACAAAATCAATGCCCCTTATTGCCGTAATGTCGGCAGTATCCGCTCCCGCTGCAGCAGAAATCTGTGGTATGATAATCTGTACTCTTAACGGCATTTTCACAGCGTCGGCAGTTTATGTTCTTAAAAAGCATCGTATTATCGGTTTTATCTGGGCAGCCGCTTGTGTTGCGTCCGTTTTTACAGAATACGCACTTATTCTCCTTTCCGTAAATCTCATTTTCGCACTCATCGTACTTTTATATGCAGACCCGTATAATTTCATCAACGGCTTTTCTGCAAATACAAATATCAGAGCTTCCCACAATCACAGCGTATGGAAATACCTTTTCCGTTATATGACAGCCCATAAGAATTACCTTATAAACTCTGCCGCAATGTGGGCTGTGGGGATCGTTCTTCCCTTCTTAATGAACGAATCCGTAGGTACAGCTTTTCTTCCTATGGGCTTTGCGATTCTTTCAATAAATACTCCCCTTTGCGTACTCATTTCCGCTGACCCTGCCCTTGATGAAGCAATACGCTTTCTCCCCTCGGGAACACGTATGTTCTGTCTCCCCTACTTCTTTTTTATTGCCTTTAACAACCTTATAGCCTACACGTTTTACCTTGTAAGCTTCGGGGTTCAGACAGGCGGTTTTGAGATTAAGAATATCGTTCTTGCCTTAATATTCGCATTACTCGGAGCTTTCGGTTCTGTTTTTATGGAAATGAAATTCCCTGTGAAAAATTATAAAACAGAAAGCGACCTCTGGCACCATCCCCGAAAATACGTTATCCCCGCAATACTTCTTGTTTTATCGGTAATAGCTTGTACAGTTTAATTATTGACAAAAGGCGGTATTGATGATATAATGAAACAAGCGTTACACAACGATTGTTATTAAAGGAGATAAGAAATGCCGCCAAAAGCAAAATTCACAAGAGAAGAAATAATTGAAACCGCACTTAACCTTGCCGCCGATAAAGGAATCCGCTCTCTTACCGCAAGAGAACTCGGAGCCGCCCTCGGAAGCTCTACCCGTCCTATTTTTACTGCTTTCGAAAGTATGGAAGAAGTACTGCTCGAGGTACGTAAGGCTTCCCTCGCAAAATTCGAGGAATACGCAAGAAAAGCGGAGAATTATACTCCTGTGTATAAGGCTCTCGGCATACAGATGGTAAAATTCGCTTCGGAACAGCCTAAGCTTTACCGCTTATTATTTATGTCCGAAAAGCCCGAAGCAAAGGACTTCAACGATGTATTCAGAAATCTCGGAGATATAGCTACTCTTTGCGTTGACGTAATACAAACCGAATACGGTTTAAGCTACGAAAACTCAAAGCTTCTCTTCAAGCATAACTGGATACACACATACGCTGTCGGCGCACTTATAGCAACAGGCGTATGCCGTTTTACTGAAGAAGAGATACAGGATATGCTGAGCCGTGAATTTGTGGCAATGCTTATGCTTATAAAATCGGGCAAGGCGGATAATTGTACTACAATCCCCTCTGCTAAGTAATTTAAAAGCTTATAAAACGATTATTGAGGTGAAAAGCTCAGTGGTAATATCTGATTTTTTTAAAAGCAATCAGCAAAAGAAATGGACAGCAAAAATCCGTAAGTGTGACTGGGGTGCCGCAAGCTTTCTTGCCGATTTACTGGAACAGAACAAGTTTCACAAGACGCTCGGAAAAGGAAGCTTATTTATTATGACAGACGGTGACGAGCTTGTTTCCTTCTGTACGCTTACGCAAAAGGATTGTATCGATGACGATACCCTTTTCCCCTGGATAGGCTTCGTTTTTACTGCTGCGGAATACCGAGGTCATAGATACAGCGGCGAGCTTATAGACTATGCCTGTGAAAAGGCGAAGAAAGACGGCTATAAAACCGTGTATATTGCTACCGACCATATAGGTCTATACGAAAAATACGGCTTCTCATATTCGGAAAGCCGTACTGATATTTATAACGAAGAAAGCAGAATCTATTTTAAAGAAATAAACTGACGGAGGATTAATAACAATGAAACTTGACGGCTTCGGATTATTTGTAAACGATATGGGTAAGATGATAAGATTTTACCGTGATGTACTTGGCTTTGAAATAAAAGAAGCCGAGGATACCTCAAATGTGTATCTTGTAAAAGATGGAACGTTATTCCTGCTTTACGGAAGAAATGACTTTGAGAAAATGACAAGCCGTAAATACGAATATATAAAAGGACTTAACGGTCATTTTGAAATCGCCCTCTATGTCGATACCTTCGACGAGGTTGATAAAGCGTATGAAGACGCTGTTTCAAAGGGAGCGGTTTCTGTACTTGCCCCCGAAACTGAACCCTGGGGACAGAGGACCTGTTATATTGCCGACCCTGAGGGAAATCTCGTTGAGATAGGCTCATTCAACAGACCCTTTGAAAGATGAATCAGACAGTAATAAAAAAGCATAACCCGTGAAAAAATTCTTCACGGGTTATTTTAATATCTGACTTACAACGGCAGAATTAACTGTTTCTTATAAAAGGTGACTAAACTTTCAGTTAAGGGTTATTGCTATAAAAAACACAGCGTGTATGGGCGTTCCGTCACGAAGATTTCCGTAAAGACAAAGGTAACAGATTACAATACAGTTGACAACAGGGAGAATATATTTTTTCAATACTGAAACGCCTTCTTACGCACAAATTATAACACACTATGGTTTAAAAGTAAAGAAAACGCCTTCGGATTTAATCATATTTTGTTAAAAATATTACTTGACATTGCAGTTTTAATATGTTATTATTTATTTATGTTTAAAAGGCCTTGACGAAGAGGGCATTATTGCTGAACCTACGAGAGAAGTGGCGGTTGGTGCGAGCCACAGGGGATTGATAATGTTTGTAGCTTCTGAGCCGGGGGGAAGAAAGCATTTATGTGAGTAGAGCCTCCCCGTGACTGCTGCGTTAATGCATACGGGTTGTCAGACCCTGAGGGGCGATTATTATCGCAATTTGAGTGGTACCGCGGGTAACATTACTCGTCTCAAGGATTTTTTGTTCTTTGGGGCGATATTTTTTTGCCTCAGACTAAGGAGGTTTTTATATGGAAAACACTATGGACATCAATCTTAAAATCAAAGAAATGGCAGAGCGTATTCGTGAGCTTCGTATAATTGAGAATTATACTCCCGAAGAAATGGCAGTAAAAACAGGTATTACTGTTGACGAATACATAAAGTGTGAAAACGGCGAAGCAGACCTTAACTTCGCTTTTATCTACCGCTGTGCTGACGCTCTCCGTGTAAACGTAACAGACTTAATCGAAGGCTTCAGCCCTAATCTTAAGTCATATACCGTAACACGTGCAGGAGCAGGCCAGCAGATAGCAAAGGCTCACGGAATGGTTTACCATAACCTCGCCTATGCTTTCAAGAACCGTATTGCCGAACCGCTTTATGTTATAAGCTCATACAGCGAAGACGCACAGAATAAGCCTATTGAGCTTACAACCCATACAGGTCAGGAATGTGATATCGTAATCGAAGGCCACCTTATGGTTCAGATAGGCGAGCATAAGGAAGTTCTCGGCCCCGGCGACAGCATCTACTACAACAGTGACACACCTCACGGTATGATTGCCGTAAACGGTCAGGACTGTAAGTTCTATGCTATCGTATTAAGAGCTGACGCCGACATCACAGACGGCACCGCTCCCGAAATCGTTCCTACCGAACAGATCATCGGCTCTATCCACAGAGATACAAAGGACAGAATTTACCATAAGTTCATTGACGTTGTAGAAGACGATAAGGGTACACCTACTTCCATCACCTTCAAGAACGAAGACAAGTTCAACTTTGCATTCGACCTTATCGACGAGCTTTCAAGACGTGAACCCGATAAGCTTGCTATGCTCCATATCGCAAAGGACAAGACCGAACGCCGTTTCACCTTCACAGATATGAGAAAGCTTTCCAACCAGTGTGCAAACTACTTTGCTTCCCTCGGAATAAAGAAGGGCGACAGAGTTATGCTTATCTTAAAGCGACACTACCAGTTCTGGATAGCTATGCTCGGTCTTAATAAGCTTGGCGCTATCGCTATTCCTGCTGTAAACCAGCTCCAGGAACACGACATCAAGTACAGATTCGAGGCTGCCGGCGTAAGTGCAATTATCTGTACAGCCGACGGCGAGGTTGCACGCCAGGTTGAAATCGCTGCCGAAGATTATCCTATGCTTAAAACAAAAATGATTGTTGAAGGCACACGTGACGGCTGGAGAAACTTCGACGAAGAGTACAAGCGTTTCAGCACTCACTTCGAACGCACAGACGATTCTCCCTGCGGCGACGATTTACTCCTTATGTTCTTTACTTCGGGTACATCCGGCTATCCTAAAATTGCCGCTCACAACCATAAGTACCCCTTAGGTCATTTCCATACAGCAAAATACTGGCACAATGTTGACCCCGACGGCCTTCATTTCACAATTTCCGATACAGGCTGGGCAAAGAGTATGTGGGGTAAGTTATATGGTCAGTGGCTTTGCGAAGCAGCAATTTTCGTATATGACTTTGACCGCTTTGACGCTGCGGATATTCTTCCTATGTTCGCTGAGCATCATATAACAACCTTCTGTGCACCGCCTACAATGCTTCGTATGATGATAAAACAGGATATCTCGAAGTACGATTTATCCTCTGTAAAGCATATGACTACAGCAGGCGAAGCCCTTAACCCCGAAGTATACCGTCAATTTGAAAAGGCTACCGGACTTCAGATTAAGGAAGGCTTCGGTCAGACTGAAAGTACTATGATTATCGGTAACCTTGTTGGTAAGCCTCATAAGATTGGTTCTATGGGTAAGCCCGCTCCTATTTATGACGTTGTTCTTCTCGACTCCGACGGCAATCCCGTTAAGACCAGTGAAAACGGCGAAATCTGTATCAATGTAAAGAACGGTGCTCCCTGCGGATTATTCACAGGCTACTACGGTGACGAAGAAAAGACAAAGGAAGTATGGTATGACGGTTATTATCATACAGGCGACGTTGCGTGGATGGACGAAGACGGATATTACTGGTATGTCGGCAGAAGCGACGACGTTATCAAGTCTTCCGGCTACCGTATCGGACCCTTCGAAATCGAAAGCGTTATTATGGAGCTTCCTTATGTTCTTGAATGCGGCGTATCCGCTGTTCCCGACGAAGTACGCGGCCAGATTGTAAAGGCAAGTATCGTTTTAGTAAAGGATACCGAAGAAACCGACGATCTTAAGAAGGCTATCCAGAACTACGTTAAGGACAGAACTGCTCCTTATAAGTATCCGAGAATCGTTGAATTCAGAGAGAGCTTACCTAAAACAGTAAGCGGCAAGATTCAGAGAAACAAGCTTTAATTCTTATAATACTACCCTGTATTTTAAAAAAAATACAGGGTATTATTTTTTATATCCTATATTGAAAAAAAGATTTTTTTATGATATAATTATCTAAAATCTGATAATAAATAATACAGAGAGGAAATGAAAATGATTGCTTATTATTCGATAACGGCGATACTTGCTGTTATTAATCTTCTTATTATTGTTTTTGTATTTGATAACAAAAAAGTAAACTGCCTCTTTTTAATGCTTATGCTTATTATGGCAGCGGCAAACGGCGGCTTCCTCGCTCTTGCTCTTTCGGAAACAGCGGAAACGGCTGTGCTTGCCAATAAAATAATATATATAGGCGGATGCTTTACTTCTCCTGTTCTTATCTCGCTTATCTGCTCGGTATGTAATTTCAGATTCAATAAGTGGCTGAAAATTTTAATGTACGCTTATTGCTTCATAGTTTACGGCATGGTTCTTACCGTCGGCTATAATGATATTTTCTATACCGAATACCATATCGAAAAAAACGGCAGTGCAGCCTTTCTTGCAAACGAATACGGTCCCGGACACAATATGTTCAAAATCATATTGTACGGTGCAATAATTATCCAGATAAGCCTTCTCGTTTACAGTTTAATTAAAAAGCGTTCCGTTTCCCGAAAGAATCTGAAGCTCCTTATAACTCTCGAAATTATGAATGTTGCCGCATTCTTTATCGGCAAGCTCATAAGCTCCGACTTCGAGATAATGTCGGTTATGTATGTTCTCGACGGCTGGATTCTTTTATTCATTCATCACAGAGTATGTATCTACAATATCGAGGATAATGTCTCATCTTCTTTCGCAAAGCAGGAAAAAAACGGCTACATACTTTTCGACAACAAGCTGAACTATCTCGGCTGTAACAAAACCGCCGAAACAATTTTTCCGGAAATTACCGAATGCTATGTTGACCTTCCCGTAACAAACATTCCTTCCCTTGAAAAAATTATAAAAAAGATTTCCGATACCGATAAAGAAAATATAATAACCTTTAAAACGGATAACAAGCATTTCGAATGCCACGTAAGCCGTATGCATCATAACGAGAAGAATCTCGGATATATAATCGAATTTGTGGAAGATACGGAAAAATGGAAGAACATAAAAATCCTTTCAAACCACAACTCTGCTCTCGAAGAAAAGGTAAAGGAACAGACTGACGAGCTTCGTGCAAAGGAAGAAACCATCGAAGAGCTCTTTATCCAGACTGTTACCGCTCTCAGTGAAGCTGTCGATGCCAAGGACAGATATACAAGCGGTCACTCCAAAAGAGTTGCCGAATATTCCCGTATGATTGCTGAAAGAATGGGAAAAAGCAAAGCGGAACAGGAAGAAATATACCGTGCAGGTTTACTTCACGATGTAGGAAAAATTCGTATTCCTGTTGATATAATAAATAAAGCAGGAAAGCTTACCGACGAAGAATACAATATCATAAAAATACACCCCGTTACAGGCTATCATATTCTCCGAGGAATATCGGGCAGCAGTCTTATTGCTATCTCCGCTAAATACCATCACGAAAGATATGACGGAAAAGGATATCCTAACGGGCTCGTCGGCGAAAACATTCCCGAATACGCAAGAATACTCGGCGTTGCGGATTCCTATGACGCTATGACAAGTAACCGAAGCTACCGTAAGGCACTTCCCCAGAATATAGTAAGAGAAGAAATCGAAAAAGGCAAAGGAACACAGTTCGACCCTGTTATTGCAGATATAATGCTTGAAATGATTGATGAAGACAAGGATTATAAGATGCAGCAGGCTGACGATATGCATAGAAAAATCCTTACCGTTGACGATGAGCCTATTAATAACAAAATCATCGCATTTATTATGAAGGACGAGCCTATGTACGAAATCGTATCTGCCGAAAGCGGCTCAAAAGCCCTCGAAGCTCTCGACAAAGACACCTTCGACCTTATTATGCTTGATGTAAGAATGCCGGAAATGGACGGTCTCGAAACCTTAAAGCACATAAGAGAGAAAACCAATACCCCCGTTATCCTTATGACAGGAGACAAGACTCTCGAAGCATCAACGGAATTTGCCGCACTGGGATGCGATGATTTTATTACAAAACCCTTCCTTCCGCTTCTTATAAAAGAAGTTGTTCACAATATGACCGAGAGAACAAATCTCCGCTGAATTATTAAACAGCCTCTCCTCTTACAGAAGCATTATAGGTATTTATCGGGAAACCTTTCCGAAGAAAGGTTTTCTCCCGTACCCTCTTCCAAAGACTTTTAATATAAATTTAAGAACCACAGGTTAGTCCTGTGGTTCTTAAATTTAAACTGAAAGTTTTCGGTAGGGAGCCCCCGGGAAAGCCCTTTTTCAAAAAGGTTTCCCTCAATAACACCTGTAAATATTTCTATAAAAGGATACCCTGTTTTTATTTATCTCCCCCTTGCAATAACAACTATAGTATGCTATAATTAATTCAACAGCTACATATATCCAGAATCGGAGAAAAGCAATATGGAAAAAAGATATTTTGAAATACTGCACGAAATACTGAACAAGGTTGCCTCGTTAAAAAACAAGGACGAGCTCCTTAGTCTTATAGATGAATATTCCGTAAGAACCGAAATCTGTAATGACTTAGATATGAAGTGCCTGCTGGATGACATAAGAAAGATAGGACAGGAGCTTATCAGCTTTAAGAGCAATGAAACTGTCGATAAAACAAGCAGATTATTTTCAACTCTCAACGATAAGGAAAAGGAAGAGCTTTCCGAAGTGCTTAAGGTCATTTCCGAAAACCTTTTCGACTACCATTTCCAGCCTATCGTCAATGCAGTGAACGGAGAAATCTATTCCTTCGAAGCACTTATGCGTCCTAAGAGCCAGCTTTGTCCGAGTCCCTTCCATATCATAAAATATGCAGAGCTAAGCGGTAAAATCGATGATATAGAACGAGCTACTTTTTTAAATGTGCTCGGCATTATCGACTGTAAAAAAGAAAGCTTCTGTGAAAAGCGTGTTTTTATAAACAGCATTCCAAAAGCACGGCTAAGCAACGAAGATTTCTCCGCTATAAAAAAGCTTCTCGAAAAGCACTCTGAAACGGTTGTTGTGGAAATGACTGAACAATCCGAGCTCGGAGACTCCGAGCTTTCCGAAATAAAGCGTATATACCAGAGTATGGGTGTAAAGACTGCTGTTGACGATTACGGTACAGGTTACTCCAATGTCCAGAATCTCATCAGATATATGCCAAATTACGTTAAGATTGACCGCTCTCTCTTAAGCGGAATACAGGACAACCAGAAAAAACGGCATTTCGTACGTGAGATAATAGAATTCTGCCACGAAAACGGCATCACAGCCCTTGCGGAAGGCGTCGAGACCTCGGAGGAATTAAGAACAGTAATACTGCTTGGCGTTGACCTTATCCAGGGTTATTATACCGCAAAGCCCTCCCCTGTTATTCTTGATTCTATACCCTACGAAATAAAACAGGAAATAAAACGTTACCGCCAAGAACGTGAAGATGGTAAAAAACTCCAGATTTATACCTGTGCAGCTGATGAACGTGTCCTTCTCGACAGACTTGTAAAGGAAGATTACAAGTGTATTCTTGTCGGAAAAAAAGGCAACGGCGATGTAAGCATCGTATGCTCTCCCGGACTTGAAACAAAGATGCATATCCGCGTCGAAAACAATTTCAAGGGCAGTATTACCCTCGAAAACGCTTATCTCTCAAACGTCAAGAACCGCCCCTGTATAGATATAGGTGAAAACTGTGACGTAAGACTTCTGCTTTCGGGAAACAACCAGCTTAAAAAAGGCGGTATAAGAGTTCCGGAAAGCTCAAGATTCGTCTGCAGCGGTGAAGGCGGTCTTTCAATATATATTGACGGTTCCAACTTCTACGGTGTCGGAAACGATTATGATGCAAGACACGGCGAGCTTGTATTTGAACAGGGCATAACCATAGAAAACCATTCGGCAACAGGTGTTTGCATCGGTTCGGGTCTCGGCGGAAAAATAAATATAATAAGAGGTCAGTTCTCTCTTATTATGCGAGGCTACATAGGCGTCGGCATCGGTGCACTCAACGCTGATACAGACCTTGAGCTTTTTGCCTGTGATATTACTGCCGACCTTACGCTTCAGCAAGGCGTTGCAATCGGCTCTCTCGTGAAAAACTGCAAAGCACATATACAGCATTCTGCTATAAAATGCTTTACTTCAGGAAGCGAAATAATAGGTATAGGAACACTTATGGGCGAAAAATGCGATACTTCAATATGCGAAGCAAGCGTTATCATCAACATTTCTGCTGATAAATGTTCTTCCGTATCTGCTCTTACTGGCGAAACATCATTAAAAATAAATAAAGCAGGCGTTCACATCACTTCCAACGGTGATAACGCCCTCGCATTCGGCGGTTTTACTGATAAGAACTCTATTCAGCTCCTTAATTCAGATGTTTCGGTAAACCTCGCAACAAAGGCTGATTATAAGAAATACGTAACAAAGGATAGCCTCGATATTTCCGGCGGAAGAACAAGATTTACCGTAAATGATGTGAATCTTCTAAGTAAATAATTAAGTCAAGACCACCGGCATAGCCGGTGGCTTGCACAAGCCCTGTAAGGGCTTATTACAGGCGGCGGTTGCAACCGCACCGAATAGTCTGCCAACCGCATAATTTTTCAGGCAAGCCCCTTTCAGGGGCTTTTCTTATT
>JAGANY010000014.1 GCA_017624025.1 Ruminiclostridium sp. | reverse complement strand
TGATTAATGATTTTATAAGGAGGTGCTGACCCATGGCAAAATGCGAAATCTGCGGCAAGGGTGTCACTTTCGGTATTAAGGTTTCTCACTCACACAGACGTACAAACAGAACCTTTAAGCCCAACGTTCAGAAGGTAAAGGCTATCGTAAACGGAACTCCTTGCAGAGTTCACGCTTGCACAAGATGCTTACGTTCCGGTAAGGTACAGCGTGCACAGTAAGGCTCTTTTCTGACCTAAAGACACAAGGTTAACCCCTGTTTTTATACAGGGGTTAATTTTTTATATAATGGTGATAGTATGAAAAAGATAACAATCGGAATACTTGCACACGTTGACGCCGGAAAAACAACGCTTTCGGAGGCGTTGCTCTATACTACCGGTACAACAAGAAAGCTGGGGCGTGTTGACCATAAGGACGCTTTTCTCGATACCCATAGTCTCGAGCGAAGCCGTGGAATAACAATATATTCAAAACAGGCTGTATTTTCCTACGGAGATACAGAATTTACGCTCCTCGATACTCCCGGCCATGTTGATTTTTCGGCGGAAGCGGAAAGAGTTTTACAGGTTCTCGACTATGCTGTTCTTTTAATAAGCGGAACAGATGGTGTACAAAGTCATACGGAAACACTATGGTATCTTCTTAAAAGCTACCATATTCCTGTTTTTGTTTTTGTCAATAAAATGGACCTTTCCCAATCGGGAAAGGAGCTTATTGTTGCGGAGCTTCAGCGTCGTCTTGATGCCTCTTGCATAGATTTCAGCGGTTCTGAAGGTGCTTCGCTTGAAAATGATACTGCTGAAAATGCGGCTTTATGCGATGAAGCAATGATGCAGGAATATCTTGATGCTGGAGAAATATCCGCCGCAACGGTTATGAAGGCGATAAAAAAGCGTAAGGTTTTTCCTTGCTATTTCGGTTCAGCTTTAAAAGTGAACGGAATAGAGGACTTTCTTAAGTCCTTTTCGGCATATACCGAGGAGACTGTTTACGGCGAAGAATTCGGAGCAAGCGTTTTCAAAATTACTGAAGACGAACAGGGCAACCGCCTTACTCATATAAAGGTAACGGGCGGAGTCCTTAAAGTAAGAAGCCTTATAAACGGCGAGAAGGTAAACGCTATACGTATATATTCGGGAACAAAGTTCAAAACTGTTGATGAAGCTCCTGCAGGAACAGTATGCACTCTGACAGGAATCACGAAGGCTTATGCAGGGCAGGGTCTCGGAATTTCTGCCGATTCGCCTTTGCCTTTGCTTGAACCTTTGTTTTCATACAGGATAATTCTTCCGAAAGAGATAGATGTTTATACGGGTCTGGCTATGCTTCGAAAACTCGAGGAGGAAGACCCACAGCTCAGAATTGTATGGAACGAACAGCTTAAAGAAATTCATCTTCAGCTTATGGGTGAAATCCAGCTCGAAATTCTTAAAAGCGTAATACAGGAACGTTTCGGCTTTGAGGTTAATTTCAGCGAAGGAAGTATCTCTTACAGAGAAACCATAGCTTCTCCCGTTGAAGGTATCGGTCATTATGAACCGTTGCGTCACTATGCTGAGGTACATCTTCTTATGGAGCCTCTCGAAAGCGGAAGCGGTTTAAGATTTGTGACAGATTGCCGAGAGGATAAGCTCGACCGTAACTGGCAGAGGCTTATTCTGACGCATCTTGCAGAGAAAAAGCATCTAGGGGTGCTTACAGGTTCACCTATAACAGATATGAAAATAACGCTTATTGCCGGAAGAGCACATCTTAAGCATACCGAGGGCGGCGATTTCCGACAGGCAACCTATCGTGCGGTAAGACAGGGGCTTATGATGGCGGAAAGCGTTCTTCTCGAGCCTTGGTACAGGTTCAATATACGTGTTCCGAATGAATGTATCGGTCGTGTTATGACTGATTTACAGAGAATGGACGCTGAATTTTCACATCCCGAGCAGAATATGAACGAAACGGTAATCGAGGGTGCTGCTCCTGCCGCTTCTATGCGTGGGTATCAGACAGAGGTTACCGCCTTTACAAAAGGAAAGGGAAGAATGACCTGTATTCCCGACGGTTACAGACCTTGCCGTAACACAGAGTCTGTTATGGAAGAAAGAGGCTATAATGCTGAAAGCGACCTCGACAATTCCCCCGATTCCGTATTCTGTTCTCACGGGGCAGGCTTTGCGGTGAAATGGTACGATGTGCCCTCCTACGCACATATAAATACAGGCTTATCAGGTGTTGAAGAAGAGGAAGAGATACCGAAAACACCTGTAAACGAATTTAAACAGCAGAAAGCTACCGATAAGGAGCTTATGGAGATTTTCGAACGGACATACGGAAAAATAAACCGTGATGAACGTACGGCTATGCGTACCGAACACAAGAGAGAGCCTAAACCTTATAAGGGAACGCCTGTTCCAACAGGGCCCGAGTATCTGCTTGTTGACGGGTACAATATAATCTTTGCCTGGGAAAAGCTTAATAAGCTCGCAAAAGACAGTCTTGACCTTGCCCGTACAGAGCTTATAAATATCCTATGCAACTACCAGGGCTTTAAAAGAAACGAGGTTATTGTTGTTTTTGATGCTTATAAGGTAAAGGGAAATAAGGGCGAAGTCGAGAAAACAGGCGGAATAAGCGTAGTTTATACGAAAGAAGCTGAAACGGCAGATATGTATATTGAAAAAGCTACAAGAAAGCTCGGCGGAAAGCATAAGGTAAGAGTTGCCACTTCGGACAGACTCGAACAGCTTATTATCCTCGGAAGCGGAGCAATCCGTATTTCTGCAACGGAATTTCTCAAGGAAGTCGAGGAAACAGAAAGCTCTATCCGTTCATATCTTGCATAAATCCGCTTAAGTTTCGTATCATATATACGAAAGGTCGGGTTGTATGAATTTAATAGTGTGCGGATGCAATTGTAAATACCAGAAGGACGGATATTGTTGTCTTGAAGGTACAGCGGTTATAACGAGTGCGGTTTCTTCGCCCTGTTGTTTTTTTGAAGCACCAAAAAACTGAAAAAATAAGAAAAAAGCTATGAGTGTACCATATTCATAGCTTTTTTGTCTTTTTTATAACAAAAAGCGGATATTTCTTTTTATAATGGGCTTTTTAGGTTGACAATTTAAAAAAAATATGATAAAATATTATAAATATATAAACGTTTACACTGTTGGGATTCTGGAACAAATTTGCTTAAGAACAATTTTATTATCAAATTTATTTTTAAGGGGAGTTTGTTATGGAAAAAAGATTTTCTCGTATCGTCAGCGGTATCATGTCTGTAGTTATGTTCATTTTTTCTGTAGTACATATTTCCGGCGTTTCTGCAGAAGAAGAATTTGTAACAGGCGTACTTGACGTTACAGCGGTTTCAGCAACTATAAACGATGTTGAAATCACAAACGACACAGTTGTCAATGACGGCGATAAAATTAAGCTTCTGTTTTCCTGGGAGCTTAACGTAGGCGGTTATAAGCCTCCCGTTACCTTTAAGTATGACTTAAGCTCTGTGCTTAAGAACATAGTACTTACAGAGGGTCAGACTATAACTATCAATGACGCTGTTTATAAAATCGAAGGCCAGGATCTTTATATTACTCTTACTGCCGGCGAAAGCGGAAGAAGAGGCTCCTGCCAGCTTGAAGGCGAGATCGATCTTAGCGGTGCACAGCTTGTAGATGGTAACCGAGTTACTATTCAGTTCATCGATAAGACATATACACCTATGGCTCCGAGTCTTATTTCGGGACTTGCTGTTACAAAGACTGCCGATGAATTCTATTATGATGACGTTGCAGGAAAGTATTATGAAAGATATACCATTAAGGTAACAAACAATTCCAACGTAACAGCAACAAATATCTCCCTTACCGATACATACAGCACAGGCGAAAACAGTATTTTCACAGATAATACACTCGTTGATTTTGAAATTGACGGTGTTCCTTATAACGGTTCTCCTGCTGCTGAAAACGGTGCGACTATTTCTCTTCCCGATATCCCCGGAAAAAGCGAAGTAGTAATTACATATAAGACAGAGGTTTCAGCTGAAAGAGCACTTGCAGGTAAATGGGAAGTCGGCAACCAGGCACACGTTGATTATTTCAACGGCGAAAATAATGTTTCTGCTGACGCTTATGCGAATGTTTACAATATTCCTATGCCTAAAATCAACAAAACAGGTATTTATGATGAAGCCACAAAGAAGATAACCTGGACAATAACAGCTGATGCAGGCTTTATAAAGGAAGACGTTGAAAATGTTGTTATTACCGATACTCCCGACGGTACATACTATACAGCTGCTTATATTGCTACCGTTATTCCCGGTGCAGTAAGCAACGGCGACGGAACTGTTTCCATTACTGTTCCCAAGGCAAATTTAACCGACGGAGTATATACATTTACATATACCACAGATATTCCTGCCGGTTCCGATGAAACACTTTTCGGTGCTTTCATCAACAATAAGGCATCGGCAACCTTCAACACAGACGACAGCTCCTATTCCTATAACAGCGAAACAACAGCTTCTATTCCCGGAAAAACTGAACAGTATGTTACAAAGACAGCAGGCGAGTTTGATAAAGAAAACGGAACTATCGACTGGGAATTTACAGTTGTTGTTCCTAATGACCCCTCAATAAAAGAGCTTACAATCTGGGACAAGGTAGATTATGAAGCAGACCAGTTTATCGATTATGACAGCTTTTCATTTACAGTAGGTGCAGAAAATCCCAATTTAATTATTACAAAGAAGCAGGGCAACGAAAACCACGAATTCAATATTGATTTCAATGACGGCGGTACAAACGGACTTAATGATATAAACGATGTAATCGGTAAGACTATTGTTGTAAGATATAAAACAAAGGTTGACACCAACGTAACCGGTTTTGAAAGTCTTACATATAAGAACCACGCTCATATCTGGATTAAAAACGCTGAATACAAACAGCTTGAACAGTATGCTGAAGACATAGTAACTCCTACTGTTGTAGTAACCAAAGGCGCTACAGGTACAACAAGCTATGATAAGCACGGTGCTCTCGGCTGGGAAATTAAAATCAGCCAGAACAATTATGTTTTCTCTGAAAACGAAGTAATAAGAATCGTTGATACAATTCCGACAGACCATTATTATGTTGATAATTCCGTAAGATACTGGTCACAGGGCGGTTCTGTCGTGATTACCCCCAGCAAGAACGGTCAGGATGTTATTTTCGATGTTAAGTTAGACGCTGCTGCTGCTGAAAATCTTAATAACGGCGGTATGCTTTCCATTATGTATGATACAGCTATGGACGAAGAAAAGTACGCCGAGCTTTATATGAGCACAAACGTTGATATTAATGTTCCTGTAAAGAATGATGCGTCTGTAATTGTTGGCGAAGATTCATTTGATGCTTCCCATACACAGAATATATACATTCAGCCCTATAAGATTCTTAATAAGAGCAAAACAAGTGAATCTGTCAATGCAAACAGTACATTCAATGCAAGCTATCAGATTTATATAAACTCTGAAAAGCTCGACATTATTCCCGGTTCCGATGATATTATCGTAACAGATACTCTCGGCTACTGGCTTAAGCCTAACGGTACTCCTACAATTTATCCTTCAGAAGGTGTAAACTGGTCTTATGACGAAGCGACAAGAACATACACCTTTAATCTTAAGGACGAGACAACATACAGCATCGACTATTCCGTTACAGGTAACCAGGTTCCTGTTGACCATCAGGTTACTCCTGAAGTTCTCAAGGAGCTTTTCTCGAACACTGTTACACTCAGAGGCGAGAGCGGAGATGAAACCTCGAGAACTGTTACAATAAGCGAAGGTACTTTTAAATCACAGGGCACATACGCTTATGATATGACAATAAAGGGTACAAAGACCTGGGCAGACGCCGGATATGCTGACGCCCGTCCGAAGTCCGTTACTCTCTATATCGAAAGAACAAGAACAGATATCTACGGCGTAACACAGGAAACTGTAGTTATTCCTCAGACAATAACGATTCAGCCCGACGCAAACGGCAACTGGACATATATTCTCGAAAACCTTACTATTATGGATCTTGAGTGTAATAAATACACTTATGTTGTAAAGGAACTCGAGATGGACGGTTATCTTGTTCAGTATGATACTACTGCTGAAACCGCTTCAACTACTGTAAATATCACAAATACATTTACTGCCCCCAGCATAGAAAAGGGCAGACTTACAGTAAACAAGGCATGGGTTGATAACGATAATGCTGAAAGCACACGTCCCGCATCTATCGTAATCACACTTACCAATGAAACGACAGGTCAGACTTGGAACGATACCATCGATGTAGCCGGCGGTGATTCTAATGCAGAATTTATCGACCTTCCGCTTTATGTATATTCGAGAGACGCCAATACTGACGCACTTGTAAGAACACCTTGCGTATATAGCGTTACTGAAAGTGCCGTTTCGGGATATACAGCACAGTATCCTGCAAGCTTTAAGCTTATTGAAACTCCCGTTGCAAACGTAGGTTTAGCTTCTCCTAAGGTAGTTTCTATTGTAAATACTCTCGACGAGGAAGAGGAAACAACAACCTCTACATCAGAACCCGAAGAAGACCCTGAAGACTCTTCCGACACAACATCTTCTACATCGACACCTGAAGAAGACCCCGAGGAATCTTCAAGCTCATCCTCTTCTACATCGATTCCTGATGAAGAACCTGAGGAATCTTCAAGCTCATCCTCTTCTACGTCGATTCCTGATGAAGAACCCGAGGAATCTTCAAGCTCATCCTCTTCTACATCGATTCCTGATGAAGAACCCGAGGAATCTTCAAGCTCATCCTCTTCTACATCGATTCCCGATGAAGAACCTGAGGAATCTTCAAGCTCATCCTCTTCTACATCAATTCCCGATGAAGAACCTGAGGAATCTTCAAGCTCATCCTCTTCTACGTCGATTCCCGATGAAGAACCCGAGGAATCCTCCAGTTCATCCTCTTCTACATCGATTCCTGATGAAGAACCTGAGGAATCTTCAAGCTCATCCTCTTCTACATCGATTCCCAATGAAGAACCCGAGGAATCTTCAAGCTCATCCTCTTCTACATCGATTCCCAATGAAGAACCCGAGGAATCTTCAAGCTCATCCTCTTCTACATCGATTCC
>JAGANY010000013.1 GCA_017624025.1 Ruminiclostridium sp. | reverse complement strand
ATACCGCTTATTTCTACTTTCCCATAGTACATAGCCCCACGCTCCTGTGAAAAATCTTACAGGAAAAGTATTGACATCAGCGACAAGTGATATGCGGAAAAATTGTATGGTAAATTGTGGGGCGAAACAAACAGCATATTAGCCCCTGCTTTTCCGGATTTCGAAAAATTCACAGTTACAACAGCACATAATCTTACCTCCTTTCGTTTTCTCTTTTCACTTATGTATTGTTCAATAGAAATTGTTATTTGAGTAAGATTTTTAAAAAAGAAAAAACTAACCGCCCGATACATTAAATGTATCAAGCGGTTAGTTTCGTTTCAAAGTTGCGTAAATAACGAGAGCGTTTCAGATGTGTTAAATTTACACAGGTCTAAAACTTATCGGAAGATTTCATTCGTCAATTCAAGTTTTAATCCCCGTTAAATTTACACAGGTCCAAAACCGTCGGTATGGGTTATGAGTTCAAACTTGCGTTTTAATCCCCGTTAAATTTACACAGGTCTAAAACCTCAAATCTGTGTAAATAACGAGATAAGTCTTTATTCAATTATATCACAGCCTGTTATAATAGTCAAGCTTTCTCTTGACAAAACCGCTTTATAATGATAAACTTTTTTAAAAGAAAGGTATGATAATGCTATGATATTTTCAACGGAAATAACTTATTCTGTTCCTTGTTTAAAGGATAATATCTCTGCTCTCGGGGTTAAGCTTCACGGTGCTGTTATGGGACTTATTCCGAGCGAATTTGGCGATGAGCTTCATAAAAATTCAGTCCAGCCTTTTTCAATGTACTGTCTTTACGATGAGAAAAGCGAAAAAGCAATTGTCCGTGTTTATGCTCTTTCGGATAAAGCAAGAATTATCAATAACGCTCTTTCTGATGCTGACGAAATTAAAATCTACGGAATATCCTCTCCTATAAAAAAAATAAACTCGGTCTCAAGAGAAATCGATATAAACAAAGAAGTAGATAAGATAAAAGATAAGGTACGCCTTAATATCCTTACTCCCGCAATATACCGAAGCGGAGGACGTTCCTTCTGCACCCCCGAGCTTACCCGTTTCTTCCGTTCAACAGCTGAAAAATTCACATTATTTACAGGCGAAGGAGATACAGATTATCTTTGCGGTCTTATTTCCAAAATTCATCTTACCGACTATTCATTAAGCGGAAAAAGCTATAATATAAGCGGAAATATCTATAATGGTATGACAGGTTTTGTCGATATTCCAATAACAAAAAAGGACGCAGACAAAGAATTTTTTAAAAAGCTTCTTGTCTTTTCTCAGTACAGCGGTATCGGTGCAAAAACAGCTATGGGTATGGGCGGAGTAAAAATCGAAATTATATAAATTAAGGGCAGATTTTAATTTCTGCCCTTTTATTTATTTTAGCTGTGAAACTGCTGTTTCGATATTTTCTATTGCTCTCGATACTCCCTTGATTATATTCGAGGGCGTAAAGCTTATATCGTTGGTATGTGACGGGAAATGGTATTCCGGAAACTTGAAATAATAATCGAGCTTATTTGTTACGCTTTGCTCAGAAGCGTGATTTATAATATTGCGTACGGTTTTTACGTATCTTATATCAATAAGTATCTTTCTGAACAGAGCATTATCAACACAGATTTCTACTCCGTCTGGCAGATACTTTTCATTAAAATAAAATGACGCTATACTGAACTGCCACTCTGCCGATTTCTTTCTTCCGCTCTTTTTATAAAGCATATCCGAAAAGGTTTTTCCGCAATCCTTTTTAGGAAAAGGAAGCTTATCACCGCTTGTTATCATATTATCTGCCACCAGCTGAAGCATAAGATTGAACTTCGCTGTTTCTATAGAGGTATGATACTTTGAGGCAGAGGCTTCAATCTCTTCCTCGCCTATCGATTCACTCTCAATTTTTATAAGCCCGTACTCCATTATCAGATCAGTGATATTTTCATTATAAATAGTCAGAGCCTGCTGAACGAGACCGTTTTCAAGACACCAACGGACTATACCGAGAATACCTATGCTGTAATTTCCTTTTTCAAGGTGAAATTTCTTTTTTATAAGAGGGAGCATAGTCTTTATAACAAAAACATTCGGACTGTTATCCGGCTCATTTTCGAAATCCTCTATACTTCTGACCAAGGCATTAAAGGAGTCTGTAAGATCGGTAGAACAAAGCTGAATAGAATTGCTTAGATCTGAAAGGGATTTAAGCAACGGTCTTACCGAGTCATTTTTATAAAACAACGGACTTAACTGTGTTACATTGCCGTGTGTAACAAAATCATTTACTGCGTCTAAAAGCTTCATATGCTGGAATGACAGATCCGCATTCACAAAAGTATTCTTACTGCCCGTAATATCGCTGTAATAGGCGTGTACCGAATATCCGTAAAAGGACAGGAGCTTTGTTAAAAGCTGTATAAAAATAAAGCTGTCTCTTCTTCCGCCTGCCATGTCGAGATATATCTCTGCATCTTCGTCCTTTGCGTTTTCGCGTACAAAGGCTGATATTTTTCCGAGAGTTATATTGTAGGTGTTTGCATCCGTCTCGTCGGCTGTAGAAAAATAAGTAAATTCGGGAAGACTTATTCCCGTTTCATCATAAAATTCCCCGAGGGCTTCGTTTAAATATTTTCTGGTTACGCTGTCCTCGGAATAAACCTCGGGAGTACATACCGCTATATAGTGGTCAAGGGTTTTACCCGAACCGTTAAGCTTCCTCAAAAGGAATTCTATCAATGCTTCGTTGGTCTGCTTTGCGGTTACCGTTATATCTCCTGTTATGTATGTTCTCTCCGGGCTTCGTTCGGGATTATAAAGGCTTATACAGCCTATAAGAAATGTTTTCATCAGATGTTTTCCTCTGTATTATTTATAAAAGATTCGGAGCAAGTCTTACTTCTACAAGCAGACTTGCTCTGTTTTAATTCAGTATTTCTGACTTTCGGACTTCTATAGTTCCTTTTTTATTTTCGCCTCATAAGAACAGTATCCGAAAAGCTGTCTTAACTCGTCTATGCTAAGACCTGCGAAAAACGAATTCCTGTATCGGAGCATAAGACCGCACCAGTTTTTTATCAGATCATCATTACCCTTACCGGAAATACCGAAATGCTTTTTTACGTTTCTCGGTCTTTCCTCGCTGTATCTGAGCATTTCAAAAAACTCTGACGTTTCTGTGATCCCTCTTTTTTTCATACCGAACAGGTATGTACAGGCATACTTGAAAAGGGAGTCATAATTTTCACGCATTTCAATATTCTTAGCTATACTGATAAGTTCCTTCTTCGTTTTCACAGACTCACCTCTCTCTGTAACAGAGTATATCTTCGATTTCTTCTAAAATATCGGCATTGTCTTTTGCATACTTATTGGCAAGCTCATAAGCGTTTCTCTTCTTATCATTCACTATAAGCTCAGTACAGCTTGTTTTTACTGTGCCGAAACCGTCTGCTTTATATCCGCCAAGTTTAAGCGATATGTTTTTGCCTACCCCTAAGGAATAAAGCAAAAGCTCAAGCTGGTCATCAAAAAGATCATTAAAATAAACTCTGCCTTTGAATGTTACATTCTTTCTTATTACAGAAACCGTTTCGTTTCTCTGAACCTCTCTCGGCTCGCAATAGGTATAATAAAATTTATATCCCTTATAATAAGGCTTGTTATCATCGCCTATATACCAGTAATCATCTGAAGCTGTGTTCGGCGAAAACTGCTGAGGCATTTTTACTGTTTCCGTAGGACATTTCTCCGCCTTAAGATCCGTAAAACGCACCTTGCTTCCCAAGGACATAGTGCCGAACATATCGCATATAATACAGATTTCTGTTTTATCCTTAACATCGCATTTTTTGCGTTGTTTCGCTGTAAGAAGAGGAGGTTTCTTTTCTGCCTTGTTTACAGTAATACCTCTTCTGACTTCTTTAACGGTATCGCCCTTACGGTCAAAAACAGGAATCTCCATTTTATCCTGCGGAATACATCCGTCCGAAACAGCTCTTGCTATCTGACGTACTGATCCTTTAAGAGAAGAGGCGGGGATAATTTTCTGCGTTTCGCTTAATATTCCTTTGCCTGCTTCGTAATGGGAGAAACCGCTTCC
This sequence comes from Ruminiclostridium sp., assembly GCA_017624025.1. GTDB lineage: Bacteria > Bacillota > Clostridia > Oscillospirales > Ruminococcaceae > Ruminiclostridium_E. The sequence goes on along the minus strand of JAGANY010000013.1, from coordinate 15,724 downwards.
TATATAAAGATTATCAACGGTTGTTATCTCGATTTCCGCATATCCGCTGTTATTTCCGCGACGTTTTTTCATATCCGTTATATATGTATTTTTTACAGAAGCAGGAAACGGCACGAAATCATAATTCTTAGGCTGTTCAGCTGTATTATACATAAGACACCTCCGTAGAAAGCGAAATTTTACCTTTTTCTATATCATTAAGAAGCGTCTTTACATCGTCATATTCCGCAACTATAACAGGCTTTAAATCCATATCAAAGCCATTGGAAACTATAAGCTTAAAATTCTTGATTTTAACGTTTCCGAAGCCTCTGCTCTTACGTCCTCCGATACATATTTCACCGTTGCCTAACCCATTAAGAGCCTTAGCAATATAGTGAAACTCTGCGTCATCGGCGTTTTTCATAGTAAAGCCTGTGTGGAAATCGCCTTCGACAACAGCTTCAACAGAATTAAGAGAACCGCCCTTTACTCCTTGTCCTATAGGAGAAATAGCAGTATTAAAAAACATATCGGTTTTTACGGTTTTCATATCTGCAAAGGCGTCTGAAAAAGACACTTTACTTTTAATAGACGGTTTTATTTTAGCACTGCCAAAAAGCATATTTATTTTATCATCATTAAAGTAAAAGCATTCCTCTACATATTTTCGGATAACTCCCTTTATACTGCTTCCCGGAATTACGTAAGCGGTTTCTCCGTTATTTCTGCTCGTAAGAAAACAAGTGTCCGCCTTCTCGGGATTTGTGCGGTTGCTGTTTCCGTCTGCAATTATAACAGGGCCGTTTGCAGAAATCGTAAAGGAGCAAATTACTTCATTTAATATTTTACTGAATCTCATAAAACTACTCCTTAAAGAGAAAATCTTTCTTCAAGCTGTTTCTTCAGCATATCTGCATCAGTATATTCAATATTTTTATTTTCAAGCTTCATTCTGCCCAGTCCTCTTGTAGTCTTACCGCCGAAAGCGAGATAATCTCCTTCGGATATACCGTTGCCTTCGAGAAGGTCAACGATAAACGAAAGATATTTTCTCTGTTTTTCATCAAGGTTTTCAGCTATAAGCACAAAGTCAAAACGGCTTCCCTTAGGTATGATTTCAAAATCATACTTTGCGTTTCCGCTTACAGAACCGGTATCACGGTCGATACCGACACCGTCACGATTTTCGCTTATGAATTTTTCGCCGATAAAATAGCAATCCTTGAAACGAAGCTTGCCTGCAACAGATTTACCGCCGAAAAGCTTGCATACCGTACAGCTTGACTCATATAATTTCTCTGCTTTTTCAAGCTCGCTGAGTTTAGAATCAGCAATATCCTTATAAAGTCTGTTGGAAACACAGTCTTCGTCGTTATTATCGAAAATATTACATGCAGTTTCGCCTATAGAACGCATAACCGCTTCAAAACGGCTTCTTATAACGCCCTTCACGGATGACCCGGGGATTAATGGTTTACCCTGTAAATCCTTTAATACGTGTGAGTCAAGATCCGAAGGATTAAGCGAATCATTCCCGGAAGCGCCTATATGAACAGGGTCAACAGCTACAAGCTGTCCTGTGATAATCGTTCTGTTTTCAAATTTATCGTAAAGCATATTCCGGTTTATCCTTTCTTTTCATTTGTAGCTTCTGACTCCGCAGTCCATATTCTCGACTGCCAGTAAAGATAGCCGAAGTACAGCTCCAAGCTTTTCAGAACTTCTGTGTCATTCTTATTTTCGGCATTATTGATTTTGCTCATATTTCCAAGGACGATTTCCCCGAACAGCTTTTTATTTCCGCAGTTGAACATCCACGATTCGCCGTTTTTACATTTTGCCATATTGTATCGGATAAGCATTTCAATTTCTTCATAGCACTCTGCAGATTTACAGAGAGACGCAATATCTCTGAACTGGTTACAGCCGATTTTTTTATTGTTACCGGAGGTACCTTCCTTTACAAAAAGAAGCGAACGCTCTTCCTTGCTGATACAGCTTCCTATTTCATTTACCAGAGCAATAATATCCTTTTTTGTCATTACTTTAGTTTACCCCCAGACAATGTATTTCGTGACATACAGCAATTCGGCCGTAACCGTCGCTGCATTTTTTTCCTATACCGTTTTTCTCGATTTCAGCGAGTTTTTTTACTGCTTCATCAAAACGGCCGTCTTTTATAGTAATAAGAATAGATGTACCCTTTAATACAAGCATATCCAGTGTTGTACTTCTCCAGCTGCCCCATTTTTTCGAGGTGTCATAACCGCTGTAAAGCTGTGTTTCAGAGAACACGGTATCAATGCTGAAGGGCATATCCTCATCGTCAAATAAAAGCTTTGTCCACTTATCCGTATATGCTGCATTATCAAGAATATCGTCCCTTTCATCAGCCTCAACGCACATATCTGACAAGCAGAGGAGTGCAGCCTTATTATCAGTACCGAATCTCTTGTTGAAGCCACAGATACGTGTTTTTACAGTATCCTCTGTTATTTCATCAGCAGGAGCCAGGGAAACTATCTTAAGTTTTCCGTATCCGTTCGAAGAATACTTGCCTGCATATATTACTGCACCCTCGTAAAGCATTCCGCTTTCCATATCGTCAATAACCGCAGTGAAACGCTGACCCTTACGAATTGCCTTAATCGAGAAAAGAGAACCGTCCTTTGTTGTATCGGAATAATAATTTATAGCCGTGTGGGTTGAAAGTGACATCTCGGTTTTTTCAGACGACACCCTGCGATTGCCTGTAAGCTTTATAAAGCCTTTAAGGTTTTCCATTCGTCTTATTTTACCTGTACACTCATCACAGGCAATAACTCCGTTTTCGTATATCGTGTCCTTGACGCTGTGCATTGTACCGCATTTTTTACACATCTTAGCGGTAAAAGGAGCGGGAAAGGCATCATTTTTATATGCAAAGGAAAAAGTCATATCGGAAAAATGTTCACAGATTTTTCTGTAGGCACATTCCTTACATTTTCCCTCGGAATCCTTTATTTCTATAAAATTGTATCTTCCGTTGGAAGAGGGTGCATCGGCAAAAGGACATTCGAGAAGCACTTCATTTGCAAATGCTGCTCTTAAAACAGAGCCTTTTATATAAGGTTCGGATTCAAGAAAGTTGTCAGCAACCTTAACGCCTGCACATATAACATCGCTTAAAAGCTCAAACTCAACCTTCTGCTTCACTTATTGACACCTCCACAAATCCAAGTCCTCTGCTCTTTCCGAGACCTATGTATTTTATCATCTCAACAGCCGTAAGAAGATACGCTTCCGCATTCTTTTCGTCATCGGGATAATGAGCAATTATCTGTCCGCTGAATATTACATTATTGCCGCTTTTATCGAGATGATTTGTTACCTGCGTAAAAACGAGAGCACCGTCATTCGCTTTCTGCAGATACCTGTTTATTGAAACATTGGTTCGTACGGAATAAGTAAGCTCCTGTTCTGTCGTAAGATTGTCGAATATTATCCTTGAACGCTGGAAACCCGCTTTACCGAACATTTTACAGCTTATGCAACCACAGGATTTCCCTGCTTCTTCCTTTCCGATGCAATCATCTGTTTTGCCGTAAAGAGAAGCTATCCTTTCAAAATCCTCACGTACGATTCCTTTAAAAAGAGTAGCGGGAATATATGCTTTCCTGTCTGATTTTATTGTAACTCTTACGCCTGCGGAATCCGTACCGCCGTTTATATGCAGAGCGGAAAGGAGCCTTACTGAAACATTATATACTTTTTTCATCAGTCATTCTCCTTTATAATGTTAATAAGGTCGAGCAGCTCGTTCCATATCGTATAAATTCTGCCGTCCTTTTCGTAACAGCCGCCGTTAAGAGTATATCCCGAAAGCTTCGGAAGCTGTACTATAACAGGATTTTTCTTACACGCTTCTTTGGCGTTCGTATATTCGAGGAAGAGATTTGCTTCCTCGTAGCATTCTGCGTTTTCATAAGCTTCAGCAATATTCTGGAACTTGCTGTTTGCGACCTTTGTTTTCCCGATATAATCAAGAATTTCTTCAGCCTGTTCAACAGTAAACGGAAGCATACCTTCCGAATAATCCGTATTACCACCGAAGGTATTAAATATAACGTAAGAAAGACTTCCGTCACAGCCTTCGGTTTTTACCTTATCTTTGGCTCTTGAAAGCTCATCTTCTGCCGCTTCAAGCATTACCTTTACAGGAGTCTTTGTCTTAGCGATACAAGCACCTACAGACAGCGTAGAAACTCCGTTTCCGTATTTTTCACCGAAGCGTCTGTTATATTCCTTTACAAGCTCGGCAGAAAGCTGAACCGCCTTCTTTCCGGGAACGATCATAAATATATCGTCACCGCCCATAGCTACTATTTCGAATTTACCTATACCGCATTTTTCCATAGAGCTATATACGATTTCGGGCATAGCTGTTTTTACAAAGCTGCTGAAATCTATCATATCAGTAAGCTTTGTAAAATTCTGGATAATACCGCCCATATTGTTTCCGTCTGCGTAAATGACGGCAATTTTATCCTCGCTTATATCCGTAAAGCTATATACGGGAGCAACATCTATATTGCTGTTCTGAGGGAGAAAGCTTCTGTACTCGTCCGAATATGTTTTCTTCTGCTTAATGCCGACTCTGTACTTATGGAGACAGCCTCCGCAGATATGCAAATTGCTTTTTGGATATTTATAACGGGCGATTCTCTTCTTACATTTCTCACAGTATTTGTGTTCGCTGTTTTCCTCGGCCTTTATTACGATTCCGTCGAACAGCTCTTCTCCGATGAACTCCGAGGAAGGCGAAACGCTTACATTTATCTTAAGCTTTTTACGTATGTTAAGCTCGTTTTCCTTTTCAGCGATAAATGTACTGTAATTCTTTCCGAGAAGCTCGGAGATTAAAAGCGGTTCGCTTACTATATAGGCGGAATTAGCGGTTATAAGATATTTCTGTGCTTCTTTTTCGAGGGCTGTTCCGAGAGCTGTATCCGTATTCTCGGGGACAACGGCGAAAAGATTTCCGCCTCCGTTATAAAGGATACAATCGAAGCCTGTAAGACTGATAAGAAGCTTCGGGATAATATCATCCTGTACCTTTGTGATGATAGTACTTGCTCCTCGTATATCGGAAAGCTCATTATTCTCGAGGTAGTACCCCTTTATTTTATATGTACCGCCTTTGACGAGGCGAATCTTAATGTCCTTTAAAAGAGACTTACCGCTGTTCATATATTCTATAGCGTTATATGAAAGCTTTTCTGCTTCCGTTTTTTCACAGCCGTCCTTCTCATAAAGCACAGCCAGTATCTCATAAAGGCGTTTTTCACTGTTAGTAAGATTCATAGTCTTTTCCTTTCACAAGAAAGTAAATTAATCTATTTATTATAATATCACTTTTTGTCATAAAAGTCAATAATAAGCAAATAGAAAGGCGGTTTTTATTGATTTTGCACAAACATGTGTACTGTTTTTCTATATATAAGCTATTGACATAAAAGAAAAGGACAAACGCCCGTCGCTAAAAAACGACAGGCGTTTGTCCTGTTTCAGAGCTGTGCAAATAACGAAATGGTTTTAAACCTGTTGAATTTACACAGGTCTAAAACGCCCTTATCCTTACGAACATCATCTGGTGGTTTTAATCCCCGTTAAATTTACACAGGTCTAAAACCTCAAATCTGTGTAAATAACGAGTGCCTTCGTTTCAGACCTATGTAAATAACGAGCTTTCTCTACTGAAAATATATCACAGAAAAAATATTTTGTCAATATCGCTCAAAAAATAAATTTATGACATCAATATGTAGGTGTAAGATAAAAATTGAAGCGAAACAAGATATAAATGAACAGGCGGAAAACTAAATTACAAAAATCAACCTTTAAAAAATTTTCAGTCGTCTGCTCAAAAAAATGAAAACCCGAAACAATATGTAATTGAAAGGGGGTTATGGTATGAAGGCACTTACAGCGACAATTCTTACAGTAGCAATTAATGCAGCAGTTAAGATTGCGACAGAAGTCATTTCTGCAAACACAAAATCCGAATAATAAACGTACGATACCAAGGAGGTGATAATATGTTTGAGATTATTGGAAAAATCATTGACATTATTATTGACGATTAATTATTTCGATAAACCACAGGAAAGGCGGTGATATTATGAGCACATTTGCAAAAACACTTGTTAAAGCAGCGATACGTACAGCAATCTCCGTAGCGGCAGCAGCAATTTCCAAGAGCATAAAGTAATTATAAGGAGGAATGAAATTATGTCAAGAGGTTATGTATTAACAGAAAGGAACAGCGATGAAAGAATTCCGGCAATATCAATCCCAATATGTTACTGAATAAACAAATAAAAAGGAGGTGAAGACAATGAATATTATAAGAAACCCTTATCCGAACAACGATGATATCTTATGGGAACTTTTAAAAATTATACTTAAACGCTGAAACAGCAGGAAAGGAGTATTGGTCAATTTAAAATGAAATCCGAAATCTACGGATAACGCATCTGCCTTGAGGGGGCGGGTGCGTTTTATTTTTTACGCAAACAAAAAGCAAGCACCCGATACGTTTTACTGTACCGGGTGCTTGCTTCTGTTTCAGACTCGGGTAAATAACGAGATAGTTTCAGAACCATTTAATTTACACAGGTCTAAAACATATCGAATTTGATACCATACTGAATACCAGTTTTAATCCCCGTTAAATTTACACAGGTCTAAAACCTCAAATCTGTGTAAATAACGAGTGCCTTCGTTTTAAACCTATGTAAATAACGAGATGACTCTATCAGAAATATAGCACAGAAAAAAATTTTTGTCAAGCTTTACTCAAAATTCCGCATCGGTGAAACAATATATAAATGTAAGAACAGGAACCAAAGCGAAAGGATAAATATTATGACAGTAAACGAGCTCAGCAGATTTGACACAGTAAAGGCTACCGTATGCACAAGAGCAAAGAATAACGGCTACTATCTTAAAATCAACGGTCTCGAGGAAACACCGATAGTTCTCGTCTATGACTGTACTCTGTTATACGGCCAGGAGGTCATCGTAAGCATTATGAAAATGTCCGAAAACAGGGACTATATCCTAACCCGAGTAGATTCCGTATGCGAAAGCTACAGGGTTTATGAGAATGATTATCTTATGTCAGCGTGAAAGGAGCTGCTATGTTTATTAACTTATCGAATCACCCGTCATCCTTATGGGCAGAAGAACAGCTTAAAGAGGCAGAAAAATTCGGGAAAATAAAAGATGTTCCATTCCCCTTCGTAAGCCCCTATGCAACGGAAAACGATATTGAAAAAATCGCTGAAACAATTGTATGCGACATAATAAAGGAAAAGCCCGATGCCGTTATGTGCCAGGGCGAGTTCTCATTGTCCTATGCAATTATCAGCAGATTGCTTCAAAAAGAAGTTACGGTTCTGCCTGCCTGCAGTGAAAGAGAAGCCGAGGAACAAATACTTGATAACGGAGGTGTAAAGAAAATATGTTTGTATAAATTTATTAAATTCAGAAAGTATAATTAGCAAACAATTGGAGGTTATTGACAAAAAGAATGTAGTGTGATATACTTAATTTCAGCAACTCAATCTTATTAACCGGAATAACGGAGGTATTTATAACAATGACAAAAAAGCAGTTTTTTATAACAATTTCTATGAATAAACCCGAATTTTTAAAAAAGGTAAGCTATGTTCCCGAATTCAATAAGAACTTTACCCCTACTCCTGCAACATTCCCCGGACTTGCTATGCTTGAAATGAACCTTAAGCCCGATGATGATTATGAAATCATAACAATTATGACCGACGATGTAAACGGAAGAACTATAATAAATTATGAAACCTTTAAAAAGGAGCTGGCAGAACTTTCAGAAAAATTAGGCAGAGAGCTTTCTGTAACCAAGGAAATTCATATCCCCCACGAAGAATCAAAAGAAAAACATATTAAATTTTTCAGAAATGTATGTGACGCATTCGAACCGTTTTCCGAGGTATATATGGATGTTACCTATGGTTCAAAAATTTCTTCGATTTCCGAATTTGCTTCCCTTGTTTATGCCGAAAAAACAACACGATGCAAAATCCGTGACGTTATTTACGGCCAGTACAATCACAATGACGGAGAGGAGGGTTACTTATTCAGCGTAAGATGTGTCTATGAATTAAAAGAGCTCATTCAGAGTGCTTCTATGTTAGGAAATGTTGATATCGACAAGATGCTCGACAATTTCGGAGGTGCAGATGATGAATTATGATATATTCCTTAAGGCTGTTTCGAGCGTTTTTAAAAGAGAACGAACCAGAAAAATAAAATCCACAGAATATGTATATAGCTATGAATCTGATGTAAACGAAAGCTTTCTCTACTATAAATCAACAGGCTTAAATGACGATAAATCTAAGCTCGGAAGATTAATTATGGATACCTATTCATATCTTTTGCGTGACGAAAACAAGAGCCAGTTAAGAAATTCAGTCCAGAACAATGATGACGCTCTTTCTGAATCCATAAGCACGCTTCAGTTATGTGTAATAGCTTTGGTTGATGAAAAAAACAGCAAGGAATTTGATAGTATTCTTAACGGATTTGACAGCGAAAAAAACGATTCCTTCCTTATGTATTTCCATAAATGTATATGTTGGAAATTTAAGACGGAAAGAACGAAGGAAGAAACAGAAGCTGTATCGGGTATAAGCTATTACAGCAAAAGAAAGCTTAAAAAATTAAATGCAGTTTCTGAGAACCTTTTTGATAAAAAAGCGTATCTTTGTACCGATGATGAGCTTCAGCATATCTGTGACGTTATCAATCAATCAAACGAGAACGCAAACCTTACCATCAAAAAGATCAAAAAAATCATCGCTTCAAGCACTGTCATTCTGGTTTATGATGACGCGGATGAGGACGACGAAGGCAACAGCGTATCTATCTGGGATTACATCTCCGACGATTCGGACTTTCCGATGACTGATTCACGTGTGATAACGTTGGATGATATTTGCAGGACTTTATCCGAAATGGATGTTACAGATACAAACCGCAAGTACTTTTCTGTTTATGTTATGTACAATTTCATAAAGTCAGAATGTAAAAAGGATACCAATCTTATATCTCCATCATACACCGCCTTCAGAAATATTGCGGTCTGGCTCAGCGAAGATGAAAAGGACGCTACCGATATGGTGTTTGATTATATCCTTAGGGAAATCGGAAAAGGAAATAAACTTCCGAAAACCGAAGATATCGCAAAGGATGTTTTCCATCTCAACAGCTCCAGCCAATTTAATTACTCAACAAAGATCATCGTAAGCGAAATCCGAAAGGAACTTAACTACATAAGAAAAAAATCCAAATAAAAAAACAAGGCCCTCTCTTCTCCGAAAGGAAAAGAGAGGGCTTATTTTGTTTCAGACTCGGACAAATAACGAGATTGTTTCAGAACTGTTAAGTTTACACAGATCCGAAACTTCACAACGCCCTTGTATATAAGTATGCAGGTTTTAATCCCCGTTAAATTTACACAGGTCTAAAACGAACGAGGTAATGATGAACAGCCTTCTTGGTTTTAATCCCCGTTAAATTTACACAGATCTGAAACCTCAAATCTATGTAAATAACGAGTGTACCTTTGTTTTAAACCTATGTAAATAACGAGATAACTCTATTAAGAGTTTAACACAGAAAAAATAATTTGTCAATACCACAAAAACATATTCACGTTTTAAGAATGCAAGCTTCTCTCGGTCTGAAGAAATCACAAGAATACAAAACGCCGATAAATATCGGATTAAGCGAACAGTAAGAATTATCTTCCTTTCGTCATAAATTTATCTGCTTACATTGTATAAAAAAAGAAAGTTGTGGTAATTTGTGGATAGAGGAAAGAACTGCTCCTGTAAATCCTTTAACTCTATTCAAAACAATGACATATATAACAAAAAAATAATAAATTTCCTTTCATAAATATTATAAAATAAACTCAGCAAATAAAAAACATATCAGAAAGGAATATTGCTATGAAACATAAGAAAATATTATCCTTCGGAACTGCTGTTGTTTTAGCAGCGTCAATGGGAAGCTGTGCTGATAAGCCCGAAGCAGCTCCTACTCGTACCTCTCCCCCCGAAGCTTCAACAACTACCGCTGCCGCAACACTTGCTTCAGAGGATAAGGAAGCTCTCGCACAGGTTGAGACTACTTACGAAAAGCTCGAAAACGGAACAATCAAGTTCCTTTCATCCTGGGACATAAACCCTGCTGACGGAAAGCCGAAACAGGTTTCTCTCGAAATGTTCGAAACAAACTACGGCGGAAAAATCGAATATATCCCCTGTACCTGGGAATCACGTTATGAAGCCCTAGGAAAAATGATTGCCGCCGGCGATTCCCCCGATATGTTCAGTGCGGGTGACCTCGACTGCTTCCCACAGGGTGCGGTAAGCAAAATGTTCTTGCCTCTCGATGACTATGTTGATTTTGATTCCGAGCTCTGGGCTCCTATGAAAGAAGTCAACGACCAGTTTATGTTCAAGGATAAGCACTATGTAGGTGCTACAAGCACAGACGCCGGCGTAGTTATGATATACAACCAGAAAACTATCGACGAAAACGGTCTCGCTGACCCCGCAAAGCTTCTCGAAGAAGATAACTGGACATGGGACACATTCTACGATATGATGATTGCCTTCTGTGACAGAACCAACGAGAAATACGCTGTTGACGGCTGGTGGTTCGAAGGTGCTATCTCCCTTACAACAGGCGTTCCTTATGTTGGAATGAAGGACGGTAAAATTGTACAGAACCTTGACGACCCTATGATTGAACAGGTTCAGAGATTTATGTACAATATGAAGAAGCAGGATCTTCCTTTCCCGAAATCCGAATACGGCTGGCAGATTCATCCCGAAAATATCGCAAACGGTAAAACCCTCTTCTATCCTTGCGGTATCTGGGCATTATATGTTACCGACCTTTCCGACTTCGGCGAAATGGACGAAATAAGATTCGTTCCTATGCCCCGCTGTCCTTATGCAGACGCACACTATCTCCCTACTGCAATAAACGGCTTTACTCTCTGCTCGGGTGCTAAGAACCCCGAAGGCGTTGCCGCTTATCTTGACTGTCTTATGCTTTGCCGTGACAACGAAGTTGCTTTAGAAATCGAACAGGCACAGATTTTCGAAGACTATAAGTGGACTCCCGAAATGTACGATATGCTCTTAAAGACAAGAGAAATGACCGAACAGCACCCTGTTATCGAATTCTACACAGCTGTTAACGATACAGTTAATGACCTCGTAAACAATCCCATCAAGGAAACCTACAATGCAGGTGTTTCCTGGACAGAAACAAAGGAAACAATCAAATTTGCCCTCCAGGCAGAGCTTGACTCAGTTAACACCAGACTTGAATAAAGTTTTGAGTTTTCTTCATATCCTTCCTTTTGCGGTTCAGCACAAGCTGAACCGCATTCTCTTTTGCTTGCTTGATTGACAATTACGAAGTTTTTTGTTATAATCTGCTTAATAAAAAAACAGCAAGGAGACACTTTATGGAAAAGATATGGTATGATATGTATGATGCGGCAAAGGAAGTCCTTAAGGAACGTAGGATTTCCGAATACGTTACTTGTGGCGAAGTAGCTGCTGCTGTTTGTTCAAAATCGGGAAAGATATATACAGGAATTTGTATAGATACTTGTTCCACATTAGGTATTTGTGCGGAAAGGAACGCTATCTTCAATATGCTAACAAACGGAGAACAGGAAATCGACAAAGTGCTTTGTATTCTTCCGGATGGCTCAAACGGCGCTCCTTGTGGTGCCTGCCGTGAACTTATGGTTCAGATTATGGCCGGCAAATATTACGATGTTGAGATAATGCTCGATTACTCAACAGAACGCATTGTAAAGCTCGGCGAAATAACACCGGAATGGTGGATAAAATAAAAAATCCGGAGAAGAAATAACTCTTCTCCGGATTTATTTTTTAACCGTCCATTTATATTGCTTTTTTTATTATCTTACTTTCTTTTTCTTGAAAGGACAAGTACACCTGCACTTGTGAGGAGTGTTACTGTACCGCCGAGAGCAACGCCTGTTGCGGGGTTGTCGGAACCGCCCTTAGGAGCTTCGGGAGCGGGTTCGGGAAGAACTTCATCGTTGGAGATTGTAAGCTCGCCCAGTGTTACGCCGTGACCCATAAATGCAATACCTGCTAATTTGATGTGGTCAATCTTGTCTGCAGGGAAACAGAACTTTACTTCTGTACCGTCAACAGGAACTACATAGGAGCTTCCGTCTTCTGAGGGTTCGAGACCCTTTATATTCTCGATAAGAGGCCAGCCCGCATCATTGATCATAGGCTTTATTACCCAGTATTCGTGACCGGGCATATCAGCAAGAGATGGGTCAGCGGTATAAGTAAGCGTTATTACCGAGTTTTCGGTAATGTCTGCAAACTCGCTTCCCGAAATTGTTGTGCTGATGCTCCAACCTGTCTTAAGATCCTTGTTGAGTTCGATGGCAGAAGCACTTACAGCAAGGGCGGATACTGCAGCAGCAGCGGAAACGATGATGGATAAGATTTTCTTTAATTTCATAACGGTAATTCCTTTCTGAATTTATTTCGGTGATTAAATAGTAACATATAATTTCTGTTGTTTATAACATATTTTTTGTTTTTTTATAAACCTCTTGCCTGAAGCACAATAAAATTACAGATATTTTATAAGCTCCTCACGGATGCTGTCAAGCCGTGTATCGGAAAGCCCGAAATCCATATCTCTGTAGCTCCAGGCACAGCGGGAAATGCCGTGTTTCTCAAAAACGCTGTTGATACATCTGAACCATTTTACAACATCCTCGGGTTCGGCCTTATCAATAACACCATACTCGCCGCAATACAACGAAACATTGTTTTCCTTAGCCTTATCTATTGCGCTTGAAAAGAGTTTTTCAAAGGTTTCGGGAGTTATACCTGCATCATCGAAGCCTATACGCTTATCGGGGTCTATCTGGTTTGTCCAGTATGCACCCTGGTGGGTAAATTCAAGGGGATCGTAACAATGCATATTATATACTATCTTATCGTCATAAGGGGCTGAGAGATCCTTTACCGCTTCGGCACTGTTATTCCAGTAGCTCCCTACGAGAATAAGAGTATCAGGGGCATATTTTCTTATACGGCGGATACATTCGTTAGAAATTCTGTTCCATTCGTCGATAAATTCTTTATCCGTAACCTCGTTAAGAAGCTCGAAAGCAACATTTTTACTTAATCCGCCGAAACGCTTCGCAAGCTCCTCCCAAAGCCTATAAAAACGCTCCTGTAAGCTTTCGCTTTCAAAGAAGCCGCTTTCGTCCTCGCCGTAATAGTCGAAGGAAAAGCCTGCTGTTTTATGAAGGTCAAGCACAAGATTAAGCCCGTTTTCAATGCAGAGCTTTACAGCATTTTCTACTCTCTTAAAACCGTCCTCTTTATAGGTTCCGTCATTATTTTCGAAAATGTTGTAATCAACAGGGATACGGATATGGTCCGCTCCCCAGCTTTTGACTATTGAAAAATCCCTATCCTTTATAAAATTGTTGAGGCGCTCCTCGCTGTAATCACACTGTGATAACCAGCCTCCGAAGTTTACGCCTTTATAAAATCCTTTTTCTTTAAGCATAATTTTTATCCTTTCATAGTTTTCTTATAACACAAATATACCATAGCGACGAAAACAAATTTATAATAATCTTGCTGTTTGTATAATGAATTTGAAGAATAATACAGAGCAAAATATTTACAAAAATGATAAAATTATGATATAATAATCTTGCCCGCGATGATATAATAATGACAGAACAAAAACATCTACGGAGGTACATATTATGACGCTTACAAAGAGAATAATTCCGTTATTAATATCCGCTCTTCTTCTTTCATCCTGCACAAAATCAGATGAACCCGCCGCACCTGCTGAAACAACTACAGCAACAACATTACCCGCTGAAACAACAGCAGCAGAGACAACAACCGAAGAAACAAAGCCTGCTGTTCCCGAGGGTCACGCATACGCCGAATTCACAAGCGGTATGCCCGACGGATGGGAATGTGCAGACGGCTGGTGCAACGGCAGTATGTTCAATGTAACCTGGAGAAAAAAGAACATTACCTTTGAAGACGGAAAAATGCAGCTTAAAATCGACCACGATGCTGTACCGAAGGACGGAGTTCCCTATTCGGGCGGAGAATTCAGAAGCCGTCAGTTCTACGGTTACGGACGCTACGAGGTATCTATGAAGGCAATAAAGAATGACGGCGTTGTTTCCTCGTTATTTACCTATACAGGTCCCTCCGACAACAATCCCTGGGACGAAATAGACGTTGAAATTCTCGGCAAGGATACAACAATGGTTCAGTTCAACTATTTCACCAACGGTCAGGGCGGTCACGAATATATGCATAGCCTCGGCTTCGACGCTTCCGAAGATTTCCATACCTACGCTTTCGAATGGTACGAGGATAAAATAATCTGGTACGTTGACGGAACAGAGGTTCACAGAGCCGAAGAAAATATCCCCGTTACCGAAAGCAAGATTATGATGAATACCTGGTGCGGTAAGGGTGTTGACGGCTGGCTCAACGCATTTGATGACAGCAAGCTTCCTCTTACGGCTGAATATGAATGGATAAGATTTACTCCTTTTAACTAAAACAAAAACTCATACAGGAGGATGATATGATGAATGTTAATAAAAAGCTTTCTCACCTTGAATTTATCAACAGAGAATATAATATTTCGCATTTATCATACGAGCGTGAAATGGCGTTCTTCGACTGTATAAAAAACGGCAATCCCGAAGAAGCAAAAAGGCTTTTCAAGCCCTTCGACTGTGAACAGATGGGCAGACTAAGCCCCGACAGTCTCCGCAATCTTAAATATCATCTTATTATTTCTGTTGCACTTATTACAAGATACTGTATCGAAGGCGGAATGGAGATGGAAGCTGCCTACAATCTCAGCGACATCTATATCCAGAGCATCGATAAATGTAAAACCGAAGAAGAGATAAATCTTCTTCACCGTGAGGTTGTTGACGATTACGCACAGAGAATGCAGATAATCCATAAAACAAACATTTATCCGAAGCCTATAATCCTCTGTCTCGATTATATCTACAACAATCTTCACACAAAAATAACTCTTGAAAAGCTTGCGGAAATTTCCCGTATGAGCCCCACATATATATCCAAGCTTTTCCATAAGGAGGTCGGAACAACGATTTCCGATTATATCACAAGAAAGCGTATCGAAGCAGCGAAAAATATGCTTAGATTTTCGGAGCATTCCTGTATAGAAATAACTGAATGCCTTTGTTTCAGCTCTGAAAGCCACTTTATTCAAGTGTTTAAAAAGCATACAGGATATACCCCGAAATGCTACCGCGAGAAATTCTTCAGAAGAAAGAGAGATATTGATTAAATATCTGTTTTTCAAAAGAAAAACATCTTCATAACTCCTTATACAAAAAATCCTCTCTCCTTAATTTTTGGAGAGAGGATTTTTTATTTTATAAACTTATTTTTATACAGTCGGTGTAGCCGTTACAACAACAGAAGCTGTTGTCCACGCACCGTCAACGTATGCAAGTACTCTGTACTTGTACGCTGTGCCGTTGGTAAGACCTGTATGTGTGTAGGTTGTTGTTGTGGGGTACGATACTGTTGACCAGGCT
>JAGANY010000012.1 GCA_017624025.1 Ruminiclostridium sp. | reverse complement strand
CGTCGCTGTACTGAAGTAAAGCTCTGGAAAGGCCGTGGCGGATAGCACCAGCCTGACCTGTAACACCGCCGCCTGCTACTGTGCAAACGATGTCGAACTTGTCCATAGCACCGATTAAAGATAAGGGCTGACGAACGATGAGCTTTAATGTATCGAGGCCGAAGTAATCGTCAATACCTCTGCCGTTGATTGTGATGTTACCGCTGCCGGGGTAAACACGTACTCTGGCAACAGAGTGCTTTCTTCTGCCTGTTCCGTAGTAATAGGGCTTAGATTCGTACATTGTTATTCCCCTCCTTAAAACTTGAATTCTTCGGGCTTCTGAGCAGCATTCTTGTGCTCAGCACCTCTGTAAAGACGAAGTCTTGTCATTGCCTTGCGACCGATGTATGTGTTCGGAAGCATACCGTTAACTGCGAGTTCCATAGCCTTTTCGGGCTTTTCAGCCATAAGCTTGCTGTACTGTACTTCCTTGAGGTGGCCGATATAGCCTGTGTGCCATCTGTAGTACTTATCCTGAAGCTTGTTGCCTGTTAAAACTGCCTGTGCACAGTTAATGATGATTACGTGGTCTCCGCAGTCGCAGTGAGGTGCGAATGTAGGCTTGTTCTTACCTCTGAGGATAGCTGCTGCCTGAGCTGCAACACGTCCTAAGGGCTTGCCTGCTGCGTCTAAAATATACCACTTGCGTTCTACTGTTTCTGCTTTGGGCATATAAGTTGACATAGTAGTTGTCCTCCATTTGTTTATTCGTGCATTTTATGCTAACAGTATTGTATTATAACCGCTTGACGAGGTTTTGTCAATAGGTTTTTTAAACTTTTTTCAAATATATCTGATTTTCTCTTAATTTCTCTTAATTTTTCTCATTTTCTCTCGTTTTCTCTTTTAGTATTTCACATTTTTAACCCTGGTTTTATATAAATCACATTTTACTCTTATTTCCTCTTTTTTTCTCGCTTTTACTGCTATTTTTCTTTTTTGTCATTTCACATAAAAACTACGCCGTACAGGGCAGATTTCCGCCCCGTACGGCTGTCTTTTTTTTAATCATCAACAGCTATATCGCCGTCTTCCCAGTCGATTGAAACCTCAACATCGTCCTCTTCCTCAACATCCATATCCTCTTCGCTCGCCGAAACAGCGTTTTCCTTTATGAATGCTAAAATTTTATTATAGAACTCTGCCGAAGCCTTGAAATTACACGCTCCGAGTCGGATGCGTCCTGTTTCCGAAATACCGAACTGCCAGTCTCCCATACTTATTATGATACTTCTCGACATTCCTGTATTATTGTATGGTTCGTAAACTGCATTTTTTAATCCAGCCAGCACCATAGTTCTCAGCTCTTCGCAAAGCTTTTCATCGTTAAGAACATACTCGACTATCTTTCCGTTATCAACATCGGTATGAATTGCTGTCTTGATACGGCTGAAATCGGCTCTTTCCGTTATATAGTCATAAGCGTTTGTATAAAAATCTGCTTCGGGGAGGTTTTCACAGCTTAAAACAAAGTTTATAAGTGCTTTCATTCCCTCTTCATCGAAAAATGCAGACCATACCTCACCGACATATCCCATAAAGTAGATTACTTCATCAGTCGCACGGATACTAAGCACAGTTTTTGAATCTCTTAAACCGATATCTATTTTTAACTTTACTTCCGAGTAATTAGGAGCACGATGGTCGTGCCAGCTTATTTTAGTATTTTCATACTTTTCAAGAATTTCTGCAAGCCTTGCCTTTTCCTTGGCTGTATCTATGTGAGCATTTGTAACCGTAATATCGTAAATGCCTCTGATATCTGCATAACCCTGTGTTATGCCCTCGCCTGTAAGTCCGAAGGCTTTTAAAAGGCTTCCTATTGTAGAATAGTTGTTGCCTGTTACCTCTATGCTGTCAAGCTCAGATATAAGTGCGTCGGTAAGAGCCTTATCGGCAACAAAGAATGCAGTTTCGTTACATATATCCATGCCCTGTACAGAAATAAGACCGCTGGGATAAATATCAACATATACATCCATATAATCATCTTCTACATCAACATCATCTTCTTCTGTAACATCTTCAAGGCCGAAGATTCCTGCATAGTTGTTTCTGTCGGATGTATCTCTGAAGGTGCGGTCCATATATTTCGGAGCATTAGAAAGAATTATATTCACGCTTCCCGAATGGTCTGTATCATAATCAGAGAGATTTTCTACACGCTTTGCGTCTTTATTCGCCTTAAGATAGTCCATTAAGAATCCCGTATCAATAAATTCGGGGTTCATATATACCGTACCTCTTGTTGCGTGGGTTATATAAAGCTCATCAAGAACATCAGCGGTCACATCATCTCTATAATAGTATCCAAGAATTTCTGATACTGTTTCTCCGGGGACAGTTACCAAATCTACACCGGGACCACAACCGGGATTTGCGTCATCGTCATCCACAGGCGGAATATAATCCCCGTCCACATCGGAATCGTCACAGTCGTCTTCTTCTATAGCGGTATCATCCTCATCGTCCTCTACAGCTACATCATCATCTTCGTAGTCATCTGTAATAACATCATCTTCTGAATCTACATCATCATCCGCTTCAACATCCACATCGGCGTCTGTATCATCAACGTCTTCCACAACATCCTCTTCATCGTCTGCATCTTCGATTACATCTCCGTCGATTTCAGCGTCATCAGCGTCATCGTCTTCCATAACATCATCCGAATCGGGGACGTCAACAACATCACCGTTTACGTCACCGCTTTCCTCGTCTCCCACTGCATCATCTTCATCATCAGCAGGAGTTGTATCTGTAATTACAGGAGATGTTTCCGTTGTAATTTCGGGAGTTGTTTCTGTAGTTGCCTCGGGAGTAGTTTCAACAGATTCATCGGGCGTTGTTTCAGTTGTAATTTCGGTTGTTATTTCCGTAGTTATGACGCCTTCCGCATCAATATCCCCTGCATCCCCCGGAGGAGTGGTAGTAGAAACAGGCGTTGTATCGGTGGTAATATCAGTTACAGTGCTTGTTGCGGATTCCGTCTTTGAAGGGTCAACCTTTATGTCGCTTCTTAAAAGATTCGGAAGAAGAACCGCACAGCCTATTGCTATAACCGCACAAGCGGCTGCCGCTATGTATTTGCTGTAATATATAAGCTTCTTGTCGGTTTTTCGGATAAGATTCTTCATATCGCTTAAAAAACCGACGCTGAAACTGTAGTCTTCATCTTCTCGTTCTGTAAGCTCAGCATTGTACTGAGCAGTAAGGGCTTCATCAAGAGCTTTTCTTATAATGGTGTCCATACATACGCTCCTTTCCTTATATAGTTATCTCGTTTTCTTCGAGAATTTTTCTAAGCTTCTGTCTTGCTCGCTGAAGACGTTTTTTTACTGCCTCGGGCTCTATATATAAATGTGCCGCAATCTCCTTTATACTTAATTCCCGTACGTGAAAAAGATAAAGGCATTCGCCGTACTGCTCGGGAAGAGAGCGTATAGCCTCGACTATTTTATTATAGTTCATTTCCGACAATACCTCGTCCGAAACATCATCAGGGGCAGCAGTAAAGTCCTCGATCTCCTCGATAGGAGTCGAGTTTTCTCCTGTTTCCTTGCGGTAAATATCAATAGCGGCATTTTTTACTGTTATTTTAAGGTACGCACCCTGTTTTACAGGACTAAGGTCACGTATTTTGGAAAAATTCCTTGCAATAGTAAAAAAAGCCTGGCTTACCGCTTCTTCAGCATTATGGTAGTTTTTAAGAATCGAATACGCCAGCGAGAACATCTTCCCTCTGTACTTATTATATAAGTCCTCAAAGGCTGTTTTCTCTTCGGGCGTTTCTATCATTCCCAGATATAAAGCCAGCATTTTTTTATGATCATTCCTTTCGTCAACGGTTGCAGTTCTGACTGCTTCATAATATATAACGATTTAATTTTCATTTTGGGGACAGATTTTTGAAAAATTGTTATTTTTATTATAGTACAATTTATAGATAATGTAAAGACAGTAAATTTTTCCTTATGCATATCCTTTTTTCAGCGTTAAACAAGAAATAAAACTGAAAATAATGTGAAATCTGTTGAAATTATTAAAAAATTATGATATAATACGTCTGTGTAGTTGTTTTATTATAATAAAGTACTGCAAACGGAGGTTTACCCCTATGATAAACGTAGCTATTGACGGTCCTGTTGGTGCAGGAAAAAGCACTATTGCAAAGGAATGTGCCAAAAGGCTCGGCTGTATATATGTTGACACAGGTGCTCTTTACCGCACAGTAGGTCTCTACTGTAAAAGAAACGGAATTGAAATCTCACAGGAAAATTCCGGCAATATCGAAAATGCAATCAAGTCAGGTCTTAAGCTCGAAATAAAGCTCGAAAACGGAACACAGCTTGTTTTTATGAACGGCGAAAATGTTTCCGAGGAAATAAGACTCCCCGAAGTAAGTATGCTCGCAAGTGCGGTTTCTGCAATCCCCTGTGTAAGAAGCTTCCTCCTCGACACACAGAGAAAGGTTGCTAAGGAAAACAACGTTATTATGGACGGAAGAGATATCGGAACAGTTATTCTTCCCGATGCACAGGTAAAGATTTTCATTACCGCAAAACCCGAAATCCGTGCGAAGAGACGTTATGATGAGCTTATCGCAAAAGGTATTGACGCAAAGTTCGAGGATGTTCTCAACGACCTTAACACCCGCGACTATAACGACAGCCACCGTGCAGAGGCTCCTTTGAAACAGGCTGATGATGCTATTCTTCTCGATACATCGGATTTTGATTTTGAACAGTCCGTATGTGCTGTAATAAACCTTATAGAAAAGGGAAACTGACGTATGTATTTATTTTTCAGAAAGCTTCTTTCAATTTTTTTCCATATAAAGTATAAGATTAATGTTATAAACGAAGAAAATATCCCCGATATGAAAGGCGGATATATTATCGCTTCTAACCATTTAAGCTATGCGGATCCGCCTATGATAGCGTCGGTAATCCGAGGCAAGTTCTCCTTTATGGCAAAGGACGAGCTTTTTCACAAGAATCCATTCTTCACATTTGTAATAAAAGCCTGTGGTGCTTTCCCTGTTGTACGCGGTGCCGGAGATGACGCACCTATGCGTATGGCAAAGGAATCCATCGAAAAAGGAAGAATATTCGTAATCTTCCCCGAGGGCACACGTTCAAAGGACGGTACTATCGGAAGAGTAAAATCGGGTATTGCCGTTATCGCAGGTCAGTCCGGTGCTCCTATACTCCCTGTCTGCTTACGCTACAGCGGAAAGAACAAGGTTGACGTAAACATCGGCAAGCTTATTCCTCCCGAGGAGCTTGTAATCGACCCTGATGACAGAAAGAGCGTAAGAAATATCTGTAAGCGTATCCAGGACGACCTCGTAAACCTCCAGCAGGAGATAAACGAAAATGGCCAGAATTAAGATTGCCGAAACAGCAGGCTTCTGCTTCGGAGTTACAAGAGCGATAAAGCTTACCGAGGAGACCGCTGAAAAATACGGAAAAGCATATACATACGGACCTCTTATTCATAACAATGACGTTATCGAAGAACTGCAGAAAAAAGGGATTTCTGTTACAGAAACCCTCGAAAGCAAATTCTCTCCCCTCGTTATAAGAAGTCACGGTGTACCGAAATCGGTGTATGACGAGCTTACCGAAAAAGGCATTGATTACATTGACGCAACCTGTCCTTTCGTGGAAAAGATTCACAGAATCGTTGCCGAGGAATCGGAAAAGGGTGCTGATGTTCTTATCGCTGGTGACGGCAGTCATCCCGAGGTAATAGGCATCTTAGGGCACGCAAAATCTTCTGCCTATGCAGTTAATTCTGCAGAAGAATTCCAAAACTTAGTAAAAACGCAGAAATCTTTTGGTGAAAATGCACTAATTCTGGTTGCTCAGACTACCTTTGATATGGTGAAATGGGCAGAATTAAAAAAAATTATCAAAAAACACTATACAAAAGTTAAAATTTTTGATACAATATGTTTGGCTACAACCAATCGACAGAGTGAAGCTGAAAGGCTTTCGCTAGAGTCGGATATAATGGTCGTTATCGGCGGCAGACACAGCAGTAATTCCCGAAAGCTTGCGGAAATCTGTGAGAAGAACGCTACTACTCTTTTTATAGAGAACAACGCCGACCTCGATACGGCTCATTTAAAAAACCTTTTATCATCCAAGGATGTTAAAATAGGAATAACAGCAGGAGCATCAACCCCTGCATATATAATAAAGGAGGTTCATATTACTATGAGCGAAATCATCAATGAAGCTATGGACGCCGAGTTCATGGCCGCACTCGACCAGATGGATCGAGTAAGAGTATATACAGGGAATAGGGTTAAGGCTACCGTTGTTGCTGTTAACAAGACAGAAGCTGTCGTAGATATCGGTACTAAGCATTCCGGTTACATACTCGCAGAAGAACTTTCTGCAAACCCCAATCTTGCACCCGAAGATGTTGTTAAGGTTGGCGATGTTATCGAATGTATCGTAACAAAGATCAACGATGCTGAAGGCTATGTTCAGCTTTCCAAGAAGCAGGTTGACGCACAGGCCGGTATGGAAAAGATCGTTAAGGCTAAGGAAGAAAACGCTACAATCAACGGTGTTGTTACTGCAGTTGTAAAGGGCGGCGTTATCGTTACAAGCGAAGACGGTGCACGTGTATTCGTTCCCGCTTCCCAGACAGGCGTTTCCAGAAACGGCAAGCTTGAAGACATCCTTAAGAAGGAAGTTGGCTTCAAGGTTATCGAAGTAAACGAAGGCAGAGGCAGAGTTGTAGGTTCTATCCGTGCAGCTGAAAAGGAAATCACAGACGTAGTTAAGGCTAAGTTCTGGGAAGAACTCGAAGTTGGCAAGGAATTCACAGGTGAAGTTAAGTCTATGGAAAGCTACGGCGTATTCGTAGATCTCGGCGGTGTTGACGGTATGGTTCATTCCTCCGAACTCACATGGGGCAGAATCAAGCATCCTAAGGAAATCGTTGCTATCGGCGATAAGCTCAACGTTTACGTTAAAGCTTTCGATCCCGAAAAGAAGAGAGTTTCCCTCTCCGCTAAGAAGGCAGAAGATAATCCCTGGACAAAGTTCACATCCGAATTTGCTGTTGGCGATGTTGCTAAGGTACAGATCGTTTCTATCACACCCTTCGGTGCATTCGCACAGATCATCCCCGGTGTTGACGGTTTAATCCACATCTCTCAGATTTCTCTCGAAAGAGTTACAAACGTAGCTCAGGTTCTTTCCGTAGGTCAGGTTGTAGAAGCTAAGATTACTGAAATTGACGAAGAAAAGTCAAGAGTAAGCCTCTCCATCAAGGCTCTTTTAACTCCTGCTGAAGAAGCTGTTGAAGAAACTGCTGAAGACGCTGAATAATTGATATTTATAACGCCTCAGGCTTAATGTCTGAGGCGTTTTTATTATGCCTTGAAAAATTTTTTAAAAAAATTTTAAAAAAACTATTGACAAATCGATATAAACAGTTTATACTGTTAATATAACACATAAACAGTTAACATAAACACCTGATGAAATGTTGGAGAGGAAATATTATGAACAAAAAGAAAACACTTATGTGGAGCTTAAGTCTTATAACAATAGGCGTCAGCACTCTTATTATAAGCGGTTCGAACATAATGGGAGCTGAGCTTCCCGATACGCTGACAAAAACATTGGGAATTGCAGAGCTTACCGCACTGCCCTTCCTCGTATATTCAACACAGAAAATCTTATGGAATGAAAAAGGAGAGAAATGAAATGTTGAAGGAAAAACTTAAACTCAAACCAGCATTACCAATCAGCGTAGGAGCTGGCTTATGCTTCGGAGCTGTTTTTGGTGCAGGCTTCGGAATGATTGCTTTTGCAATCGCTTATTCATCACTTAACAAAAAAGAAAACAACTGATTAAACACGGAGAGTAAATTATGGAAAACAATAAAAAAGAACTGCTATTATCGGCGTTACAGCTTGCAATTGTTGTAATCGGAGGAATTTCTACAATTATGATAGATTTTCCGGTGGGAGTAATAATACTCGCACCTCTCGGAATAATGCCTTTAACCAGCATCTTAAAGCAAAAAATAAAGCACGTAAAATGAAAGGAGTGGTTACTTGAAAATTTTACAGAATTCAGACATCCCGATCTATAAGCAAATCTCAACCCAGTTCCGTGAGGATATTATGAACGGAATAATCCCCGAAGGCGAATATCTTCCGAGTATAAGAGGACTCGCCCGTGACCTTAAGATAAGCGTTATAACAACAATGAAGGCTTACGAAGAGCTTGCGGCGGAAGGTCTCGTTTCGGCTGTACAGGGTAAAGGGTATATCGTAAACCCACAGGATCGTGAAATGATAAAGGAACAGCATCTACGCCAGCTCGAACAGCATTTACTTAATGCTCTCGAATCCGCAAGAATTGCAGGCGTTACCACAGAGGAAATTATTGATATGATAAAAATGCTTAGCAGCATTGACTAAGAAAGGGTAAAATTATGAAAAATTCAATTACAGCAGCAGGACTTACAAAAAACTATAAGACATTTACTTTAGGCGAACTTAATTTTGAAATCCCGAAGGGCTTCGCTACCGCTCTTATCGGCTCAAATGGTGCAGGTAAAACCACTCTTCTTGACGTTCTTTGCGGAATAATAAGCAAAAGCGGCGGAGAGGTAACATACTTCAACGGCGAAACCGACGCAACTCCTTCCGTAAAGGAAAAAATCGGCTACTGTGCGGCACAGGCTCTCTTCCCTGTTGAATGGTCAACAAAGGAAATTGCGTTATCCTGTGAAGCGGCCTTCAGTAATTTCAGCCGTGAGAAATTTGCTGAGATTTGTGCTGAAATGGACATTGAAAGCGAGCTTAAGGGAAAGAAAAAGCCTCTCTCGAAAATGTCTGACGGTAATAAGATGAGAGTTTACCTTGCTTCTGTTTTTGCAAGAGACACTGAGCTTCTTGTACTTGATGAACCCGGCTCAAACCTCGACCCTCTTATGAGAGACAGACTTTGCGACCGCTTCAGACAGTATCTTGACGAAGGCGACGGAGAAAAGACAATCCTCTTCTCTACCCATAATATTTCCGATATGGAAAATGCCGCTGACTATGTAATATTTATGTCTAACGGTAAGATTGTAGAAAAGGGCTTTGTGGAAGATTTAAAGGAAAAGTATATAATCGTTCGTGACGATATCGCAACCTATGAAAGAACAAAGCAGTATCTTCTTACAAAATCAAAGAACGCTACTGTTTACAGCGGACTTTCTTTAGCAGAAAACCGTAACGCTGTTGAAGAAATCGGTGCGGCGGCAGAAATTCCTACCCTCCAGCAGTTAAGCATCGAAATCCTTAAGCTTTACGAAGCAAAGGAAAAGGAAAGAAACCAGGCTTAATATATTTCTGTAATAAGCTAAACCCCGGATGTTTAAATGAAAGGATAAATAAACAATGAAAATATACAGAACCCTAACTCTTCCCCGAATACTTGCCTGTGTTCTTTTTACGGTATTATTCACAGGAATGGTGTTATTTACCTCTGAAACAACTTTAACAGGAGAAATGATAAAAAGCTTTTCCGTTCTCTTTATGTACATAGCTCTTATATTCTTCTATGCCTCTTTTGGTGATTCTCATTACCTTTACTTAGCAAAGGCAACCCCCGGACACAAGTATTTCCGCTCTCTTCCCGACGCAAAGAAAAAATTCAAAGACCTTTGTATAAAACACGATATAATCTTTTTCGTCTTAGGTATTCTTTCTCTGATACCTGTCGCAATTACAGGCTTTACAAGTACAATGTACATAATCGCCTTTGCCGGCTATATGTTTACTTACGCATTTTTCCATATCACTTTTGTTGTTACAAAAACAGGAATGAGCACTTATATGGTTTTAAAAGCAATGTCCGGCGGTTTCCTCGGTATGATGATAATATTTTTCGGAATCTCTATTGAAGAATCCGCTGTATTAGGAAAAATGAGTATGTCTGTTGGCATTATTGTTGCAGCTTCGGCTATAGCTCTTGCAGTTATAGGGCTTATAGTATTCTACTGTAACTTTGAGAAAAAATGGAATGTTGAATAAGAGGAATTAACTATGGAAAATATTCGGAATGCTTATAAAATATATAAAAGCATAATAAAAACAAATCCTAAGTCGGTAAAAATCCTTACCTATGTAACATATATTCTTGCCTTTCTTATATCATCGGCAGCGTTGATACTTATAAGAGCCAAAGGCGAAGATGATTATATCGTAAGTCTTTTTCTGACATTTATGGCCTATGTAGCAGTAAATATCGTGAATGCTGTACGCTTCAATATCACAAGCTCACGTTTCTTCTATTCTATCCCCTGTGCAAAAGAAATCGCTACAAGAATAAAGCCCCTTATCACTCTTACAAGCTCAGTTATTATTACTCTTTTTTCAGTTGTAGTGCTTCTGATACTGGATGCAATAGAGTTTACTGATTTCGCTTGTATAAGCGACCTTCTTATATTCTGTTCAGTAGGCACTTTTATATCCTTAATAATCTCGGGCTTATCCTCCTTAGCTGCAACTATAATAAACCAGTATATATTCGGCATACCTTGTGTATGCATTGGCTTCTTACACGACGTCCCCTTTATTGCAGAATTTATTCAAAAGGGCTTCGAAGCACCCGTATTCCTTTCAATCATTATTTCTGTTCTTTCCATAATAATCGGCACTATTCTGTCGATGATGATTTCCGGACATTCCTTTAAGAACCGCAGCACAAAATATATGAACGCCTTAGCGGCTTACTCACAGATGAAAAATTAAGAAAAGAGGAAAATTATGTTTAGCAAAGCTTTTAAATTCTATCTCAGATATTCTACTATTAAGCCCGGTATATTTTTTATCACAGGTGTTATGTTTTTATTCGGAACAGCTCTTGTTCTCTTATCAGCTATTCTTGGTGAGCCTTACGGAGCAGAAGAATATTTACTTAGCATCTCGGCGTGCAGTATGGCACTTAACTTCACCTTCTTCGGCTTCATTCTCTATAATTCCTGCATCAATTCGAAGCACTTCCATTCAACGCCTTACGCTGAAACAGTATGTACAAAAGTAATCCCCGTATTATCCTTTATACTTAATACATATATTGTACTTCTGTCCGTTATCTCAACAGCAATTTCGCTCAGCAACGGAACAACAACAGGCAACAGAATGAGCGATCTTTTACTTTGCCTCGCTTTGTGCACTGCTCTTGCAAATATCGGTTCGGGCGTTTTCTTAAAGCCTGTATTGGCTCTTATTTTCTACGAATTAAATCTTTTACCCTTTATGCTGATTACATTAACATCCGAAAGCTCCATAGGCTTTATCTCTGATTTACAGCTTTTCGGTTTCGGCGTTCCGCTTAATGTATCGATTGTTATTTTTGCTGTAGTCTATATCGGTACATTTATGCTCTCATTCCCCTTAGCAAAAGCAACTTATAAAAAACGCCCTGTAAAAAGTATGGTAAATTATTCTACAACAGGAACAGCACAAGCAATAAACTAAAACACAGAACTAATGTTCTTTTATATATAATTTCCTCCTCGGGCGGTGTAACACCGCCCAAAAAAATACATACTCCTAATATTTATATATACCCTTTCATTTTTATTGATTTTACCGCACGCTGTAAGACGCTTACACACCGTGCGGGTTATTTTTTTATTTGACAAAAAGTGTTCTTTATGCTTTAATAGTAATATAAAAAAGAAAAGGAAAAAAGTAATGGAACAAAAGTTAAGAAAAACACCCATAGTCGTATTTCTGGCAATGATATGCTGTATTCTCTGGGGCAGTGCATTTCCTTGTATAAAAATCGGATATGCTCTTTTTGAGATACCATCGGGCGATACAGCGTCACAGATACTTTTCGCCGGAATACGCTTCACTCTTGCAGGCATCTTAGCCTGGATATTCGGCAGTGTTATTGCTAAAAAGCCTATGATACCCGAAAAGAAAGCATACGGAAAAATCGCTCTTCTGAGCCTTTTCCAGACAGTCCTGCAGTATCTCTTCTTCTACGTAGGACTTGCCCATACAACAGGCGTTAAATCCTCGGTAATAAAGGGGGCTGATGTATTCCTGTGCATACTCGCTTCCTCTCTTGTCTTTAAGCTCGAAAAGCTTACAGCAAAGAAGATTATCGGCTGTATAATCGGTATGACAGGGGTTATAATCATAAACCTTGCAGGTGGTTCTATCGACGCAAGCATAACTCTCTTAGGCGAAGGCTTTATTGTATTTTCTATGATAGCACATACTATGTCGTCTGTTCTGATAAAGATTTTTTCTAAAGAACACAACCCCGTAATGCTAAGTTCCTTCCAGTTTGCCTTAGGCGGTATTATTATGACAATATGCGGTCTTCTGTTCGGCGGTACGCTTCCCGTTGTTACCGCTAAAGGCATAATGATGCTTATTTATATGGCTCTTATTTCCTCTGTCGCATACTCTCTGTGGTCTGTGCTTTTAAAATACAACCCTGTATCAAGAATATCCGTTTTCGGTTTTATGAACCCTGTGTTCGGCGTTATTCTCTCCGCCCTGCTTTTAGGCGAAACCGAACAGGCTTTAAGCATAAATGCGGTAATCGCACTGGTGCTTATCTGTACAGGTATCATCATTGTAAACAAGACCGCCAAGGCTGAAGAATAAAAAGAAGCGTGCACTGTGTGACGAGCACAATACACGCTTAAATTATAAAGGGACTGTATTTCCGTTTATACAAGGCTGGCTTTGCTTGTATTGACCTTACGGAAATACGAAAAAGATTTTTTGAAGCAGTATCTTAAGGAAGTCCCTTCATATAATATAACGAATAAAACTTAAGGTTGGTGACATAATTTTTAATAATTATGAAAATTTTTTCTGAACTTAAAAGGATTATAAAAAAAACCTACGAATACAGCTTAAAACTCGGCATCCGCTTCCGCCGTCATAACTTAAGCGAATACTCGGCTTATTCCGCCCTTTTTATAACCCTTTCCTTTGTACCGTTTTTCATTATTCTGATAAATCTCCTTAAGGCTCTTCCGATTTTTTATAACGCTTCGGGCTACGAGCTTATCGGAACAAGCCAGCTTACCGAATTCTTCAGACAGCTTCTTTCTGAAGTTGACGCAAGGGCAACAGGCACTATCATATCTATCTCTACAGTTGTCGCACTCTGGTCGGCAGCGAGAGGTCTTATCGGCATAATAAACGGGCTTAACCGTATCCATCACGCAAAGGAAAACAGAGGCTTTTTACGGCTGAGAATATACGCTGTAGTTTATATGATACTTTTTATAGCGGTTATTGTAGTGGTTATGGCTCTCCTTATTTTCGGAGAATATCTCCTTAATCTTGCCGAGGATATCTTTAATACGCCTCCGCTTCCCGAAAATATGTCGTTTTCATTACGCTGGCTTGTGGTATTCCTGCTTCTTATAATTTTCTTTACGCTTATATACTCCGCTCTTCCCATAAAGAAATCGAACCCTATTCCTAAGCTTCCCGGAGCAATATTCAGTGCTATGGGCTGGATAGGCTTCTCGGCACTTTATTCCCTTTACGTAACCCATTTCGCCGATTATTCTTCTATTTACGGCAGTCTTGCGGTTTTCGTGCTTCCTATACTCTGGCTTTATATCTGTATGTTTATTCTCTTCCTCGGTGAAGAAATAAATGTAATGCTCGGAAGCGGATATATTAAAAAGGCATTAAGAGAAATATTATTCAATAAAAAACAACCCATAAAATCCGAAAAAGCAAAAAGAAAACAATAGTCTTATAAAAGCGGTTATAAGGTATTATTGAGGGAAACCCTTTTGAAAAAAGGGCTTTCCCTCAAACTCCCTTCCGAAAACTTTCAGTTTAAATTCAAGACCCACAGGGTAATACCCTGTGGATCTTGAATTTATATTAAAAGTCTTTGGAAGAGGGTTCGGGAGAAAACCTTTCTTCAGAAAGGTTTCTCCCGATAAATACTCATAACTGCTTCTATAAAACAGCTGTTTATTGACAAACAGGCGGTTTTGCTGTATGATATAAGCGGTGATTTAATGAATATTTATGATATGACATATAAAAAGCTCTGTGACTTTCTTACGGAAAACGGCGAAAAGAAATCGAGAGCGGAAATTATCTTTGACGCTCTTTACCGAAAAGGCATAACCGACTTAAAGCTTATCGATATACCCGAAAAGGCTAAAAAGCTTATTACCGATAACTTTACAACGCCCGAGGCGGAATGCATCGATATATCCGACGGCGAAACAGCCGTAAAATATCTCTTCCGTCTTTCTGACGGAAATCTTATCGAGACCGTACTTATGAGGCACGAATACGGCGGAAGCGTATGTGTTTCAACACAGGCAGGATGTAATATGGGCTGTAAATTCTGCCGTAGCGGAAGACTTAAAAAAATCAGAAATCTTACTGCAGGCGAAATAGTAAGCCAGGTTCTTTTTGTAAAAAAACAGACCGATAACCTCTCGGGAATATCGGTTATGGGCATAGGCGAGCCTCTCGATAACCTCGATAACGTTCTTGATTTTATCGACATTATGCTCTACCCGAAAGGACTTTCCTTTGCTCCCCGAAAAATAACGGTTTCTACCTGTGGTATCGTACCGAAAATCGAAGAACTCAAAAACCGTGATTTCAGCGTTAATCTTGCTATAAGCCTGCATGCCCCCGATAACGAGATACGTTCGGAATTAATGCCTATAAATAAAAGCTACCCATTAGAAACACTTATGGAAGCTGTAAAGGATTATTCTGAAAAATTCAACAAACGTGTTGCTCTTGAGTATGTTATGATAAAAAATGTAAACGACAGCACCGAATGTGCTGAAAAGCTTTCAAGACTTATCGGAAACAGCAAGCTTTACGTAAATATCATCCGCTACAATTCAAGCGAAGGCGATATTTATGAATGCAGTGATTTCGAGCAGATAATGCGGTTTTATGACGTACTTAAAAAGAACAATGTAAGCGTTACAATGCGAAGAGAGCTCGGTTCATCGGTAAATGCAGCCTGCGGCCAGCTAAGGAGCGATTATATAAATAATGGAAATTGAATTTATTAAGGTTCTTAATCCCTGGGGCGAAAGCTTCGGCGGAAACCAGAGCAGTTTCGTTAACTACAATCGTGGAAGGCTTATAAAAAAATGCGGATGCGGTCTTATTGCTTTATGCGATACCATTCTTTCCGTTAAAAAGCAAGGTGTTATTCAATGGATCGAATATAAGGACTTTGTATGTGAAAAAGCGAGAGCTTTAAGTCTCTCCGATATCTTCGGAATAAGACCGAAAAAGATTGTAAAAATTCTCAACAACGCTCTTCCCGACTACGCTTTCAGATTTATTCCGAAGCGAAAGCTTACCGCCGAAAGCCTCAGAAATTATTTTGAAAAAAGCACTGAGACGGGCGTACCCGTAATAGTCCGCATAGGTGAAAACCGAAAAAAGCTGTCCTATAAAATGGACGGCTCAGAAAGAAAAATGCGTTGGCATTATATTACCGTCACAGGCATAAAAAACGATAAGCTTACCTTCTTTTCCTGGGGAAGAAAGGGAGAAATGCTCTGCTCTGAGCTTTATCGTTTTTTCGGCATTACAGGCGGAATTATAATAAATGAAAAAAACTGATAAAGAGGTTATTATGAAAATATATTGTATAAGCGAAGGTGAGCTTCACCTTATAGAAAACGGAAAAAGCAGAATTGTTACCTGTGACCGCATAAAAAACTATCTCGATACCCTTCAGAAAATGAAACAGCGTGATGAATGGAAAACCACAGGCAAGGGTGCTAAATTTATGGGCATACAGCCTAAGGAATACGAAGCAGGAAACAGCCTTTCCTTTCTCCGCTCTGTCGGAAAATACGGCGATAAGCTTTTATACTGTACATTTATCGACGGAATGGGCGGAATGTATTTCAAGAACCCCGATAACGATGATGAAACATATATTTTCGCTAATAAAGAGTTCGATATTACCGATATTTATACAGACGGAGAAAAATGCGTCTTTACAGCAGGTCTCGGCAATTATGAACGTCATATTGCCCTTGTCGATATAAATACCTGTGCTGTAAACCAGCTTACCGAAGGCTTCACCAGCGAAACGCACCCCTTTATTTCGAAAAAAGACAGCAATAAAATTCTCTACACAGCTATGGGATATGCAAGAGACCAGGCCGGTAATGTCCTTGAAAAGAGCCCCTGTTCGATTTGCTGTTATAACGAAAGCACAGGCGAGCTTTCCGATATAATCGGCGACGATGAATATGATTATATAAAGCCCTGTGATGATAGTGACGGCAATCTTTATTACATAAAACGAAGATATGAACCCACGAAAAAGAACAGCAACCTGTTTCTCGATATACTTATGTTCCCTGTTAGAATAATCAGAGCGATAGGCGGTTTTTTAAGCGTTTTCTCTATGGCATTCGGAGGCGAACCCTTACGCACAGGAGGCAATAATCCTTCTAAGACCCGCAACCCCTACGAGAGAGAAATATTCGTGGAAGGCAATATGATAAAGGCACAGAAAAAGCTCGAAGAAAACAGCGACGAGGGTATAATCCCGTCGGGATGGGAGCTTATAAAAAACGAAAACGGCAAGGAGATCGTTTTAAAAAGAGGCGTTATGGATTACTGTATTACCGGCGAAGGCGATATAGTATATTCAAACGGAAGCTTTATCCGTATTCTCCATAAGGACGGAAAAGATGAAAAGCTCTGTAAATTAAGCCTCGGAAATTCAATAACTGTAATCAAAACCACGCGTTGAACGCGTGGTATGCACTGGCCCTTCAAGGGCATAATACTGGCTGAGCCTAAAGGCTCACTGAATGATTTGGCAACCGCATCTATTTCACAGCAGCCGCTCAAGCGGCTGTTTATTTTTGCT
>JAGANY010000011.1 GCA_017624025.1 Ruminiclostridium sp. | reverse complement strand
GTCTTTAATTCAAACTGAAAGTTTTCGGAAGGGAGTATGAGGGAAAGCCCTTTTTCAAAAGGGTTTCCCTCAATAATAAACACTTTACATAGGAGCTTTTTACTTATTTGCGAAGGTTATTTCTGCCGTAAACTTTCCGTTTTCTGCCTTTGTGCTGAAGCCGAATTTATGAAGAGCGGTAATGTTCTTTACTATCGAAAGACCTAAACCGCTTCCTGTGCGGTTGCTTCTGCTTTCGTCGGATTTTCCGAAGGGCTTTCCTATGTTTTCGGTCTTAAGAGCCTTGTCGCAATCGTTTGTGATAGTATAAGCATCGTCGGTTGCTGTAATGTCAATACTGCCATTGTCTGCTGTGAACTTTACAGCGTTTGAAATAAGGTTTTCGAGAGCCTGTGTAAGAAGTGCCTTGTCTGCTGTAACGGTACAGCTTCCGCTTGCCTTAAAGGAAATATTGCGGGCTTCTGCCTGTGGGCGGTATTTTTTATAAAGCTCATCGGAAATCAGTGCAACATCAAGCTTTTCGCGTTTTACGCCCTTTTCTCCTATTTCAAGCTTCGCAAGGTCAAGGGTATTTGTGATAATGCTGTTCATATAGCGTACGTTTTCAAGCACCGCATCAGCGTAATATTCACGCTTTTCGCTGTGAATATTGTCCTTAAGGTTTTCCGCATAGCCGTAGATTGCGGTAAGAGGGCTCTTTAAATCGTGGGCGAGAGCGTTTGTCATATTTCTTCTGTATTCGTCTGTCTCATACTGAACGGTATATTTTTTGTATGAAATGAACGCAGCGATAAAGGTGATAAAAAGAGCCAGGAGCACCATTGTTGCTGTGTTGGCAAATACAAATTTAAGATTCTCGGCAAAAAAATCAAAATAATAAATGCTGTAAAGCTTATTATTCATTTCAGCCGCTTTAATATTGCTGAATGATTCGGAGGTGGGTTTTTTATCGCTACATCTTCCGTCAGCTGCTCTGACAGCCTCGGCAAGAAGCTCTTTATCTCTTGTTCCAACGTCACGCCAGTAAAATTCATTACGGGGAATATACAGGTATTCTTCTTTGTTTTCGGGAGTAAAGTTTATGGTTTTAACAACGGTATGATAGTCGCTTTCAAAAATTGTTACATCACCGGGAATGAACAGACCGTCTTTTACATAAGCCTCTTTTATTTCATACACTCGTCCCGAATTATTTTCAATTTCATCATCCAGCATTCCGAGAAATTCTTCAGAGCCGCACTTATACACATCAGTTACAGCTGTTATATCCTCTGCATTTCTTTCACGCTGATGAAAAAGAAATGCGTTCCATTCCGAAGTAGCAATGATATTGTATTCCTCGTCTATATAAACGAATGCAGTTCGGGTGGATTTGTAATGGTAATCTACCTGTTTTGCAAGTAAGCAGGAAATTTCTTCGGGTGTATCCTTCCCACGTGCAACCCATTCAGAGATGTTTGATTGTGCCATCAGGGTTGAAACTTCGAAATCCTGCCTACTAGCCATGAGCGAGCTCACATATTGCAGAGTATTGAACATAGTAGCAATCAGCAGCAGCGGAATAATTACGGGTATAAATTTTTTCAAAAAGAAATGTGTAAATTTAAGCTTTTTCATAATGTGTCCTTTCCCGAGGGCTATTCGGTAAGCTTATAACCTTTCGTTATAACGGTCTTTATCTGACCGCCCGCATCACCGAGAGCCTTTCTGAGCTTTTTTATATGGTTATCGACAACTCTGTCGCTTCCGAAATAGTCTATTCCCCATATTTTATTAAGAAGAGTATCACGGTCGATAACCCAGTTTTTATGTTCCATAAGATATTTTAATAGTGCGAATTCCTTAGGTGCAAGCTCGGTAGGTTTTCCCTTTGCCGTAACCTGCAGAGTAATAAGGTTCATCTGTATATCACCGCAGACAAGCTCTTTCTCAATGACCATACCCTTTGCACGTTTTAACAGTGCATTTACCTTAGCGAAAAGCTCAGCAGGAGAAAAGGGTTTTACGATATAATCATCACAGCCGAGCTCATAGCCGTAAAGAATATCTTCTTCTCTTCCTCTTGCGGTAAGGAATAAAACAGGCACGATACTTTTCGAGCGGATTTCACGGCAGAGAGAAAAGCCGTCGATTCCCGGGAGCATAATATCGAGCATTATAAGGTCAAATTCTTCTCCGTTAATAAGAGAAAGACCCTTATCTCCGTCTTCGGCGGTAACGATATTTATCTCGCCCTCGCTTTTAGCGGAGAAGTAATCCTCGATAACCTCTCGTATCTGTCTGTCATCCTCAACAAGTAAAATACGGTATGTCATTTTCGTGTTTCCTTTCCTGTCTGTAGTTATACTTTAACATTGCGATGTATCCTTTGTGTGTCCTTCGTTGGTCTTTTTTATATGTTAGCATATTTTTCGGTTTTTTTCAAGAAAAGTAATTTTTACGGTATTGCCGTATATTCTTTTTGAAAAATCCGTGGTAGAATAATGTCATCGGAGGCGTAAGCCCCGCTTAAAAACTTAATATTTTTTCTATTTACGGGCATATAATACACCTTCAGCCTTTTATTTTACCTTTTTACAAATTTTATTTTTTTCTGTATTGTATGCCTTCGGGATGCTGTAAAAATATAACCGACCATTAATAAACAGCATCCTTTCCCTATACGGCACACTGTTCGCTTACAAAATAATTTCTACGGTGTTGCCGTATATGATTTTTTCAGAAACACCTGTATAATAGATGTTATGATAGGCCGCTTAGTGAGGAAAGCGTAAATCCCTCAACAGCCGATACGGCTAAAGTATCCGCACGGTACAGGGCGGCGTAAGTTCCTGTACAGCCGTACGTCTTAAGTACATATCGAATGACTGATGATTTATTTATAAGGAGGACTTTACTATGAGCGAATACAACAACGATTTTTTACTTTTAATCACAGGCTCACCCGACAACGATGCGGCTGCTGAAAGAGCGGCAGGAAGCGGTCCGATTATCCACCATAAGCTTTCTTATGTTCCCGTTTACGGCGAGTTCGACCAGCTTAAGAAATTCCAGGTAAAGCTCCGCAATTCTCCCGCCTTTATAGGAAAAAGGGTTTTTGCGGCGATTGACGTTTCGGAATGGATAGGCCACGAGGACGAAGAATACTTTACTATCGCCCTTAAGTTTTTCCACGATAAGCGTTCAAGAATAAAATACATATTTACCGTTGGCAGCAATGAGGAATCAAAGACCACAAAGCTTTTCTTCAAGCTTCGCCTTTTCCTCGGCGGAAAAACGGTAACAGACGATACCTTTATGAATAAAGAGAGCCTTGCAAAATATATCAGCTGCCAGTGCGTCGAGAATAAGACAGCCGAGCTTATTGCTGATATGGTTATGAGCAAGGGTGCCGAGATGCTCCGCACATATCCTGCTGTAAACAGTATGTGCCGTGAAATGAGACTTTCGGCAGGCGGTAATTCCGTAACCTCTTCGGATGCGGCAAAATATCTTTCCGATAAAAACAGTCTTCCTGCTATTATAAGCGTGACTATGTCGGAAGAATATGCGAGAAGAGCATACGAGCTTACAGCGAGAATGACAAAGAAGAGTGCATAAGAAAGGAATGGTGATAATATGGTAAGATACGATTACGAAACAGACTGGTGCGGTTATACATACCCCGAAACGAACGAAATATCTACCGACCAGGACGTTATAAGCGAGTTCCGTTCCATAGATATAACGGGCGAAAGCTTCCAGAGATGCGGTGTGCCGATTCTTGTAAAGAACGGTAAGGCTGTCGTAAACGATAAAACCGAAAACACCATTATATACGGTGAAACAGGTTCAAAGAAGACCCGTTCCGTTATTGCACCTCTTATCGCTCTTGCGGCAGGTGCAGGGGAATCCGCCTTTATAACCGACGTAAAGGGCGAGCTTTCTACGAACCCTAAGCTCCAGGGCTTCCTTAAGAAAAAGGGAGTAAAAACCGTATATCTCGATTTCCGTACCTTTAAGGGCGACTGCTACAACATACTCGAATACGGCTTCAATATGTACAGAAGAGGCGAAGAGGACAAGGCTATGGGGTATATGACGAAGATCATAAACAGCCTTGTTGCAAGATACGAAACAGCAAAGGACCCCTTCTGGGGACTAAGCTCACAGCAGTATCTTGTTCCGCTTATAAACCTTATCTTCGATGCTTGTGCAAGAAAGCCCGAGTATTACGATATGGTGAATATGTACACCTTAAGCACCTACGCAAACTTCAAGGCTGCTGAAAAAATCGGCGATAAGGTAGAGAATCTAAGCGAGGATTGCGGAACGATGCTTTCTATGCTTAAGAGCGTTACGGGTAATCCGAACAATACCCTTTCCTGTATTATGTCAACAGTACAGAGCGTTTTACAGGATTTCACGATTCAGGAAGACCTTCTTAAGATGCTCTCCGCAACAAGCTTCGACCTCGAGGCTATGTACGAGACTCCGACATTCGTATTCCTTATCGTTCCCGACGAAACCAGCACCTACGATACTATTGCGGGTATGCTTATCGATATGTTCTATGACAGACTTGTTGAAACCTACAGCAGAAAGTATCAGAACAATAAGGAAGCACCCTGCCGCATAAATTATATATGTGACGAATTCTGTAACCTTAAGATAAACGATATGAAAGCGAAGATTTCCGCAAGCCGAAGCAGAAATATGAGATGGTATCTCGTGTGCCAGTCCAAGAGCCAGCTGGAGAATACCTACAGCGAAGCGGCAACAACCATCATCGGCAACTGTAAGAACATACTCTTTCTCCAGAGTTCAGACCTTTCGATGCTGTCCTACATAAGTGACCTTTGCGGCGAAACCCAGATAAATGAAAAGGGTATAACCGAGCCTATCGTAAAGGAAATGACCCTTAAAAACCTTAAGCTCGAAAAAGAATTTAAGGAAGCGGTCTTTATAAGAGGCAATATCCGCTACTTTACCCGACTTCCCGATATTGATTCTTACGAATTTCTTAAAAAGTACGCTTCTAAAAAGCCCTTTGCTTTCCCGAACAAGTGCAACAGTAAGATAAAAGCCTATACCGTAGGTATGCTCGTGGATGATATAGACGATTATGTGTATCGTGATATAGACATTGACGATCTTTACTGTGACGATGACGACTTATTTTAATTAAAGAAAGGAAATTACGCTTATGTTACCTAACATTCTTTTTACCGATAAACAGGGTATCCACTCCTCCGATTTATACTCCCTTATGTTCAAGGATAAGAGAGTAGTCTGGCTCAATACAGAGATAAATGCGGATACCGCCGCAAACATCTGCCTCCAGCTCGAATACCTCGACAGCCTCGCTGAAGAAGATATAACCATCTACATAAACTCTCCCGGCGGAAGCGTTTCAGCAGGACTTGCAATAGTAGATTGTATGGAACGCTGTAAGAGCGATATTGTTACAATCTGTACAGGCTGTGCGGCTTCTATGGCGTCCGTTATTTCGGCTTACGGTACAAAAGGAAAGCGTTACGTTACTCCCCACGCCGAGATTATGATTCACCAGCCCTTAGGCGGTATAAGCGGTCAGGCTTCTGATATCGAACGTGCCGCAAATCATATTACGAAAACGAAGGAGCTTCTTATGAAGATGCTTTCGGAGCGTACAGGCCAGACGGTAAAGCAAGTAACGCTCGATTGTGACCGTGACAGCTATATGAGTGCTGAAGCGGCAATAGAGTACGGAATTGCCGATAAGATTTACGAATAACGAAGCAAAGCTATACAAAAACGGTACAAAAAAGCTGTACCGTTTTTGGAATTTTTTTAAGAAAGTATTGACAAAATATAATTAACGTGCTATAATAAAAAATACCCCAAAAAACGGGGTAAAGCTTATTGAAAGAGAGGACATCGCCAAATAGTATAATTTATACCTCCGATTTAAAAGCTTCCGTAAACATAAACCTCGGAAGTAAGAAAATTAAAAAATAGTATTTAGTAAAGATTATTTGGATTTAGGCGTTACTATGCCTTACTCTGCCTGTAAGGAGTAAAATCCGTTTTTAGTACAGGTAACAACAATATCTGGAGGTAATACTATGCGTAAACTTGATAAGCTGATGACAGGTGTTCGTTTAAAGGAATACCGCAAAAATGCCGGACTTTCAGCACAGGAGCTCGGCGATCTTTTAGGAATACTCCGTGTAACGACGGTCTATGAATGGGAAAGCGGAAAATCCGTTCCCAGTCTGGAGCATCTCGCGGAATTGTGCTACATTTACAAAACACAAATGGAAAGCATCCTCGTCTTCAAAGGCGGGGCTGTTGCCTTTTTAGGGGGGATTTAACGTGCATTATGTTATGTCCGATATTCACGGTATGTACGATAAGTACATAGAAATGCTGGATAAAATAAAATTAAAGGACGAGGATACTCTCTTTATTCTCGGGGACGTAGTTGACAGGGGAGATAAGCCTGTTGAAATACTCTGTGATATGATGAGCCGAAGCAACGTTTATCCTCTTATGGGAAACCACGACCTGCTTGCTCTTGATGTTATGCGTAAGCTTGCCGTAGAGATAACGGAGAATAATTATTTGACACAGATAGACGAGGCTCTTTTAAACGAGCTTTCCGACTGGCAGTTCAACGGCGGAGGGGTCACGCTTTCTGCTTTTGCGAAGCTTCCGAAGGATGAGCTTTCGGATATTCTCGATTATATGTCGGAATTCTCCTTTTACGAGGTCATAGATATAAAAGAGAGTACCTTTATTCTTACCCACGCCGGTCTGGGCAATTTCCGCAAAGGAAAGAAAATAAGCGAATATACTCCCGAAGAGCTTTTAATCTCCCGGCCTGATCCCCGTATAAGATATTTTGATGATGAAAGCGTATTTATCGTAAGCGGTCATACGCCTACAACGGTAATAAGCGGAAAGACGGAGATTTTTAAGGAGAACGGAAATATCTGTATCGATTGCGGAGCCTGTTCGGGCGGAAGACTTGCCTGTTTCTGCCTTGAAACCTTTGAAGAATTTTATACGTAAAAAAGCCGTACACTTAGGATGTTGTTCTTATAGAAGTATTTATGAGTATTATCGAGGGAAACCCTTTTGAAAAAGGGCTTTCCCTCGAGCTCCCTTCCGAAAACTTTCAGTATAAAAATTAAGACCAATAGGATTAATCCTATTGGTCTTAATTTTATATTAAAAGTCTTTGGAAGAGGGTTCGGGAGAAAGCCTTTCTTCAGAAAGGTTTCTCCCGATAAATACCTATAAATACTTTTATAACAGCAAAAACCTAAATGCACGGTCTTTTTTATTTATACAGCATTACAATTGCATAGGTTTCCGAAAGGTCGGCGGATTTTACCGTAACATAATAAGCGTTTTCCGTTTCTCCGAAAAGACATTTTACCGTTTCTCCGTATCGGATAGCTTTTCGGTACATTATCTCGAATTCTCCTGCTTCGCCCTTTTCGTAAACCTCTTCGGGAAGAGCGAGAGAGGCGAGGTCGAGATAGAAAACGTTGTTTACGTGGTTGTTTGCGTCAATAAAATTGCGGTCAATATAGAATTCCTTTTCGCTTATATATTCTTCGGGTTCCTTAAGCTTTTCTATCCATAGATTGCCGAAATTCGTCTTGTCCTGTTCGCTTCCGTAGGCGGAAAACAGTTCCGCTTCAACACGTTCGGGCTTAAGAGTTTCGGCGTTTACTCTTACCCAGTTAGAAATACCTGTTACGGAAAGCTTTCCTTTTTCATCGTAAATCTCGAATTCACGGGAAGCGGAAACGCCCTTCGTACCTCTGCCCCAGGTACAGGCTGTTACCTTTTCTTCCTGTTCGGGACGGCTATGGATCTTAACACGGTAGCTTTTTAAAAACCATCTCGACGCCGAGGTCTTCATACTGTCGTTTGCGTAAGAACTGTGCATACAGGCAACATTCTCAAAAATCTTAAGCACAGCGGTGTTGGATATACAGAAATCCTTACCGACGTCGCTGTAGCCTACATAGAAATTTTCTTTAAAAACCATTTTTTAATTTCCTCACTTTGAATAATATCTTTTTCTGAATTGTTCGGGGTATTTGCTGAAAAGCTCTTCGCCCAGTTCATCAGCAATTTCTATAAGCATACGCTCATAAGCACATTGTACAGGCGAAACGGTGTTTTCGTTGCCTGTTTCGAGGCGGTTAAGACAGCCACAGGAGTTTGTACAGCGGTTTTTAAGTCCGCATTCTTTACACTCCACAGGCTCTCTGCTCTTCTTCGCTACCTCTGTCTGCTTAGCGGTATCAATACCGCTGAATACATCACCGAAGCAGTAGTTTTCGTCGCCTATAAACTGTGTACAGGCGTAAAGTCTGCCCTCTGTGGAAACGGGCATCTGTCTGTAACCGAGATGACAGCGTTCAGAGGGGTTATAGCCCGAGATACATTCTCTTATCTTTGCGTCAAAGGGACTTAAGAAAAAGCGTTTCCCCTCAGCAAAAATGCGGGCATAGAAAAGGGCGGTCTTACGAAGTTCTTTTTCGAGGACAGCGAGCTTTTCGCTTGTCCAGCATACCCTTTTTCCGTAAGCGATAGTTGCGGTAACTCGTCTGAAGCCTAAGGAATAAAGATACTCTACGGATTCGCTGAATTTTCCGACAGCGTCGGGGGAAAGGGTAAGCATAGCGTAAGAAAGAGGCATTTCCCTAAGCAGTATTTTTGCAATATGCTCAAGCTCTTTTTGTGTGCCTCGTCCGTCGGCATATCTTCGGCAGATATCCTGTGCCGTACCGTCAAAGGACATTCCGATTTCGAGGTTCTTTTCCTTTGCCTTTCGGATAAATTCCTCGTCAAGCAATGTTCCGTTTGTGGTCATTTTATATCTTACTTCTTTTCCCGTTTTTTCCGAGAGCATATCACAGTAATCAAATGCCTTATAGATAAGATCCTTGCGTAAAAGAGGCTCACCGCCGAAGAAACAGATACCAGCGAAGCTTCCCTTTGAAAACGCAAGGTCACAGGCTTTATAAACGATATCTTCTGTCATATCCGAGTTCTTCTTTTCGTGAACACAGTATGTACAGTCGAGATTACAGCGTTCGGTAAGATGAAGCGTAAAATTCATATAAGCGTCACTTCCTCGAGACATATAGCCGAAACGATTTCTTCGGTATCATTGTTTCTTAAAGCCTTAAGGTCGATATAGAAATGTGTTGCTCCGAATTCATCGGAGACCGTATAGCCGTAAAGCACCTTTGATGCGTTGCTGGCATTTATAAGCATAGCTTCCAGCGGGTCATCAGGGTTTTCGGAATCGTAAAAGGCAATAAGCATATTATATTTACTGCCCTCTAAGGCTATTGGAACGGTAAAATCTCCGTTATCTCCCGTTTCAAGAAGATATGACATATCAGCGTGTAAATTCACAGGGCGGTCATTTTTATCGAGATAATCCTTTATATCCGAAGCATAGTCAAGTCCGTTGAAATATGCGGAATTAATATGCTCTTCGGAGTTGTCGGAGGTTTCATAACCGCTGTTATCGTCAATATCCTCCACAGCTACATCGCCGTCAAGCATAAAAGCTTCCTCTGTTTCTTCGGAGTAAGCAACATCTCCCTCAAGTACAAA
Organism: Ruminiclostridium sp.; assembly: GCA_017624025.1. GTDB lineage: Bacteria > Bacillota > Clostridia > Oscillospirales > Ruminococcaceae > Ruminiclostridium_E. Next base: position 20,667 of record JAGANY010000011.1, on the reverse strand, counting down.
GTCTTCAAGGTCGGGCTCGTCTTCTTCTGTTACTGGCGGAAGAGTTGTATCGGTAATTGTGGGTCGAGATACAGCAGTCTCTGAATATTCCTCGTCCGGCTCGGTTACAACTGTTCCCATAAGAGAAGTGGAAGTTGTGGCTGTAGTAGTAATAGCGCGTGTAGGTTTCGTAGTAGTATCGGTAAATGAGGGTCGAGGTGCAGTAGTCTCTGAATATTCCTCGTCCGATTCGGTTACAACCGTTCCCGTAGGAGCAAAGGTAGCTATGGTTGTGGTAGTAATTTTTTCTGTAGCTTCCGTTTCTGTATCGTCGGCAGAAAATGCAATATCCCCGTCCAACGAAACATCTGTTATATCCTCTTTGGTAACTATTGTTCCTTCGGCAGTAATATCATTTCTGTCAGATACAATCTCAGTATCGCTGTTATCGGGCATAACGGCAACATCACCTGCAACAGCGAACGGGTCTTCACAGCCCGAAAGGGTTGTAACGGTTGCAAGCGTTAAGGCAAGTCCTTTTGCGTAATTCGGTTTTTTGTAGTTTTTTACAGGCTTTATGTTCATTTTTTGTCCTTTCCAAAGCTTGAATTGTTGTTAATGATTGGAAATTGTATGGTTTTAAATCGCCTTAGGGATAGGCTGTTAGTTTCCAAGAAAACGGTGTAGGGTAGGGATATGTTATAATAAATTGATAAAAACAAGCTTTTAATACTTTATGAAGTTTTAAAAATTTGTAAATCGCAATTTGGACAATTATCAAGAAACATAGAAAGAAAATCTTGTGAAAGAGTACCTTCGTATATTTCAAGTGTTTTTAAATTTTTTAACTCAAGAATAAAATTAGGTGAATCAAGAATGCTAGCATCTATACCATTTCTAGTTAGCAGTGTTAAATTTTCTAGTTTCTTGTTATTTGTTATTTTTTCTATATCTTGATAGCTTGTTTGATGCAAAGTCAGTGTCTCAAGATTTTGAAGATTGCCAATAAAAGAAAGACTATCCCAATAACCTAATATTGTAAGCTTTTTTAAATTGGGAAACACTGCAACGATTTCTTCTAATGAAAAATCACAGGAATCAAGTGTTAATTCCTCCACAGTATTAACAACGGAATCATAGTCAGATATTTTTACTCCGTATAACGATATTTTCGTCAGATTATCCATTCCAATTAAACTGGATAAAGGAAATTGTGGCTCCTGTGTGATAGTTAATTCAGAAATATTGTTCATACTATGCAAAAATGAAAAGTCCACAATCAAACTAGAATTTAAAGGTGAATATCCAGGTGGATTTGAATTTTCATCGATTGATAATTTCTTTAACTCTGATAAATTGGCTAAAAGCGACAAATCACAATTGTTTTGTAAATAAATACAAAGTTCTCCATCATATGTTTGATTTAAATCTTCAAGTTTAAAAATATCATTAGGCAGTTCAAAAAACAAAAAATCTTCTAGAGAAATAGACGATGCAATATCTGTTTCCTCAGCTTCCGTCACTATTGTCCCCTCGGGAATAACAAGGTCTTCGGGAACAGCAATACCGGTGTCTATAATAACCTCGGAGGTTCTTGTATCGGGTACAGGAGCAGTGCCGTCAACAGCAAAGGGATCTTCACAGCCCGAAAGAGTTGTAACGGTTGCAAGAGTAACGGCAAGTCCTTTTGCATAGTTTGGTTTTTTGTAGTTTTTTACAGGCTTGATGTTCATTTTTTGTCCTTTCCCTAAGGTTAAGAATCATTTTTTCTTGCATCTGAATACTTTTTAAAAGTGTCAGGAATTTGTTGAGATCCTGTTTTGTGTAGCAATACTTGATAAGTTAGATAGTAGTCGTTTTTTCCTTCGTATATTTCTTCGAACTCACCATTTAATAATTGTTCTGATGACATACCTGCAATCTGATTAAAGCTTAAGTCGGGCAAACCGTTTTTTCCGATTCGGCTATTATTTGCTTCATAAAAATTACGGTATGATATTACATTATCAAATTCTATAATGTAAGCGTGTATGTTACTTCCGTAATGGTATTTTTGAAAGGAATAAATATATGCGTTCGGTTCAGTGTCAGGTATTTGAACATTAAATAATTCCAACAAGTATTTTTGCTCTTCGATGGATAAATCGGTAATTACTTCAACATCTTTAGTAAAAAAATGTTTTAACTTATCTTGATTGTTTTTATATTTGTTGTTAATCAAAAATAATACTATCATTGCAGATATTGATAGTAATATTGCCGATATAATGAAAAGCTTTTTTCTCATTTATGTATAACTCCTTATTTATCCAGACTTTATTTATTGCGGAAGGATTAAGTTTCTTTCAGTTGCCTGTAATTAAAGCTTTCTATAATATAAAACGATATAAACGCTGTAATGGTGACATAATTATACCATAACTTTTTATAAAATGCAATAAACGGCACCCGATAGTGCCGTTTATACTGATATTTTTTAAAGCTCGTTCTGTTCTATTTTCTTATTTGCGGAAAGATATTTTAAAATGAAGAGAGTGCCTATTGTAACAGCAAGTCCTATGAAAAGACATACTATCCAGTTCTTTATAAGGCTTGCAACAACGTACATAACTATGGAAATTACAGCAACAATTATTGCATAAGGCATCTGCGTTGTAACGTGTTTAACGTGGTTGCATTTCGCACCGGCGGAAGCCATAATAGTTGTATCGGAAATAGGCGAACAGTGGTCACCGCATACCGAACCTGCCATACAAGCGGAGATAGCAATTACCATCATTGTGTAGTCAACATTCCGGAATACCTCAACAACTATAGGAATAAGAATACCGAAGGTACCCCAGGAGGTTCCTGTTGCAAAAGCGATAAGAGCAGCGATAATAAAGATAATAGCAGGGAGGAGGAACTGGAGGTCGATAACGTATTCCTTTACTACCGATTCTACGAAAGCAGAAGCACCGAGGCTGTCGGTCATGGCCTTTAATGTCCATGCGAATGTAAGGATAAGGATAGCGGGAACCATAGCCTTAAAGCCTTCGGGAAGGCTTTCCATACATTCCTTAAAGGAAATTACTCTTCTTATAAGATATACGATAATGGTTACAATAAGAGCGACGAGAGAACCGAAAGCGAGACCGAGCGAAGCGTCGCAATCAGAAAAAGCAGTGATGAAATCTGTGCCGGAGAAGAAACCGCCTGTGTATATCATACCGATTATACAACAGATAATAAGCACAATAATGGGGAATACGAGGTCGAAAACCTTTCCTTTTCCTCTGAGGTTTTCCTTTACTTCTCCGCTTTCCTTTTCGTCATCCCCGGGGTTAAGTCCGTTTACCGCAAGCTTTTCATACTTAGCCATAGAGCCGATATCGAGCTTGAGAAGAATTGTACCGAGCATAAATACGATTGTAAAGAGAGCGTAATAGTTATAGGGAATTGCACTTATAAAGAGCGAAAAACCGTTATCGACTTCTACGGAGGATGTAACCGCTGCTGCCCAGGAGGAGATAGGAGCGATAATACAAATGGGAGCCGCCGTTGCGTCAATAAGATACGCAAGCTTTGAGGAAGAGATTTTGTGCTTTATAGCAACAGGCTTCATAACGCTTCCTACTGTAAGACAGTTGAAATAGTCGTCGATAAAGATAAGTATGCCGAGGATAACGGTTGCAATCTGTGCACCGACACGGCTTTTTATATGTACCTTTGCCCATTCACCGAAAGCAGATGAACCGCCTGCCTTATTCATAAGACAGACCAGTGTACCGAGGACTACGAGGAATATAAGTATTCCGACGTTCCCGGGTTTTGAAAGAACAGCAATAAAGCCGTCTTCTACCATGTGCGTCATTGTAAGCTCGGGGTTGAAGCCGGCGAAGAACAATGCACCGATAAGGATACCGACAAAGAGGGAGCTGTAAACCTCTTTCGAGATAAGAGCCAGTATAATCGCCACAAGAGGCGGTACCAGCGACCAAAATGTTCCGACCATAATTAAAAAATTCCTTTCATTTTATCAGAAAATGTCATATAAACAGTTTAACAAATAGAAAAGAATTTGTCAAGCTTATACAAAAAATTACCTCTGAAATTTCTTTCAGAGGCAAAATATATTGAAGGAAATTTTAGTGAAGAAGTAAGAGTGAAGAGTTACGGTGTCAGCTTCGCTGACGGATTAAAAACATACTTTATATGTTTTATTTATAATCCGTTTCCGAAGGCAATACCAACGTTCTTCACCCTTCACTCTTCATTATTAACTTTACTGAGCCTCTCTTAATCTTTCGACAACAGTCTTTTTAATAGTTGCTCTGTAGGTTGCGAGAGGAAGAATAATTCCGAGGAGAATAAAGAACGGGATAACAATAAGTATAGGTGTTAATGTAAACTTATAGCTACAGAACCAGAATATATTTTCCAACGCCCCGGACATAGGTATTGTAAGCACATCCAGCAGAATTGCGGTTATTAAAGCACCGCACGTATAAATAAGACCTTCGGATATAAGCATTGTTTTAAGCTGTTTTCCTGTCATACCGATAGCTTCAAGCATAGCAAGCTCAAGACGGCGGGCGAAAATGCCTGTTAAGATAGTGTTTACGAAATTAAGCACGCCTACGAGACCGATTATAAGACTAAGAGCACATCCTAAAACAACGAACATTCTTCTGAATGACTCGAATTCTTCGGCAGTTTTAGCCTTGCTGGAATAATCGAGCCCCATTCTTTCGGAGTATGCCGAGAGGAATTCCTCTGCTTTTGCTTCCGCTTCGTCGGTTGTGTTGAAAACGACATAAAGCGGTGCACAACTGGGTGCTTCCTTGCGGAATGCGTCTTCGTGAAGATAGAAGAAGTCGCTTAAATAACTATAGTTATAGCCGGGAACCTTATCTTCCTTTACGATTACAGCAATCTCATATTCACAGCAATGAGATTCAATATTAATATCAATATTTTCCCATTCTTCCATAGTTATCGATTCAGAATCGCTGTAAACGGCACCTGTCTTTGTGTTTATGTATTCTGTAGAGTCAATGTATTCAAGTATTACGTTATCTCCGAGTTTGAAATGATCGGTTTCGTGTACGGCTATATAGCCCTCTTCGGAAAGCTTCGATAAATCGCCCTCGTATTCCGTAAAGCCTGTTTTATACATCTCTTCTTCAACGCCTAAAACAAGAACTGCTAAATCAGTTTTTCCTTCGTATTTATCCGAACCCGCAATCATTCTTTCAACGGCTTCGGGTTCATTTCCGTTGTCTAAAAGCATTTCTCTTGCAATATCATCGGGATAATATGCACTGATTGAATTTTTGTGAGAAACGCCGTAGGCAATATAGCTTTCGGTAACACCATCAATGCTTCGGATAACTTCGATTTCCTCTTCGGTTATAGCTTTTTCCGCTTTCCAGGTATCCCAGCTGTTGAAATAGCTTGGGTCTGAAACCGAAAAGTCGTATGATATATCAGAAAGATATTTTTCCATATCAAAGCTGTTTGAAAAAATAAACGTAAGGGTAAAGATAACGAGAGGAAGAGCAAGTGAAACCACCGTAAGAACGGTTTTACCTGTATTTCGGCGGAGATTTGCCATAGCCATAGTGAAAACTGATACTTTTTTTCCGGCGGTTCGAGATTTTGCCTTGCTTGTACTTTCGGTATATCTTAAAGCTTCAATAGGAGATACCTTCGAAGCAATGGACGCGGGAATGTGGCAGGAAATGAGCACTGTCACAAGGGAGAAGAGCGTGGCGAAAATGAATATTACGGGATTAAGTGAGGTTCCGTTGCTATAAACATTAATCTCGTTCATTACAACAGGCGTAAGCACCGATCCCACAAACCAGCCGAAGAATAAGCCGAAGGGAATACCTATACCCGAAAGCAAAAGTGCCTGGAAACGAAGGATAGAACGAATCTGTTTTCCTGTTGTGCCTATGGTCTTTAACATTCCGTAGTATCTTATATCGTTTGCGACAGAGGTTCTGAAAATATTGAAGATAACGAGATAGCCTGTTGAGATTATAAGAAGCAAGAATGTAACTATCATTACCGTCATTTCAGCGTCGGGCTTTACATTTTCGTTTTCGGTAAGATAGCCCCAGTTTATGCCGATAGCTATGCCGTTGTCGGCGTTCCTGTCATTTACGTAGCCGTGGCGTTCGAGTATTTTAATATGCTTTTCCTCGATATTACGGCTGTTCTTGAACATTACATCGAGGCCGTATCTTCCCGTCATCTCGTCATTGCACTGTGTATCGAGCTTTGTATAGATTTCATCAAGCTTGCTTTCGGAGATAAGGATATGATTGGCAGGGGTCACAGAATCATATTCCCACCATCCGCAAAGGGTAAAGGTTTCTTCCGTAAGCTTTCCGTCAACTTCAATTTCTACGGTAAATTCTTCGCCGATTTTCTTTTCTATGCCGAGGGCGGAAAGTACGTTATCGTCAACAGAAGCCTGGTTGGTGTTTTCTTTCGGGAGACTGCCTTCCTTTATGTTTATGAAAGACCATTTTGCAGTGTTTTCGCTCATATAGCTTACTTCAGCATAATTTTTGTCAAAATTATCATTAACAACAGCACCGATAAATCTTCTTAAGCCGTGTTCCTTTATGTCGGGGTCATCCTTAAGCTCCATATACTGTTCGTATGTAAGTCTTTTGAATTCGCCGTGAGCCATTGTACCTACCATACGGAAATTAGAAAACTGGGTGCTATCGATGATAGTCATAAAAATAGTAAAGAAAGCGGTAAAAAGGATAGTAGTAAGAGCTACCGCAAAAACCGAAATAATATTACGCATTTTCGACGCCTTCATATTTTTAAGGCTGAGATTGAAAATGCATTTTTTATTGCCCACTTTCATATTCACACCTCTTTCGATACGATTTTTCCGTCCTCAATTCTTATGATACGGTCGGAAAGCTGTGCTATCTCTTCGTTATGGGTAATCATAGCTATTGTCTGTGAGAACTTCTGGCTCGTTATACGGAGAAGCCCTAAAACGTCCTGTGAGGTCTTGCTGTCGAGGTTTCCCGTAGGCTCGTCGGCAAGGATAATTGCAGGCTTTGACGCAAGGGCACGGGCAATTGCAACACGCTGTTGCTGACCGCCCGAAAGATTGTTGGGGAGGTTTTCGGTTTTTTCGGAAAGACCGAGAGTGGAAATAATTGTATTTATATATTCCTTATCGGGAATATTTCCGTCAAGCTCAACGGGAAGAACGATATTCTCGTAAACGTTAAGGGAGGGGACGAGGTTATAGTTCTGGAAAATAAAGCCGATTTTTCTTCTTCTGAAGATAGTAAGCTCTTCATCATTAAGGGAGAAAATATCCTTTCCATCTACGAATACCTTCCCCGAATCGGGACGGTCGAGACCGCCGAGCATATTAAGAAGAGTAGATTTACCGCTTCCCGAGGTTCCGACGATTGCGACGAATTCGCCCTTTTCTATGTTTATGCTTACGCCGTCGAGAGCGTGAACAGCGGTTTCACCGCTTCCGTATGTTTTTTTAAGTTCTTCTGTCGATAAGATAGTCATAATTAAAATCCTTTCAAAAAAAATAATCTGTATCCTTACGATACAGATCAGATTGTTGATAAATCTTAGAATAAAGCTTTAAAACGGATGAAAGATGAATAATGAATGATGAATGATTAAGGTGCGCCCGTTGGGCGTTAATTTAAATAGTGGCTTTAAAAAGGTATTCTGCTTTAAAGTCTTATTTAAATCCGTCTGCCTGTAGGCAGACACCGCAATCTTTCATTCTTCATCATTAATTTTTCATCAGAAAGACTTTTTTCCGTAAATTGAATCTGTATCTTTACAATACAGATTATCTCATATAAATCTTACCACATTATTTCCTGGCGAAAACAAATTCTTACAGTTTTGAAAGAAATACGGAAAAAACAGAGCCTTTTCCTTTTTCAGAGGATAGCTTTATATATCCGTTTTCCCCTGTGATTATTTCTCTTGCAAGATAAAGTCCTATTCCCGCTCCCTCGGCTGTTTTTACATCAGAGCTTCTGTAAAAACGGGAGAAAATCTGTGCCTGTTCTTCTTCGGAAATACCGATTCCGGTATCGCTTATTTCTATGCAGAGGAACATCTCATAGCTTTTAACGGTAACGGAAATACCGCCCTTTTCGGTATATTTTATTGCATTGTCGATTATGTTCCATAAAGCTTCGCCTGTCCATTTTTCATCGAAAACTGCCTTCTCGCCGTTATGGGTAAAGCTTAAGGTAAGCCCCTTTTCCTTTGCCTTCGGCTCGGCCTGAAGCTCTATATCCGCCAGCATTTTTGAAACATTGTTTTCCTTCGGCGAAAGGGAAATAACCCCCGTTTCAAGTCTCGAAAGCTTTACAAGAGAGGTTATAAGAAAGGAAAGCTTTTCCGACTGTGCGGTAATCTTTTCCGCATAGTCCTTTTCATTTTCAGAAACCGCTTCCTCGGAAAGAAGCTCCGAATAAAGCCGTATGTTAGCGATAGGGGTTTTTGTCTGATGTGAAATATCAGAAATAAGGGTCTTTATTTTTTCCTTTTCTTCGGCTGTTTTTTTAGCGGATATCTCCGAAGAGGAAAGATATTTCCAAAGCTTGTTTTCAAGAGCCGAAAGCTCCGTTTCATCGAAGCGGTTTTCGCTGAAGCTTCCGCTTATAGCGTCATCAAGCATTTTATGTATATTCTTTAAAATCCGCCTTGTTTTAATCACCGATACAGCCGAAAAAACAACCGCACCGACAGCGATTATAACAGCCACAATTATAATAATATCATTCATCCTTCTTGCCCCACGAATATCCGATACCATAGACCGTACGGATATATTCCTTTGCGGAAAGCTTGTCACGAAGCCTTTTTACTGTTACGGAAAGAGCGTTTTCGTCAACATATTCCGCTCCGTCTGTCCATATACGGTCGATAAGCTTGTCACGGGAAAGGGTAATACCGCTGTTTTCCGTAAGTATGCGTAAAAGCTTCTGCTCGGTTTTGCTGAGCTCTACAGCTTCGCCCTTGTTGAAAAATTCCATCTTATCAAAATCGAAAATATATCCGTCACAAATAAACCTGTTATCCTGCTTCTGTTCTTTTTTACGAAGCTGTGTGTTTACCCTTGCACGTAAAACAGCGAGGCTGAAGGGCTTTGTGATATAATCATCGGCACCTGCTTCAAGTCCCGATACGATATCGCTTTCCAGATCGTTAGCGGTAAGCATAATAACGGGAATATCGAAGGAAGCCTTTATTTCGGGGAGAAAATCGAAGCCGTTTCCGTCGGGAAGATTAACGTCAAGAATAATAAGCGAAATCTTATTTTCGCTCATAATTCTACGGGCAGTCTTTATATCCCCCGCACTTACGGAGCCGGGAAAGGCTCTGCAAAGTCCCGAGGCTAAGGCGTTATCGTCTTCGACAATAAGTATTTTTTCCATCCTGTTTCCTCTTTTATGTTACTTTTTTAAGTTATTATACCACTTTAAGGTTTTTAAGTCAAATTATGATTGACTTAATAAAAGGAATATGTTATAATGTGAAAAGCAATACAATGTAATCGTTTTACCGGGTTAGGAAAGGAATGAAATAATGAAAAAGCAGAAAAAGGTTTTATCCGCTCTTCTCGCTCTTACTATGCTTTCGGGCACAGCCTCCTGTGCAGGCGAAAGAGCAAACGGTGCGGATGGAACAAGCCAGGCTGTTGTTACAACAACAATGGCAACGACCGCCGACAGCAACAAGGCTCTCGATACTGAGGTAAACTACAATGAAATGGCGAATATCGGGGAAGTTGATACCGCAAACGAAGAAGGTACAGGCCCCGCATATACTCCCGGTCAGAAAGCAGGTCATATAAAGGCCTTATGTTATTACGATATCGCCGCTGACCAGCCGGAAATCACCACTATTTTCGCTGAACGCTACGGCGGAACAATCGAAACCGAAATAACAACCAGCATGGGTTACTTTGAAAAATTAGGTACCCTTATTGCGGCAGGTCTTTCACCCGACCTTGTACGTTACGACTGGGCGGCTTATCCCGACGGAGTTTCAAAGAACATTTATACTCCTCTCGACGAATGGCTTGATATCGAGTCTCCCTTATGGTCTGATATGGCACCCGTAATCGAGTCCTTCAGCTACCAGGGCAAGCACTATTATTTCCCCCAGAATACCCAGGCTAACTTTGCTATTATCTATAATCGTGCTCTTATCGAGGAAGAAAATCTCCCCGACCCTATGGATTTATATTTTGCAGGCGAATGGGACTGGAACGCTTTCGAGGATATTCTTTATAAGTGGTCACAGAAGGGCGAAGACTACATAGGCTTTACAGGCGGTTCCTGGTCTTCTCTTATGTTCATAAACACCACAGGCACACAGGTTATCGAAGTAACTGATGATGACATTGTGAATAACCTCCGCAATCAGGATCTTAACCGCTGTATGGAGTGGCTGGAAGGCTTAAGAAGACAGGGCCTTTTAGGTAAAGGCTATATCCATCCCGGCGACGCATTCAAGGACGGAAAGCTTCTCTTTATGGGACAGCTCTTTACCTGGGGACTTGAAAGTGCACAGGAATCTCTCTTCAAGAACAATATCGAGGGCGAAATGGTAGCCGTACCCTTCCCCCGCGACCCACAGGCTGACAAGCACTATATCGCCGGCGATACCTTAGGCTTTATGGTACCTGCAGGTGCACAGAACATCCAGGGCGGTGTACAGTGGATTTTAAGCAGTCGTATCTATGAAACAGACCCCGACGTTGTTGCACAGACACGTGCGGATATGATGGATGCGAACCAGCGTTATTATCCTAAATGCCCCGAATGTAAGTTCAACTGTGAGGAAGACGGAATTAACTATTCCGCAACCTGTCCCGAATGCAACGCACAGAGAAAGCCTAAGTTCAAGGCGGTTTATACCGAGGAACAGATGCAGATTCTTGAAGATATGAACAATCCCCAGAAGATGGGTCTTATTTTCGACAGCTTAGTAGGCTTCAATACTGATTTCACAAATATCTTTGTAAACAGCGAGACCGCTATGCTTGACGGTGCACTTTACGGAGACGTAACCTTCGTGAACGAGCTTGAAGCTAACTACAATACCGTAGAAGCCTATCTCGAATCCTACCGCTCCGCATTAAGAAACGAAAACGTATCACAGTAAAGCTGATATATTAAGGGCTGTTCTTATAGGAGTATTATAAGTATTATCGGGAGAAACCTTTCTGAAGAAAGGCTTTCTCCCGAACCCACTTCCAAAGACTTTTAATATAAATTCAAGACCCACAGGAAAAACCTGTGGGTCTTGAATTTAAACTGAAAGTTTTCGGAAGGGAGTTTGAGGGAAAGCCCTTTTTCAAAAGGGTTTCCCTCAATAACACTCATATACACTTCTGTAAGAACAGCCCTTGACGTATCAGTTACACTGTAAATTTCTTTTCAAAAGCTTTATTGAGAGCCTTTGCGATTATTTTCATAGTCCTTTCCTCGACCTTTATGACCTGTCTGTCGTAGGTACAAAGGCCGTTTGTTTCGTCCTCGACATCGCTGACCTGTGTAAGCACATCGGCACAAAGCCCCTGTTCAACGGCAGGCACTATCTCGCTGAGATAAAGCTCGCTGAGACCTGCCGAAAGGGATTTCGGACTGTCAAAGGTCTTGTATCCGTAGTTTTCGTCGAGGTTAAAGCAGTGGTTTTCTATCTTACAGGAATAACCGCCGAATTCCGATAATACAAGAGGTTTTTCAGGGTCAGCCTTAAGCTTTATCTTTCTGAAATAGATATGTTCGCTTTTAACGTCGCTCTTCTTTTCCGTGAACCAGCCCGATGTTGCGTCGTATATCCTCGTTGGGTCGAGTTTTTTAAGCTCCTCATATATCCTGTCAGCATCATACTGTCCCCAGCCCTCGTTGAATATGGTATAGTAGCACACACAGGGATGGTTGTAAAGAAGAGAGATTGTTTTTCTTGCGGTGTCCTCGAAAATGCTTTTCCGCCTTTTCGTTGCTGTATGAGTGATGCCTTTTTTAAGACCTATTGTGGGTAAGGCGGTGTCTATGAGGAAATTATATTTTCCGCTGTTTACGAAGTCCTGGAAAACAATCATTCCGTATTTGTCACAGTAGTAATAGAATAAATCCGGTTCAATTTTTATGTGCTTGCGAAGCATATTGAAGCCCAGCTTTTTCATTTCCTTAATGTCCCATAAATAACCCTCGGGAGAAGCGGGAGTATAGATTCCGTCGCTGTAATATCCCTGGTCGAGAAGTCCGTGAAAATAGTAAGGCTTTCCGTTTAAAAGGATACAGGGAGTGTTGTTTACTTTTCCTGTTTCTATTGTTCTTAAACCGAAGTAGGATTCTATCCTGTCCTCACCGCATTCGAGAGTGAGGCTGTAAAGATACGGATTTTCGGGAGACCATAAAACAGGAGAGGGTATTTTTATACAGGCTTTATTACCGCTGAAGCTTTCCTTTATATCACCGTTTTCAGTATGGATAGTAACGTTTTTTTCTGCAATTCCGCTCTCTGTTTCTATGGTTATGCTATCAAGAGAGGGAGTAAGCTTAAGAGACTTTATATAATTTTCGGGTACGCTCTCCAGCCACACAGCCTGCCATATTCCGCTTATGGGAGTGTACCACATTCCGCCCCGTTTACGGCATTGCTTACCGTAAGGAAAGTCGGTATCGAGGGTGTCTGTGACTATGACCTCAACTATGTTTTCTCCTGTTTTCAAGGCACTTGTTATATCGAAGCAGAAAGGAATATATCCGCCGTTATGACCGCCTATGGGCGTTTCGTTAATTCTTATTTCAGCAAAGCAATCTACTGCTCCGAAATTAATAAGGATATGCCCTTTGTTGAAATCGTCGGGGAGAACGAAGCTTTTACGGTAAATATATTTTTCGTCGGGGAGAAGCTCACGCTCAATGCCCGAAATACGGGATTCGGGAGGGAAGGGAACAGTAATTTCCCCTAAGGCTTCTTCGGTGTTGTTTTTAAGTACCGAAAGCGACCATTTTCCGCAAAGGGATATATATGAAGCTCTTTTAAGCTGTGGACGGGGATATTCTGCCCAGGAGCTTTCACCGTTGTTTTCGAAAGGCGTTTTAAGCTTACAGGTTCGTATATTTTTCCTTGACATAATTACACCTCGTTTCTTTTTTATCATTATACCACAGAAAAATGCCGTTGTCCATAATTTGACTTTTTAAGCCTTAACTGGTATAATTAATAAGTTATTATATTAAGATTACGGAGATTTATTTATGGAGTTTGTTGAAAATATTGTTTCTGCTGTAAGTGACGCACTTTACAGCTATATTCTTATTATCCTGCTTTTACTCGGCGGTATTTATTTTACCGTAAGAACAAGATTCGCTCCATTCCGTCTTTTTAAGGAACAGCTTCGTTCTGTTACCGAAAAGCCAAAGGACGGAAAATCCGTATCCTCTTTCCAGGCACTTATGGTATCTACCGCTTCGAGAGTAGGCACAGGAAATATCGTCGGTGTATCCACAGCCCTTTGTTTAGGCGGTTTCGGTTCGGTGTTCTGGATGTGGGTCATTGCTATAATCGGAAGCTCATCCGCATTTATTGAAAGCACCCTTGCACAGATTTATAAGCGTAAGGGAAACGGTGAGTGCTACGGAGGCCCTGCATATTATATCGAAACAGGTCTGAAGAGCCGGCCTCTTGCGGTGATTTTCTCTGTGCTTCTTATACTTACTTACGGTATCGGCTTCAATATGCTCGCATCATATAATCTCCAATCTACATTCTCCGCCTACAGCTTTTACGACCCGAAGATTTCTCCCTGGATAATAGGTCTTATTCTTTCGGCAATTGTATGCTACTGCCTTATGGGCGGAGGAAAAAGAGTGCTTAAGATTACGGGCGTTCTTGTACCTGTTATGGGCGTTGCATATATTCTTGTATCTTTTGTTATCGTGCTTATGAATATAACTGTTCTTCCATCAGTATTAGAAAGAATTTTTACTGAAGCATTCGATTTAGACGCAATTTTCGGAGGCTTCGGCGGTTCCTGTGTAATGTACGGAATAAAGAGAGGTCTTTTCAGCAACGAAGCAGGCGTAGGCTCTGCTCCTAACGCTTCTGCCTCGGCTGATGTAAGCCACCCTGCAAAGCAGGGACTTGTACAGGTTCTTTCGGTTTTCATTGACACGATTTTAGTGTGCAGTGCAACAGCGTTTATGTGTATGTGTTCGGGCGTTGAGCCTGCAAAGGAGTTAGAGGGTGCTCCCTATGTCCAGAAGGCGTTAAGCGAAACCCTCGGCTCCTTCGGCCCCATATTCATAACGGTAGCTATGATGCTTTTCGCATTCACAACCCTTCTCGGAAATCTTTATTATGTTGATAAATGTATCTTCCATATTTTAGGCCGTGTTCCCGGAAAAACATTTATGCGTATCTATCACGTAATAGCCTCTCTTGTAATTCTCGTAGGTGCAGGCTTAAGTGCTGACCTTCTCTGGAACATTTCGGATATTTTTATGGGCGGAATGACCCTTATAAATATGCCTGTTATCTTTATTCTGAGCAAGTACTCAATAAGAGCACTCAAGGATTATGAAAAACAGCGTAAAGAGGGCAGAGAACCCGTATTCTATGCTAAGGATATTGAGCTTCCGCACGAGGTAGATTGCTGGAAATAATAAAAATGTAAGGGCGGATATGCTGTGCCTGTCATAAAGAAGTTTTTAACCCTGCCGTCAAACTGACTGCAGGGTTAATTGTTCCTTATAAAAGGCAGAAATTGCCCATAGGGGCTTTTTATTATCCGCCCTTAAAAATTATCTGTCAATAGATTATTCGCTGAAAATCATCTTATCTGTCTTTTTCATAACCGTATTTATGGGATGATAAAGAACAAGCATAATAATAAAATTAGCTATACCGTGAACGAGGTCCCAGGGTATTCCTGCTATCCACCAGGCGAATGCTGTGCGGAAGCCGTTTATGATGTTTCCGTCAACGCTTCCTATAAAAATATAGGGAATTGAACAGAGCAGACCGAATAAAAGACCGAAAACTCCCGAAATAATCGCAAGACTTACGGCAGAATCGCTCTTTCTCGTAAGGTATGCCACAAGGGCAAGCAACGGCCAGGCATAGAGATACATTATCCACCAGATATGAATGCCGTACATTACTCCCTCGATAAGTATAAAGACAGGAATAACGAAAAGTACACGCTTTTTAAAATAACGGGTGAACATAATTACCCAGAAGCTTGTAAGCTCAATATTCGGAAGTCCCGAAAGAGCAATCTTACATACCTCTATTATCGCCACCATAAGTCCGATAAGCGTTACGTCACGGACAGTAAGCTTTAATTTTCTGTTCATCAGCCTAAGGTATAAACGATGCTGAATGCGTCGCCGTCAAGCACAGGCTGTGTGTCTATACCGTAGTTGCAGTACGTACCGTTTACGTTGAAGCTCCAGTATGCACCGTTCACGCTGAAGTCGGCAATTTCACCGTTTACTTCGTTTACCATAAGTCCGTATTCGCTTTCACTGCCGTTGAAGGTAAGCCCTTCGGCTTCTTCCATAGCCTGTCTTAAAAATTCAGCGTCGGTTTTAAGCTCGTAAACCACCGATTCGGATTTTGAGTTTATAACCTCGATGGTTATAGATTTACTGCCCTCTACGGGCTTTTCACGGAACACGAAATAAAGTGCTCCGAGGGCGATAATAAGTACGATAACGAGAACGATACCTATTATCTTTTTCGCATTTGCTTTCATACAAACACTTCCTTTCTTTGATTGTGCAGTAAAGACTGCTTTTTTTCAAGCACAGAATTTTGCGGACACAATCAGTACAAGGCAATAAAAAAGTCCCTTTACCCCGAGAGATAAAAGGACGCAGTTCCAGCCTTAAAGGTACAGCTCTATGCGTCAGCCAATTACTCGTGGCTCTGCAAATACAAAACAGGCAGGTCTTCTGACTTAGCTATCAACACCCTGTTCCGTCTTCTCGGCATACGCCAATGACATAAAAGAACAGGGCTCCTTCATTACAGCGACGAGTTCGTACAGGCTTTTCACCTGTTTCCCTTTTCACCGGATCATTCCATAAAGCAGGAATATCCGACACCTATAATGTTCTGTTAACTTGTCTTTTGATTATACAACCTTTCGGCTCGTTTGTCAATACCGTGTTGACACAAATAAAAAAGAAGTGTATAATCGTTAAAGGTGATGAATATGGATTTTGAAAGACTTTTTAAGCTTCTTGCCCTTGAATATAACTGTGACCCCGAGGACTTTAAGAGAAGCGAAAATATACTTACTGTCTCAGAAATAAAAGAGGGAAGACGTATCTACTCTCCCAAAAAATATTTTTTCAGTATGGTAACAACAGGCAGAAATGCCGTTATAACCGCTGACGAATGTCTTCATCCTTTTCTTTCGGAATACATAAAGGGTAAGGAAGGTCATTATCTTCTCGAACAGCCCTCTCTTTTCCATATAGAAAAGGAGCTTAATAAATACGGCTACACCTTTGACCGTTCACACCATATGTTCCTTCCCGAAAAGAGCGTAAAGCCCGTAAAGGACTACCCTGTAAAATGGTTCTATGACGAGGATATACATCAGTTTTACGGCGATGAACGTTTTCCAAATGCGATATGCTCCGAATATATTCCATACCGTCCCGACAGAATCGTTGTCTGTGCCTATGACGGCGACAGGATTATGGGTATGGCGGGCTGTTCCGAGGACGCTAAGGGCTGGGAGCAGATAGGTATAGATGTTCTTCCCGAATATCGTTCAAAGGGCGTAGGTACATATCTCGTAACGCTTTTAAGAAACAAGATTGAGGAAAGAGGCGAGCTTCCTTTTTACGGTACGAGCCTTGCTAATTATCATTCGAGAAATATTGCTCTTAACTGCGGTTTCCGTCCCGCCTGGGCAGAAATCGGAGCGAAGAAAGTCTGAAATATTAAGACCTTATTTGTGAGTAAATACTTATATGTGTTTATCGGGAGAAACCTTTCTGAAGAAAGGCTTTCTCCCGAACCCTCTTCCAAAGACTTTTAATATAAATTCAAGACCCACAGGATTATCCTGTGGGTCTTGAATTTAAACTGAAAGTTTTCGGAAGGGAGTATGAGGGAAAGCCCTTTTTCAAAAGGGTTTCCCTCAATAATACTTATAAGTATTTACACATAACCAATGCCTTATATATCACAGCTTATAAGGTTTTTACTGGATTTGAACGAAGCGAAGATTACTGTGAATGCAAGTGCAGGAAGTATAACGTAAGCGAATAAACGGAGTGCATAAGAGGGAAGGTTTCCCGAGAATGTAGCGAAAGCAACAATTATTGCAAGAACAAATAAAACTATCATAAATACAAGATAAATTGCTCCTGCCTTTTTCGCTCCGCTTTTCATAGATATAGGGAAAACAGGCGTAAGAGTTATCATCTGGATAAGTCCACAGCATAACGGGAAGGTAAACATAACCTCTTTAAAAACGGGAGCACCTCTTAGTATGCTTATAACGTTCATAGTGATTGATAAAAGAACAAATATTCCGATAATTATAGCGGTAGATATGGTTTTTGCACCGACTATCTGTGAGGTGCTTACGGGCATTGTACGGCATATCTTTAACCATCCGTTTTCAACGTCGCTCGTAAGAGTATTTATCATAAGGGATGAAAACGGTACAATAGTAACTACGTTCACCATAGCGTACACAAAGGTAAGACCAACATTTGCGAGAGTATTTAAGGCGACAATAAAATCGCCGAACCCTATCATCATAAGAATATTCGGATAAAGACCGATTAACGCTCCGACAATAATCTGGAAGCGGACGGAGTATAAATCCTTTAAAATAAGACCTTTCATATATAAATTCCTTTCCCTTTTTAAGAGCTGGTTCTCTGTAATTTAAGCACCATAACAACGTGGCATACTGCATAAATTAAAGCACTTACTATAAGACCGCCCCAGAATATTTCGTCTGTCATTTCGAGTCTTAAACCGCCCTCGTCTTCCGTTACAAATCCGCATACCATAACCAAAAAACCGCAGATAAATCCGACTAAAACACCTGCCTTTTCTTCGTTTTTTAAGTATAAGGTAAGAACGTTTGCGGTCTGTGTAATTGCTCCGAATAAAAAGAAGAATAAGAAGCAGTTGCGGAAATAGTTTTCTCCTATCATCATAGGTTCAATAGCCTTCATTACTCCGAAGAAGCCAGAGGATAAGCCGTAGCTGAAAGCGACGATAAGAAGTATTGTAACGAGCTCGGTAAGAGCGTACATATTCCTGGAAACGCCCGACGTAAGCGTATATTTTATATAACCGCATTTCAGCATTTTTTCTGTTCTCTTGCATACGGATTCAATGGAAATACAAAGAATGGTCATTGGTGCGAGTATAGGGGTTAATGAAAGTAACTGCAGTACAAGAGTATTCTCACAGTAATTAAGAAGAAGTCCACAGGTTACTGTTAAAGCAACAAAAGTTATGATAGTGGCAATGAAATATGATTTGCCCTGGATTAATATATTGTAAAGTAAACCTCTCATGACTGCTCCTTTACATAATAAACCATAATTTCCTCAATAGTAGGCTTATCGGAAACGATATCGGGATATTTTTCAGCCTTGTCGGTAAGCACCTCACTGCAGAAGCGTCCCTTACGCATACCGATAATGTCATTATTATCCATTTTTTCTATATCTTCGTCTGTACATTTAAGGATACGGTACTTTTCAAGCATCTCATTTCTTTCTTCGGTAAATACTATCTTACCCTTATGGATAAAGGAAACGTAATCGGCGATATGCTCGAGGTCGCTTGTGATATGGGTAGAGATAAGTATAGAGTGGTTTTCGTCCTGCATAAATTCCAGGAACATATCAAGTATCTCGTTTCTCATAACTGGGTCGAGACCGCCTGTGGGCTCGTCGAGAACGAGGAGCGAGGGGTTATGGGATAAAGCGGCGGCAATAGAAAGACGCATTTCCATACCTCTCGAGAAGCTGCTTATCTTCTTCTTTAAGGGGAGGCCGAATTTTGTCATATATCCGAAGAATTTTTCGGCTTCCCAGGTTTTGTATATTCCGCTGAATACCTTTTCGAGCTGGGTTACGGTAAGGTTTTTAGGGTAGGGGATAGTATCGAAAACTACGCCGATTTTTTCTCTTGTTTCGTTTGAAAGCTTTTCGCTGTCCTCGCCGAAGACCTTTACCTCTCCGCCGTCACGCTTATAAAGACCGAGAATAGCCTTTATTGTAGTAGATTTTCCTGCACCGTTTTCACCGATAAATCCCATAACCGTTCCCATAGGAACTACGAGATCTACGTTATCGAGGGCAAAATTCTGATATTTTTTTGTAAGACCCTTGATTTCGATAATGTTTTCCATAATACAAATTTCCTTTCATACTCAGTTATTATAGAGCATACCGAGAATTTCAGAAAGCTCCTCGAAGCTTACACTGCTTCTTTTAGCAATATCCACAGCCTTCTGTAAATGAACCTCTACCTCACGTAAATTCTGTTCACGGAGAAGTTCGGGATTCTGTGCTGAAACGAAGCTTCCTTTTCCCGTATATGATTCTATAAGCCCCTCGGTTTCAAGAATTTCGTAAGCTCTCTTTGTAGTAATAACGCTTATACGAAGATCCTGTGCGAGGGTTCTCATTGAGGGCAGTGGGTCGCCCTCTTTTAAGCTTCCGCTTAAGATAAGTCCCTTTATCTGGCTGGCAATCTGTTCGTAGATCGGGACTCCGCCTGTGTTAGTGATAATAATATTCATTTTTTTCTTCCTTAGGGGCTTAGCTGTTGCAATCAACTAAGCCAAAATCATGATTTTTGTGGAATCGGAATATGCATTTTGTTATCAATGTGTATATCCGATATATACAATATACCACCTTGTATAACATTTGTCAATAGTTTTTTTAAAAAAAAATAAAAAAAGTTTAGGTCAAGCCTTTTCAAAGTCTTGCGGGGTTAGGGACGGAGCTCCATATCTCTTAACTTTCAATCCGTCAGCAAAGCTGACACCATGACTCTTCGCTCTTCACTCTTACTTCTTCACTAAAAAACGGGACGGTTAAAGGGTACCACCCATACAGAAGTATTTAATATGTAACCGAAAGGTTGTGTATTATACCGATATTATCTGTTTGGGTATTGCCCGTATGGGGATTTTCCGTATAGGTCGGTTTATTCCGTTTCAATATCAGTAGTCAGATTTACTGTGCATTTTCGGGAAGAAAAACAGCATTTTGCTTTCTTATAAGGTAGCTCCAAAAGAAGGGCAGTTATCTCCGCCTATTTGTGCAACTCTAAGAAAATTATATTTGAACACAACAATGAATATTGCTTTATCGACATATTGGTGGTATAATAAAGAAGAAAGGTGGTGCTTTTGTGAACATTTTGCATATGAAATATGCCGTTGAGATAGCAAGAGTCGGCTCGCTCAGTCAGGCTGCACAGAATTTGATTCTTGCTCAGCCTAATCTTAGTCGGTCAATTAAAGAGCTTGAATCAGAAATCGGCATTAAAATATTTGAACGCAGTACAAAGGGTATGCTTCTTACTCCCGAAGGGGAGGAATTTATCGGCTATGCAAAGGAAATCCTCAATCACATCGACCACGTTGACAAG
>JAGANY010000010.1 GCA_017624025.1 Ruminiclostridium sp. | reverse complement strand
GCTTCCGCCTCCGGGCACCATTACAACACGGCCTTTATAGGAATCGTTAGTTCCGAACTTCGCTTCAACGGTCATTCCCACTCTGAAAAGATTGGTGCTGTCGCCTGTGTAGAGGTATATTTCGTCCTCCTTCGCAACAGTGCATACCTTTGTGCCGTATTCAACGACCGAGCCTGCCGTAAAGTTTTCGGCACTTGTAAGGATGCAGTCGTAGGGAGCCTTTATGGTAAACTGGTCGATTTTGTACTGGACGTATTCGAGCTGTTTAGCCTGTATCTCGTATTCAAGCCTTGCTTTTTCCGAGCCTGTGGCAAGGTATTTTGCGTAGGCGTCGTCAGCAAGTATCTTCTGGTTATTGTATTCGTAATCGAGGGATGAGGAGTCGAAAACGGCTATTACGTCGCCCTCTTTAAGAGCCTGTCCACGCTCAGCGACAAATTCCACGATATTGCTTTCGAAGGAGGTATAGAGGGTATCGGCATAGACATAGCCGATATTACCGCCTACGTTCTTCGTTTCTTCAATATCGGCAAGTGTCACAACTGCTCTCTTGAACGAGTCTCCTGTGGAGCTGTCGAGAACGGGAAGTTTTATTTCCGCATCGATTTTAGCCTGCTGTGAGCAAGCGGAGAGGGATAATACTGCCGTAAGGATAACGGCGGAAAAGCTTGTGCGTTTAAATTTTCTCATAAGGACTCCTTAAAATTCCCTTAAAGCCGATTACTTGGTTCTGTTGATAACTTCGAGGCACATTCTGCCGTTGTGGTAAGGACACTTCCAGGGGTCAACCACAGCCTTGAACTGTGCGGGTACGCCGTTTTCATCAAGCTGTGAGAACCATTCTCCGCCCTCACGCTTGTCAACGATATTGTTCTTTATATAATTCCAGATTGACTCTGCAACCTCGAGGTATTCGGGGTTGTTATATTTCTTATAGCCGTTCATAAAGCCCACAACAGCCTCAGCCTGTACCCACCAGATACGCCAGGTGTTGATTTCGGACTTGTCTCTTTCGTTAAGGAGAGAGCCGCCACGGTAAGCGAGCTTCTTTATGTTCGCTACGATTCTTTCGTTCATAGCGGAAACTTCCTTAGTAAGAGCCTCGTCGCCCATAACCTCACAGGCTCTGTCCAAAAGCCAGGTTGCTTCGATATCGTGGCCGTAGGAATGGATATCGCCGATAACCTTAAGGTTCTTGTCGAAGAATACGAGAAGTCTGTCGTCCTCGGCATAGAAAATCTTGTCGAGGAAGATTCTTGTCTGGAACTTAAGGCGGGAAAGGACATCCTCGTTCTTCGATACACGGTAAAGCTCTGTGTATGCTTCGAGGAGGTGAAGAGTTGTGTTCATTGTCTTATCAGCCATAAGTCCGTTTTCGGAGAGAGCGTCGTTTTCAACAAGCTCCCACTTTCTCGACATAGCCTCGAGATATGCAACATCGTCTGTGCATTTTTCTTCAATAGTCTTAAAGACCTCCATAGCTAAAGCGAGGGCGGATTCGTCCTTGCTTGCGTCATAGTAGCTTGCGAGAGCGTAAACGAAGAACGCCTGACAGTATGTATGCTTCATATCGTCATTAACCGAGCCGTCAGCGTTAACCATCCAGTAAACACCGCCGTTTTCACGGTCAACACAGTACTTTGACATAAATTCGTAACAGCCCTTTGCCTTTTCGAGACACTTTTCGTCCTTTAAGGTAAGGTAACAGTTTGAATAGAACCAGAGGATTCGGGAGTGGAGAATAACGCCTTTAGGAGCGTTCTTGTCGAGCTTAAGGTCATTATCCATAAAGCCGTAGAAACCGCCGTTTTCCTTATCCTCGAGATTATCCCAGAAAGGAATAATATGGTTTGTGAGTTCGTTTCTGATTTCGTTTATCATGGGTTTATCCTTTCGGTATGTATGCCCCTCTTCACGGGGAAAAGGGGCGAGTTTGAGGCTATTATTCAAGTCCTGCTCCACAGCACTTCTTATACTTCTTTCCGCTTCCGCAAGGGCAGGGGTCGTTTCTGCCTACCTTCTGGTCAGCGGTCTTGCGTACGGTTGCACCGGAGTTGGGAGCGTCGGGACGCATTACACGTTCTCTCTGGGGAGCCTGTCTCTGGGGATTGATACGGAAGGTAAGAATCATTCTTACTGTATCCTCTCTTATAGAGGCAATCATTTCGTCGAACATAGCGAAGCCTTCGAAACGGTATTCGACAACGGGGTCCTTCTGACCCATAGAACGGAGGTAAATACCCTGTTTAAGCTCATCCATAGCGTCGATATGGTCCATCCACTTTGAGTCAACGTTCTTAAGAAGAACGACACGCTCAACCTCACGCATAATTTCGGGGCCGTATTCGGCTTCCTTAGCGGAGTAGATTGCGAGGGCACGGTCGGTAAGCTCTTCTACGATATCCTTCTTCTGAACCTCGTTAAGCTCTTCTGTTGTATAAACGAGGTCGTCGGGAGTAGTAAGAACGCCTGCATAATGCTCTCTGAGACCTGTAAGGTTCCAGTTTTCGGCAATATCGCCCTGGCAGTACATATCGATATTTTCCTGGATGCTCTCGGTAATCATAGAGTGGATATTGTCGCTTATATCGTCTCCGTCGAGAACCTTTGAACGCTGGGAGTAGATTGTCATTCTCTGCTGTGACATAACATCGTCAAAATCGAGGACAGACTTACGGATAGAGTAGTTTCTGCCTTCAATCTTACGCTGTGAGGATTCGATAGTCTTTGTAAGAAGCCCTGTTTCAATCGGGATATCCTCGTCAATCTTAAGGGTCTCCATAATTGCCTGTACCTTTTCACCGCCGAAGAGACGCATAAGGTCGTCCTCGAGGGATACGAAGAAACAGCTTTCGCCGGGGTCGCCCTGTCGGCCTGCACGGCCTCTTAACTGGTTATCGATACGGCGGGATTCGTGACGCTCTGTACCGAGGATAAAGAGACCGCCCGCATTTCTTACTTCTTCAGCTTCGGGAGCAATCTGTTCCTTATACTTGTTGTTAAGCTCGGTATAGAGGGCTCTTGCCTTTAAGATATCCTCGTTGTCTGTTTCAGCGAAGCCTGTTGCTTCGTTAATAAGCTCGTCGTCGATACCCTGCTTTCTCATTTCTGCCTTAGCGAGATATTCGGGGTTACCGCCGAGCATAATATCTGTACCACGGCCCGCCATATTTGTAGCGATGGTAACAGCACCCTTCTTGCCTGCCTGTGCAACGATTTCAGCTTCACGCTCGTGGTTCTTTGCGTTAAGAACCTCGTGCTTTATGCCTGTCTTCTTGAGCATCTTGGAAAGAAGCTCGGACTTTTCGATAGAGATTGTACCTACAAGTACAGGCTGACCCTTTTCGTGGCATTCCTGAATCTGTCTTATAGCAGCGGTAAACTTACCGTGTTCATTCTTATATACCTGATCCTGGTTATCGATACGGATAACAGGCTTATTTGTAGGAATTTCGATAACGTCAAGGCCGTAGATACCTCTGAATTCGGTTTCCTCGGTCATAGCTGTACCGGTCATACCGGAAAGCTTATTGTAAAGACGGAAGAAGTTCTGGAAGGTAATGGTAGCGAGGGTCTTGCTCTCGTTCTTAACCTTTACGCCTTCCTTTGCTTCGATAGCCTGGTGTAAACCTTCGTTGAAACGACGACCGAACATAAGACGTCCCGTAAATTCGTCAACGATTACGATTTCGCCGTCCTTAACAACGTATTCGATATCGAGGTGCATACAGCCGTGAGCCTTGATAGCCTGGTTAACGTGGTGGAGAAGAGTAAGGTTATCGGGGTCCATAAGGTTTTCAATGCCGAAATATTACTCGGCCTTCTTTACGCCCGAGGGAAGAAGAGTAGCGGTCTTTGCCTTTTCGTCGATAATATAATCGCCGTCATAATCGTCCTGTTCTTCCTTTGCGTCAACCTCAACAACCTTTATAGGCTTAAGCATTCTTGCGAGCTTATCAGCCTTTTCGTAATTTTCGGTAGGCTTGTCGCCTCTGCCCGAAATAATAAGAGGAGTTCTTGCTTCATCAATAAGGATAGAGTCAACTTCATCGACAATAGCGAAGTTCATTTCACGCTGAACCTTTTCGGTTTTTCTTATGCACATATTGTCACGGAGATAGTCGAAGCCGTACTCGTTGTTTGTGCCGTATGTTATATCACAGGCATAAGCCTTTCTTCTTTCATCGTTAGGCTTATCGTGGATAATAAGGCCTACTGTAAGTCCGAGGAAGCGGTGTACACGGCCGATAAGCTCGCTGTCTCGCTTTGCGAGGTAGTCGTTTACGGTTACAACGTGAACGCCTTTTCCTGTAAGAGCGTTAAGATAAGAGGGAAGAGCAGCGACATAAGTCTTACCTTCACCTGTTCTCATTTCCGCAATACGTCCCTGATGGAGAACGATACCGCCTATAATCTGTACAGGATAAGGCTTGATACCGATAACACGCCACATGGCCTCACGGCATACAGCGAATGCGTCGGGGAGGATAGAATCGAGAGATTCGCCTTCAGCGAGACGTCCCTTAAGGACATTAGTCTGATTCTGGAGCTCCTTATCAGTCATAGCCTGGTACATAGGCTCGAGATTAAGGACAGCCTGTTTTGTGCCCTCTATTCTTTTTACCTCCTTTTCGGAATAGCTTCCGAAAAGCTTACTGAAAAGTCCCATTTTATAGCAATCCTTTCTTTTGGGGATAATTCACCCTTTTATTATTCAATATTCCCATCTATTATACTATATATTTTTATTTTTGTCAATGAAAATTGGGAGAAATCATTGCAGTAAGCGGATGAATGATGAATAATTAAGATGAATGATGAAAAATGAATGATGAAAGATTAAGGTATCGCCTTTGGCGATAGATTATAATAAAAAACAAGGTCACAGTAAACCGTGACCTTGTTTTTTATTATTTAAAATCCGTCCGCCCTCGGCGGACACCACAATCATTCATCCTTCATCATTCATCCTTCATCCACTAAGCTCCCTCTGTTGATAGCACTTGTAAGAGCATAAACAGACGACAAGATAATATCCGTATCAGTACCCGCACCCCAGGATACTGTTCCGTTCTCGCCTCTTATTTCGATATAGGACATAGCCTTCGACTGTGAGCCTTGCTCGAGGGCTTGTTCGGAGTAGCTTATGATTGAGAAATTAACTCCGAGGAGGGACTTAAGTGCCGTTGTAACAGCGTTTAATCGGCCGTTTCCTTCTCCGCTTATGACCTTCTTCTCGCCTCTTAACATTGTTTTAAGCTCTGCTGTGAATCTGCCCTCGTTCTGCTTGTAATGAACCTCTGTAACCTTAAGGGGAGAGGTTACGTTGACGAACTGACCTCTGAAGATATCGTAAACGTCCTCGGGGGAAAGCTCGCGGTGCTGTTTGTCGGAAACATCCTTTACAGCGTAGCCCACGACCTCACGGAACTTCGGAGGAAGGGAGATACCGTATTTCTGTTCGAGAAGGAAGCCGATTCCGCCCTTTCCGCTCTGGCTGTTGATACGGATAATATCACCGTCATACTGTCTGCCGATATCCATAGGGTCGATAGGAAGATAGGGTACTGACCAGTGAGGGTCGTGACCCTCCTCGCTTCTCCAGTGCATACCCTTTGCGATAGCGTCCTGGTGTGAGCCGGAGAAGGCAGCGAAAACGAGAGAACCGCTGTAGGGCTGGCGGTCGCTTACGTGCATACAGGTCATCTGCTCGTAAATCTTTACGAGCTTCGGCAAATCGGTAAAATCAAGCTCGGGTTCAACACCGTGGCTGAACATATTAAGAGCGAGGGTAACGATATCGACGTTTCCTGTACGCTCGCCGTTTCCGAAAAGAGTACCCTCGACACGGTGTGCTCCGGCGAGAAGTCCGAGCTCGGCGTCGGCTACCGCACAGCCTCTGTCATTATGGGGATGGAGGGAAACTATTACGTTTTCACGCTTATAGAGATTGTCGCACATATATTCGACCTGGCAGGCGTAGATATGGGGCATTGAAAGCTGTACCGTTACGGGAAGGTTAATAATAGCCTTATTTTCGGGAGTCGGTTCCCATATTTCGAGAACCTTATTGCATACCTCGAGGGCGTATTCGGGTTCAGTACCCGTAAAGCTTTCGGGGGAATACTCGAAGCTGAAGTTGCCGGGGGTCTTTTCGGCATATTCCTTAAGAAGCCTTGCTCCCGTAACCGCAATCTCAGTAATTTCTTCCTTGCTCTTGCGGAAAACCTGCTCACGCTGTGCGACAGAGGTAGAGTTGTAGAGATGAACGATAGCGTTTTCAGCACCCTCGAGAGCCTCGAAGGTCTTTTTTATGATATGCTCACGGGACTGGGTAAGAACCTGTATCTTTACATCGGAGGGGATAAGCTTTCTTTCGATAAGAGCACGGCAGAACTCGTATTCGGTCTCGCTTGCGGCAGGGAAGCCGATTTCGATTTCCTTAAAGCCTACGTCAACAAGGGTCTTGAAGAAGGAGAGCTTCTCCTCTAAATTCATAGGCACGATAAGAGCCTGGTTGCCGTCACGAAGGTCAACACTGCACCATATCGGTGCCTTTTCGATACATTCCTTCTTTGTCCAGTCGTAACAGCTTTCGGGGGGCATAAAGTAGTTTTTCTGATACTTCTGTGTGTTCATAAGCTTTTTTCCTTTCGGCATTTATAAAAATTCAATCAATATTGCAATACAAATAAAAAACCCCGTCTCTTATAATAAGAGACGGGGATAATCCTCGCGGTACCACTCTTTTTGATGTATTATTACAATACATCCGCTTAATACACATCCATCAATGTGCTTCTCTGTAACGGGAGAACCCGTTCAAACCTACTGTTATTTCGGCCGACTGCTTAAGGGCGAGTTATGACAATCCTTCAATACCGTTTCACACCACACAACGGCTCTCTGAAAAAGAAATGACTGCTTTGTTCCCTGTCATTGCATTTACAATATTAGATTATCGTTATTATAACAGAGGTTTTTGGATTTGTCAAGAGTTTTTTTAATTTATTGCTGGGCTGGTATGCCGAAAACAAGAATAAAAACAAGCACGAAAATCATAATAACTCCGAAAACGGTAAGCCAGCCTATAATAATTCGTGACGAAGCCTTACAAAGCTTGTTGAATTTTTCACGCCTGTGACTTTCCTTAGGAGAAAAAATCCAGCCTGTGACCGAAACGAGATATATAAGAAGGCTTACCAAAGGGACTGAAAAAAACAATACAGGTATAAGCCATTCAAATATGTCCTCCAAAGCAATACTCCCTTCGTTTATATAAGCAAAAACCGCCGTACGTCAGTACAGCGGTAATAAATTATGCTTCTGTGTTTTCTTCAACGTACTTAACTACGTCGCCTACAGTCTTGATATTTTCAACCTGGTCATCAGGAATTTCCATATCGAATTCGTCTTCGAAGCTCATTACGAGGTCAACGATATCGAGGGAGTCAGCACCGAGGTCATCCTGGATATTAGCGTTCATTGTTACCTTATCTTCGTCAACGTCAAGCTGGTCAACGATAATGCTCTTTACCTTTTCAAAAATCATCTTTCAAATCCTCCAATAAGATTAATAATTAATAAATTAGTACAGTTTCACTGTATCAGCTTTTACCATTATAAATGATACTATTTAAAAAATCAATAGCTTTTCCGAAAATTTTACCGTTTTTTTTAAATTTTAACTTTTGATGTATAAAACCAAAAAGAAACGTTAATTTTTATGCAATTTGTTTATTCCTCGAACATACCTATCTTGCGGAATTTCTCATATCTGTTCTGTAAAAGGGTATCTGTGTCGAATTTCATAAGACGGGGCAATGCCTCGTTAAGATAGTCGGAAATATTCATAGCTGTAAAATTCATATCCGTATGAGCACCGCCGTTAGGCTCGTCGATAATCTTCTCGCAAACGCCGAATTTTACGAGGTCTTCGGCAGTAATCTTCATAAGCTCTGCCGCTTCTGCCTCTCTAGAAGCATCCTTCCATAAAATAGATGCAAAGCCTCGGGGAGAAATTACGGAATAAAGAGCGTTTTCGAGCATAGCAAGCTCATCGCATACCGCAAGAGCAAGTGCACCGCCGCTTCCGCCTTCGCCCAATACAACAGAGATTATGGGCGTTTTTACAAGCATAAATTCCATAATATTACGTGCAACAGCTTCGCCCTGGCCTCTCTTTTCCGCTTCGATACCACAGAATGCACCGGGAGTATCAACGAGACAGATAACGGGTCTGTGGAACTTCTCTGCCTGTTTAACGAGGCGTAAAGCCTTGCGGTAGCCTTCGGGATGGGGCATAGAGAAGTTAGACTTCTTGTTTTCGTCGAGGTTTCTGCCCTTTACCTGTGCGATAACTGTAACGGGGATACCGTTAAGGGTAGCTACGCCGCCCATAATTGCCGCGTCGTCTCCGTAGTGGCGGTCGCCGTGCATTTCGAGAAAATCGTTGAAGATAACGGGGATATAGTCCATAACTGTCGGACGGTTTTTATGACGGATAGTCGCAAGACGCTCCGTAGCAGTAAGAGTATTCATCTCAGCCGTCCTTTCCCGGAAGCTGTTCTTCCGTTTTCTTATAGTTGTGCATCATCATAAGCTTAGATAAGGTCGAACGCATCTTCTTACGCTCAACTATCATATCAACAAAGCCGTTTTCCAGCAGGAATTCTGCTGACTGGAAATCGTCGGGGAGCTGCTGGCGGATAGTATCCTGGATAACTCGTCTGCCTGCAAAGCCGATAAGTACCTTAGGCTCGGCAATAATAACGTCGCCGAGGCTCGCAAAGGAAGCGGTAACGCCGCCTGTTGTAGGGTCGGTCATAACCGTAATGTAGAGCTGGCCTGCTTCTCCGTGACGTGCAACAGCACCGGAGGTCTTTGCCATCTGCATAAGGGAAACGATACCCTCCTGCATTCTCGCACCGCCCGAAGCCGTAAACATAATTACGGGGAGCTTATGCTCTGTTGCATATTCAAAAGCACGGGTAATCTTTTCGCCTACAACGCTTCCCATACTTGCCATCATAAAATTACTGTCCATAATGCCGATAACTGCTTCGTAGCCTCTTATACGGCAAAGACCCGTAACAATAGCCTCGTTCATACCGCATTTTTCCTTAAGCGCGGCAAGCTTTTCCTCGTATTCGGGGAAATCGATAGGGTTAAGGGAGGTCATTCCGGCGTCAAATTCACGGAAGCTTCCCTTATCTATGGTCATTTCGAGACGGTCACGGTGGCTTATACGTGCGTGGTAATTACAAGCCATACATACCTGCTTGTTCTTTTCGAATTCCTCACGATATACAACAGTGTTGCATCTTGGACATTTAAAAAGAAGGTTTTTCGGTATTTCTACGCTTTCAGCCTTTTTTTCGGGCTTCTTTTCATCTTTTAAACGGTCTTTTACGACCTTGAATAAATCCTCAAGTGCCATTTTGCCTCCGATAATGTTATGTTAAATCCTTACGGTTAAGGAAGCCGATATCGAAGTCTCCGCTCTCGAACTCTTCGTCACGAAGAAGATTAAGCTGGAAATCGATATTTGTCTGAATGCCCTCGATAAGCATTTCCGAAAGAGCCACCTTCATCTTCGTGATAGCTTCCTCACGGTTTCTGCCCTTAACGATAAGCTTTGCAATCATACTGTCATAGTACAGGGGTATTTCATATCCCTGGTAAACGGCGGTATCGATACGTACGTTGGGGCCGCCGGGCATATGAATGGAGTGGATCTTTCCGGGGCAGGGACGGAAGCCGTGCTTCGGATCCTCTGCATTTATACGGCATTCGATAACGTGGCCGCTGAGGGAGATATCCTCCTGTTTAAAGGAGAGGGGAAGTCCCATAGCGATACGTATCTGCTCTTTTATAAGGTCAACGCCTGTTACCATTTCGGTAACGGGGTGTTCAACCTGGATACGTGCGTTCATTTCCATAAAGTAGAAATTCTTGTCCTTATCTACGAGGAATTCTACGGTACCTGCATTGTAATAGCCGTAAACGCTTGCCGCTCTTAAGGCTGCCTGGCCCATTTTTTCTCTTAATTCGGGAGTCATAACGGGGCTCGGGCTTTCCTCGAGAACCTTCTGGTTTCTTCTCTGGCAGGAGCAGTCACGCTCGCCTAAATGAACAGCGTTTCCGTGTTCGTCGGCAATAATCTGTATCTCAACGTGGCGGGGGTTTACGATAAACTTTTCGATATATATATCATCGTTTCCGAAGAACTGCTTTGCTTCCTGCTTAGCGGCGGTAATTGCCGCCTCGAGCTCTTCCTCGCTGTCGGCACGGCGGATACCTCTTCCGCCTCCGCCCGCACTTGCCTTTACAAGAACGGGGTAGCCTACCTCAGCGGAAATTTTCTTTGCTTCCTCGAGGGTTTCAACAACGCCCTCCGAACCTGTTACAACGGGAACGCCCGCCTTTATCATAGCGGATTTTGCGTTAGCCTTGTTGCCCATAGCCTCCATAGCGGAAGCGTTGGGGCCTATCCATTTTATACCGCATTTATCACAAAGACGTACAAAATTACTGTCTTCAGAGAGAAAACCGAAGCCTGGGTGGATAGCCTTTGCTCCCGTAATCTCACAAGCGGCAATAAGAGCCTTTGTATTAAGATAGCTGTCGGTGCTTCTCGGGCCGCCGATACATACTGCCTGGTCGGCAATCTGTGCGTGAAGAGCACTCTTGTCGGCTGTTGAATAAACGGCAACTGTCTCAATACCAAGCTCACGGCAGGCTCTTATAATACGTATAGCAATTTCGCCTCTGTTGGCGATAAGAATTTTATCAAACATTCCGTAATCCTTTCTACGAGGGATTTACTTTATTGCGAAGGAGATTTCAGCTGTACAAGCCTTTTCGCCGTTTACTGTTGCGATGCCCTTTCCTACGCCTACGGGACCCTTTACCTTTATAATCTCAACTTCTAATCGGAGAGTATCGCCGGGAACAACCTGGCGGCGGAACTTAGCTTCCTTTACGCCTCCGAAGAAGCCTATCTTGCCCTTATTTTCGGGCATCATAAGCATAGATACGGCACCTGCCTGTGCCATCATTTCGAGAATAAGCACGCCCGGTACAACGGGGTATTCGGGGAAATGACCCTTGAACCAGAAATCGTCGGCCTTGATGTGCTTTAAAGCTACAACACGCTTTCCTTCTTCGATTTCTTCAATTTCGTCAATAAGTAAAAACGGGTCACGATGAGGGATAATTTCCTTTATCTGTTCGATGTTCATCTTCATAATTTCTTCCCCCTTATATTATTCAATGCGAAGGATAGGCTGGTCAAATTCAACAGCCTCGCCGTCCTTAACGAGAATTTCGGCAACCTTGCCCGAAAATTCGCTCGTTACTTCGTTCATAAGCTTCATACTTTCGATAATAAAGAGTACGTCGCCCTTATTTACGGAAGCGCCTACGGTTACATAGGGAGCCTTTCCGGGAGCGGGAGCAGCGTAGAATGTACCAACGATAGGAGATTTTACGATGTTGCCGCTAAGTACGGGGGCGGAAGCCGCGGGAGCTTCGTTTATTATATTAGCCTGTACAGCGGGAGCGGGAACGCCCATAGGAGTCATCATAGGAGGCATAGGGGGCATAGGAGGACGCTTTTCGCCCAGCTCAAGCTCGAAATCGTCGTTCTTTACCTTTAAGTAGCTTAAATTACTCTCCTTCATAAGGTCAACGTATTCCTTTACGGTTGCTACAAGTGAATCTTTGTACTTCATAGTCACAGTTCCTTTCTTATCAGTTGTTTACGGGTAAGAAGCAGATTGTAGCATTATGTCCGCCGAAGCCGAGGGAGTTGCTGATTGCTCCTGTTATCTTCATATTTCTGTTTTCGCCCTTACAGTAATCGAGGTCACAGTCCCCGTCGCATTCCTTTAAGCCTACAGTAGCGTGTACAAGGTCATTCTTCATCTGGAGTACTGTTGCAACGGCCTCAACACCGCCTGCCGCACCTAAAAGGTGACCTGTCATAGACTTTGTGGAGTTGATTACCATATTTCTTGCGTGGTCGCCGAAGGTAATCTTAAGAGCGTTTGTTTCAGTCCTGTCATTAATGGGAGTAGAAGTGCCGTGTGCGTTGCAGTAGTTTATGGTCTCGAAGGGAACGCCCGCTTCCTTTACCGCAAGCTCCATAGCCTTCGCACCGCCGAAGCCCTCGGGGTCGGGGCTTGTTTCGTGGTATGCGTCACAGGTTGCACCGTAGCCGGCGATTTCAGCGTATATCTTAGCACCTCTTGCCTTAGCGTGTTCATATTCTTCGAGGATAACGATACCGGCACCGTCGCCTAAAACGAAGCCCGAACGGTCCTTATCGAAGGGGATAGACGCTCTGTCGGGGTCCTGGCTTCTTGTAACAGCGTGCATATTGTTGAAGCCTGCCATAGCGAAGCCTAACTGGCAAGCCTCGGCACCGCCGGCGATTGCACAGTCGAGATAGCCGTTCTTTATAGCGTGGAATGCTTCGCCGATAGCGTGTGTTGCGGAAGCACAGGCGGAAACTGTACAGTAGTTTGCACCCTTGAACTTAGTCTGGATAGCAACAGTACCTGCCGCCATATTTCCAATCATCATAGGAATCGTGAAAACAGATACACGGCTGTTGTTCTTGTTGTGGTAGGTTAAAATCTGTTCTTCGGTTGTAAGGATACCGCCGATACCCGAACCGATAATAACGCCGCAGCGGTAAGGGTCAAGGTCGGAGAAATCGCTTCCGGCGTCCTCGAGAGCTTTCTTCGAAGCGTAAACCGCATACTGTGTAAGTGTATCCATACGGCGGGCCGCTTTTTTATCAACATATTCGCTTACGTCGAAATTCTTTACCTTAGCGGTAACGTTTTTTTCTTCGCTCTGTCCCGGGAACCATTCGTTAAGCTCAAAGCCGTGCTTATTTGCCTTTATGCTGTCCCAGAATTCCTCTACCGTATTTCCGATAGGACTTACTACGCCAAGTCCTGTTATAACTACTCTGCTCATTATATCAATATTCCTTTCAGTAAGACGCCGTCCTGTTTATATTAAGCGGACAGCGAGGGGATTTTGCTGTATCGGCGGTTTACATAGCGAGTCCGCCGCTTATTTCGATTGTCTGTCCTGTAATATAGGAGGCTTCTTCGGAAAGAAGGAAGGAAACGGTAGAAGCGATTTCGCTTACTTCGCCGAAACGCTTAAGAGCTATCTGACCGAAAATCTTGTCCTTCTGTTCGTCGGTAAGAGCGTCGGTCATAGGTGTCTTTATAAGACCGGGAGCAACAGCGTTTACACGGATATTTCTTGCTCCGAATTCCTTAGCCGCACTCATTGTCATACCGATTATAGCTGCCTTTGAAGCGCTGTAGTTGAACTGACCGGGGTTGCCGTAAAGACCTGCAACCGAAGCCATATTAACGATAGCACCGTGCTTCTGCTTCATCATAACGGAGCATACGGGCTTCATCATATTGAAAATAGATTTCTGGTTTACAGCGATAACGGAGTCATACTGCTCCTCGCTCATTCTTGCTAAAAGACCGTCCTTGGTGATACCTGCATTATTTACGAGAGCGTCGATAGCACCGAAGCGTTCCTTTATTTCCTTTACCATTTTTTCACACTGGTCATACTTAGATACGTCAGCGGCGAAAATCTCTGCCTCAACGCCCATAGCACGGCATTCTTCGGCAACCTTTCCTGCCTTTTCGATATCCCCGTCGGAGGGATAGCAGTTTATTGCTACGTTATATCCGTCCTTAGCCAGTCTTTTTGCGATACATTCACCGATACCCTGGGAGGCACCTGTTACGATTGCTACCATAATTCCTTTTCCTTCCTTTTCTATATATTTATTTGTTTAAAAGCTTTTCAGCCTGTGTAAACATTTCTTCTACGATATCCTTTGCGGGCTTTACTTCGTTTATCATACCTGCAATAGCACCACAGAGGAAGGAGCCTTCGTCAAGGTTTCCGTCCTGTACAGCCTTTCTTAATGCACCGACTGTAAGCTGTTCAAATTCGTCGGGAGTAAGTGTGCCGTCCTTTTCGCCTGTTGCGAGACGCTTAGCGAACTTTGTCTTTACGTTACGGCAGGGATGACCTGTGTATCTGCCTGTTACAACGCTGTCTGTGTCCTTTGCGTCGATAACGAGTTCTTTATATGTGGGGTGAATCTTGCATTCTTCACAGGCGAGGAAGCGTGTACCGACCTGTACGCCCTCGGCACCGAGCATAAAGGAAGCGGCAATACCTCTTCCGTCAGCAATACCGCCTGCAGCGATAACGGGGATGCTTACAGCGTCAACAACCTGGGGTACGAGACACATTGTTGTATTTTCGCCGATATGACCGCCGCTTTCTGTGCCTTCGGCGATAACAGCGGCAGCACCGGCACGTTCCATTCTCTTTGCGAGAGCAACGCTTGGAACAACAGGGATGACCTTTATACCTGCTTCGAGCCACTTTTCCATATATTTACCGGGGTTACCCGCACCTGTTGTTATAAAGGGGATTTTTTCATCGATAACGAGCTGTGCGAGGTCGTCGGCGTTGGGAGCCATAAGCATAATGTTTACGCCGAAGGGCTTATCGGTAAGAGCCTTTGCCTTATGAATCTCTTCCTTTATAAGCTCAGCAGGAGCACTGCCGCCTGCTATGATTCCTGCACCGCCTGCATTTGAAACAGCGGCGGCAAGACTGCTTTCAGCTATCCAAGCCATACCGCCCTGTAAGATAGGGTACTTGATTCCGAGGAGTTCTGTAATTTTTGTGTTCATTTTTCTTTCCTTTCCCGTTTACTGTTCAAATATAATTGCACCGCTTGTAAGACCTGCACCGAAGCCTACAAGACAGATTTTCATACCGTCCTTTATTCTTCCTTCCTTATTGAGGTCGTCGAGACAGGTAGGAATACACGCACTTGAAGTATTAGCGTGGTTCGCAATATTCACGAATACCTTTTCCGAAGGGATACCGAGAGCCTTTGTGGCACTCTGGATAATTCTTATATTAGCCTGATGAGGGATAACGAGGTCGATATCTTCCTTCGTAAGCCCTGCCTTTGCGAGAGTTTTTTCAACAGCCACAGTCATAGCGTCAACAGCAAACTTATATACGCCCTTACCGTCCATCTGGAGATATTCGAGCTTATTTTCGCCGTCAAAAGCGGGGAGGGAGGTAGTTTCGTCCTTGTCTTCGATATAGGGGCAGTTATTCTGCTTGTTGATATGACAGTAAAGAGCCTCGAATTTATCTGCCTTGCCGCTTAAATAGGAGTAGAGGGGCTTGTCGCTGTGTTCGATAACCGCCGCACCGGCACCGTCTCCGAAGAGAATACAGGAGGCACGGTCGCCGAAGTCAACGTGGGGTGCGAGTCTTTCGCTTGCTACAACGAGAACCTTTTTATAATCGCCGTCCATAAGATAACGGCTCGCAATATCGAGGGCGGAGATAAAGCCTGTACAAGCGGTATTTATTTCAACAACAGCCGCATTTACCGCACCGATACAGCCCTGGATAAGACTTGCGAGGTTAGGATAAAAATATTCGGTCGAACAGGAGGAAGCGATAATAAGGTCGATGTCTTCAGGCTTTAAGCCAGCGTTTTCGATAGCCGCCTTGGAAGCCTCGGCCGCCATATAGTGATTTGATTTATTCTTGGAATAATTACGGGACTCGATACCTGTACGGGAAACTATCCATTCGTTATCGGTCTCCATAATTTCAGATAAATCATTGTTGGTTATCTTTGTTTCGGGGGTGTAAACGCCTGTGCCTAAAATTTTTATACCTCTCATCAGCAAATTCTCCTTGATTTTATTCTTCAAATAGTATATAATAAGTAGCGGAAATTATTAGCCGCATACTATATGATAATGCTTCTTTAAAACTATATGATAATGCTTCTTTAAAAACACACTATAATATTATACCAATTTTTAAAAGCTTTGTCAAATATTTTTTATCGTCATAATGTTACAAAATGTCGTTACAGTACAGGCGGCTGCAGCAAAGAAAGGAAAGAAAAAATATGTCAACAGCACTTTTATTCTCGGGACAGGGCTCCCAGTATCAGGGTATGGGAGAAAAAATCTACAACGAAAACCCTTCCGCTTATGAAAAAATATTTGAGGCAGGAAGCGATATTTTAGGCTTCGACCTTAAAAATACAATGTTCACAGCTGAAATGTCCGAGCTTTCGCGTACAGCCGTTTCACAGCCCGTTATTTTTACAATGTCTCTTCTCTGTGCCGAAAAGTTCATAAACGAGGGCAACGATTTTACTGCTGTTGCAGGTCATTCCTTAGGCGAATATGCCGCTCTCGTTATTTCGGGGGCAGTATCTCTCGAAACAGGCTTCGGTCTTATAAAGAACCGTGCAATGTGTATGGAAAAGGCAGCCGTAAAGAACGGCGGCAAGATGGCGGCGGTTATGAGCAGCGATGTTTCACTTATTGAAGCAATCTGTAAAGAGGTTACCGAGGGCGGAGACTATGTAACCCCCGTAAACTACAATTCAAAGCAGCAGACCGTTATTGCGGGAAGCGAAAGCGGTATCGCAAAGGCTTCCGAAAAGCTTACAGCGAACGGCGTAAAGAGAGTTATTCCTCTCGCTGTTGCGGCGGCTTTCCATTCTGAATTTATGAAGGAGGCAGCCGAAGAATTCAGAGGTCTTATAAGCGGAGTTGAATTTAAAGTACCCGAAAAAAAGTTCTATTCCAATGTTACAGGCGGACTTCTTACGGATTTCAGCAACATTCACGATATTCTCTCCCGTCATATCTGCTCCCCCGTACGCTTCACAGACGAGCTTAACGCTATGAAGGAGGCAGGCATTGATACATTTGTTGAATGCGGACCCGGAAAGACTCTTGTGGGTCTCGTAAAGAAGACTCTTGACGATGTAACTGCATCGGCAATGGACGCTTAATAGTGAAGAGTTAAGAGTGAATAATGAATAGCTGTGGTGTCCGCCTGTGGCGGACGGATTTGAATAGATGAATGATGAATGATGAAGAATGAATGATTGCGGTGTCCGCCTACGGCGGACGGATTATAAATTTTAAGAGAAAGCGGACACTCCAAATCTTTCATCATTCAGATATTACAGCGTCAGACGGAAGTGGTTGATGATGAGGATTGACTTTACAAGGCGTACATCTGTAATGTTTTATTTAAAATCATTGCCGTAGGCAATACCCTAATCCTTCATCTTTCATTCTTCATCATTCATTTTTAATGGAAAGGACATAATTATGAAAAAATACGCAATTATCGGTCACTCTTTAGGACATACCCTTTCTCCCAACATCCACGAACGCCTTTTTAAGCTTTCGGGAATCGAAGCGGAGTATGTAAAGATGGATATCCCTCCCGAGGAGCTTAAAAATAAATACGATGAGCTGGCGGAGCTTGACGGCTTTAATATTACTATTCCTCATAAGATTTCGATTATTGACTACTGCAACAAGCTTTCCACAGGTGCACAGCAGTATGGCTCGGTAAACTGTATCCGTAACGAGGGCGACGTAAAATACGGCTTCAATACCGATATTCTCGGCTTCAGAAAATCTATCGACCTTTTAGGAGCAAATCTTTCTTCGAGAGTGCTTCTTATCGGTTGCGGAGGCGTAGGAAGAATGATGGCTATCGAGACCGCTCTCTTTAACGGAGACCTTACGATAGCTGTGCTTAAGCAGGGACTTGAAGCTGCACAGGAGGTAGTTTCCGAGATAAAGAAGATGAACCCCGAGGCGAGAGTACGTATCGTAACTATAAAGGGAAATGTTGTTTCTCCCTCGGACTTTGATGAAATGCCTGTTTTTGACCTTGTTATGAACGCTTCCCCTGTGGGAATGTTCCCGAAGGTTGATAATATGCCCTGTGACGAGGAGATTCTCTACGGGGCAGGGTACGTTTTTGACGTCGTATATAATCCCCGTGACACATTGCTCGTAAAAACCGCTGGAAAGCTCGGTATAAGAGCTATGAGCGGTATGGCTATGCTCGTTTTCCAGGCAGTAGTCGCTCACGGTATATGGAACAATTCGAAGTTCAAGGACGAGGATATAAAGACCCTTATCTCCGACATGGAGGCTCTTGTATGAGAAATATCTATCTCTGCGGTTTTATGGGATGCGGAAAGTCCTTTATGGGACAGAAGCTTTCGGAAAAGCTCGGCTGTACTCTTGTTGACCTGGACGCTTATATCGAGGAAAAAGAGGGTATGACTATTCCCGAAATCTTCGAAAAGTTCGGAGAACCGCATTTCAGAAGGCTTGAAGAAAAATATATCCGTGAAATGCCCATAAACAGCATTGTTGCTACAGGCGGAGGGGCAGTTATAAATCCCGTAACCGCCGAAACAGCAAGAAATACGGGTAATGTTGTTTTCCTTGACGCTGATTTCGAGCTTTGCTACTCGAGAATAAAGGGCGATACACACCGCCCCCTCGTTATGAAGAACACAAAGGAACAGCTTAAGGAGCTTTTCGATAAAAGAAGAGAAATCTATCTTAAGCATTCGGATTTTTCTGTAAATTCTAACCTTAGCGAAACGGAAATTCTTGATATGATACTGGAAGGTATAAAATGATAATTTACAATATAGGAATCGTCCCCGTAACAGGGGAGGATATCGGAAAAGGCTATATCGAAACCGAAGACGGCAAGATTAAAGCCTTCGGCACGATGTCGGAAATGCCTCGTAACGCCAAAGAGGGAGATATTGACGGGGAGGGGCTTACCGCCTATCCCGCATTTATTGACGCACACTGTCATATCGGTGTTTTCGCCAACGGCTACGGCTTCGAGGGAGACGACGGGAACGAGGAGACCGACCCCTCTACTCCCCATTTACGTGCAATCGATGCAGTAAATCCTATGGATTACTGCTTTACGGAGGCGGTAAAGGGCGGTATCGGAACAGTTATTACGGGTATGGGAAGTGCTAACCCTATCGGCGGTACTTTTGTAGCTATGAAGGCCT
Organism: Ruminiclostridium sp.; assembly: GCA_017624025.1. Classification (GTDB taxonomy): domain Bacteria; phylum Bacillota; class Clostridia; order Oscillospirales; family Ruminococcaceae; genus Ruminiclostridium_E. Next base: position 22,035 of record JAGANY010000010.1, on the reverse strand, counting down.
ACGGAAGCAAGCGTATCGACAGGCGTATCATAAAAAATCCCTGTTCTATGAAGATGGCTCTGGGCGAAAATCCGAAGACCGTTTACAATGAAAAAGAGGACACCCCCACAACACGTATGGCTACCGCTTCGATTATCCGTGAACAGCTTTACAAGGCTAAGCGGTATATGGAAGAAACGGCCGAATATGAAAAAACGAAGGGTACCGACGAGGAGACCTCGAGACCCGATTATGATATAAAATGCGAGGCACTTATACCTCTTCTTAAAAAAGAAATAAAGGCTCATTTCCATTGTCACCGTGCGGATGATATTTTTACAGCCGTACGTCTTTCGGAGGAATTCGGCCTTGATTATGTGCTTATACACGCTACCGAGGGCAGTCTTATTGCGGACGAGCTCGATAAGGGAACACAGTGTGTTGTAGGCCCCGTATTCGGCGACCGCTGTAAGCCCGAGCTTATGAATGCGGATATAAGAAACGCAAAAATACTGAAGGATAACGGAATGGAGGTTGCTATCTGTACCGACCATCCCGAAAACCCTATCCAGTATCTTCCCGTTATGGCAGGTCTTGCTATGCGAGGCGGACTTACGGAAAAGGAAGCCCTTGAGGCTGTTACAATAAATCCCGCAAGATTCTGTGGAATCGAGGACAGGGTTGGAAGCATCGAAATCGGAAAGGACGCCGATATCGTTCTTTTCAGAGGAAGCTTCCACGATATTTCGAAAGCTCCCGAAATCGTTATAATGGGCGGAGAAAGAATCTGATGAAATCTTACGAAAGGCAGTGGTGAAATTGAAAAAATTCATACGTATCCCCTACGAAGAAAACAGCAGTTTTTCAGAAAAAGAGCTTAAGGAACGCCTTGACGGAATAATAAAGGACCAGGGCGAGCTTGCACTCTACAAGCTTAAGGGCTCGCCTCTTTTCCTGCTCGAAAAGGAAAAGGAGGAGAACCAGTACTGCCTTAAATATCATCATTCGTATAAGACCGATATGTGTGATACTTGTCTTCGCTTCTATATCGAAAAGGGACTCGAAAAATGCAGTGTAAAGGGCTATGCCTGTAAAACGGCAGGCTCCTGGGCGGTATTCTGGGGCGTAATCGCTACGCTTCTTATCTACTTTCTTATTATTACATACTGCCTTTTATTCACAGCGGATTTCGACCTTATGAAAGCTCTTATGATTTCATTCTGTGCGGTTATCGTACGTGCGTATATCTGCCTTTCCGCACTTCGCTTCAACAGCAGACGCCTCGAAGAAATCGAGCTTAAGATGATGGAGATACTGGGCGTTGAACCCGAAGAGAATGGCGAAAGGAATGAGGAAAATGAGAGAGATTGATGTAAATGTTATAAAGGATACCGTTGCCCGTCTTTGCGAGGAGGCGAACCTTAAGCTTCCCTGTGGTATGAGAGAGGTTATCGAGAACAGTATTCCCTGTGAAGAAAGCCCTGTATGCAAGGAGGTACTCGGAGACCTCGTAAAGAATATCGACTGTGCCGAGGAGCTTAATGTTCCAATCTGCCAGGATACAGGAATGGCGGTTATCTTCCTCGAAATCGGACAGGATGTTCATTTTACGGGCGGTAATCTCTATAATGCAATAAACGAGGGCGTAGCGAAGGGATATGTTGAGGGAAAGCTCCGCCTTTCCGTAGTAAAAGACCCCTTACGCCGTGTAAATACAAACAACAACACTCCCGCAATCATACATACCTCTATCGTTGACGGCGAGGAGGTAAGAATAATGGTTGCTCCGAAGGGCTTCGGAAGCGAAAATATGAGCAGGCTCAAGATGTTCACCCCCTCTGCCACAAGAGAGGATATAATAGCCTTCGTAACCGAGACCGTAAGCCTTGCGGGAAGCAATCCCTGTCCGCCTATCGTTGTAGGCGTAGGCATCGGCGGAGATTTCGAACAGGTAGCTTATCTTTCGAAGAAGGCACTTTGCCGTAATCTCGATAAGCGTAACCCCGACGAGTTTTATGCGGAAATGGAGGCGGAAATGCTTAAGAATATCAATCTTACAGGCATCGGCTCCCAGGGCTTCGGCGGTACTGTCACAGGGCTTTACGTAAACATAGAGACCGCTCCCACTCATATAGCAGGCCTTCCCGTAGCGGTCAACATCGGCTGTCACGTTACACGCCACAAGGAGGCTGTAATATAATGAATATCCAGATTTTCGGAAAATCGAAATGCTTCGATACGAAGAAAGCGGAGCGTTATTTTAAAGAACGGGGAATAAAGTTCCAGTCGGTAAATATCCTTGAAAAAGGCTTAAGCAAGCGTGAGCTTCAGAGCGTTATTTCAGCGGTAGGGGGACTCGAAAGCCTTATTGATGAAAAAAGCAAGGATTACTACGAAATAAAGTATCTTTTAGAGGACGCAAAAGCGGAAAAGCTTATGGAAAAGCCCTCGATTTATAAAACACCAATCGTAAGAAACGGAACAAAGGCGACAGTCGGCTACTGTCCGGATATATGGAAAAACTGGGAATGAATACCTTCAAGCATACTGTAAAAACAACCTCTTCGGAGGCTGTTTCCCTTTATGTGACCTATTCGGGTCACGAGAAATGCGAAGCCTCCTACCGCTGGGGAAAGGGCATACGAGAGCAGTATATTCTCCACCTTATCGTTTCGGGAAAGGGCACATACGTTACTCCCGAGGGAAGCTACAGCCTTTCGGCAGGGGATATGTTTCTTATACGTCCCCGAACGGAAATTGAATACTATGCCGACGAGGAAACGCCCTGGGAATACTACTGGGTGAATTTTTCGGGGGCAGACGCAGAGGTCATCCTTAAGAGAACGGATTTTACCGAAGAAAACCCTGTTATAAAAAACTGTAACAGCGAGATTTTCAGAGCTATGGAGGACATACTCGGAAATGCTGGGAATGAGCGGTTTGAAGCTATCGGTCTTACGGGACGGCTTTATATCCTTCTCTCCCTTTTAGTAAAGTATTCGGAAAAAAAGCAGAGCGGTTCTTCACGGAAATGCTTCAGGACGGCGAGAGATTATATTGCGGTAAACTATCCGCTTCCCGTAACGGTAGAGGATATTGCGGAGAAAGCGGGGGTATCCCGTTCGACCCTTTTCCGCGTCTTTAAGGAAGAGACAGGCATAAGCCCTGTGGATTATCTTATTTCTTACCGTATTTCACAGGCGAAACGGCTTCTTTCGGAAACCGACCTGTCAGTAACGGCGGTTGCACGTTCTGTCGGCTACGAGGACAATCTTTATTTTTCACGAAGCTTCAAAAAGCTTACGGGAAAAACTCCGACAGAATACAGAGAAAAGTAAATCTGCAACAAAAATCCATATAAATGAACTTATTTTTTATTGTAACGAAGAAAAAAACGTGGTACAATAAGGCTGTAAGAAAAAACGTACGGTTTTATTCTTGAAAAAAACGAGCGAAGCGTGTAAAGGAAATTTTCGGTCAACCATTTTTTAAAAGGGTTGCCGGGGGCAAGGGGCGGGAGCCCCGGAACCCGTGACCGCTTCGCACATCATAAAGACAAAGTTTATCGGCAGTCTGAAAAAACGTACGTTTTTATACAGCTTTTAAGGAGGAATACATTATGGCAATTTTAGTAACAGGCGGAGCAGGATATATCGGTTCACATACCTGTATCGAGCTTCTTAATGCAGGCGAGGAAATCGTGGTTATGGATAATTTCTATAACTCGAAGCCCAAGGCTGTTGAGCTTATAAAGGAAATAAGCGGTAAGGATTTTAAATTCTATGAAGCGGATATGTGCAGTGAAGCGGATATGGAAAAAATCTTCTCCGAAAATGAAATCGAGGCAGTTATCCATTTTGCAGGCTATAAGGCTGTAGGTGAAAGCGTAAGAGAGCCTCTTATGTACTTCAAGAACAACTTAGGCGGTACCTTCGTGCTTCTTGAAGCTATGAAGAAGCACGGTTGTAAAAAGCTTATCTTCAGCTCCTCCGCCACAGTTTACGGCATCCCCGAAACAGTACCCGTAAACGAGACCTTCCCTCTCTCCGCAATTAACCCCTACGGAAGAACAAAGCTTATGATTGAGGATATGTGCCGTGATTTATGTGCTTCCGACCCCGAATGGAGCATAGCACTTTTACGTTATTTCAATCCTATCGGAGCACATTCCAGCGGTAAGATTGGCGAAGACCCCAACGGTATTCCCAACAACCTTATGCCCATTATCATAAACGTCTGCACAGGCAAGCAGGCGGAATTAAAGGTATTCGGCAACGATTATCCGACCCCCGACGGTACCTGTATAAGAGACTATATCCACGTTGTCGATTTAGCTCTCGGACACCTTGCAGCCGTTAAGAGCGTAAGAGAAAAGAAGGGTGCTGTTCCTTACAACCTCGGTACAGGAAACGGCTACTCTGTGCTTGATATTATAAAAACCTTCGAGCGTGTCAATGACATAAAAATTCCCTATTCAATAACCGACCGCCGTCCCGGAGACGCTGCCGAATGCTACAGCGTACCCGACAAGGCTAAGAACGAATTAGGCTGGTCTGCAACCCATACTCTCGAGGAAATGTGCAGAGACGCCTGGAACTATGTTAAGAACGTAAAATAACAGCAAAAAAAGTTTAGGTCAAGCCTTTTCAAAGGCTTGTCGGGGGAAAGGGGCGGAAGCCCCGATACCCGTTAGCAGTCCGCACTTCATAATTTCAAGGTTCATCGATGTTTTAAAACCGTAAGGAGATAAGAATGAAAATTAGGGAAAAGCTTAAGGACATTATAAGCCGTATAGAGCGAATGGAATTATATTTCGATACCGTAAGCGAGGCAGTAAAAAAATCTCCCTCTATTTCCGATATGGATGAGCGTATAAGGGATATGCTTGACGAGCTTTCGTTCTATTACGAAAACGGTCTTTGGCTAAGAGATTTCGAAGCGGACGAAAGAGGAGAGCTTCCGAAGGATTTAAAACGCGGTGTTTTGTCCGAAGACGGTCTTTATAACCTGTTCAGCGAAATCGTATAAAAAAAGCGGTGCATAATGCACCGCTTTTTTTAGTGAATAGTGAAGAATGAATAGTGAAGAGTTGAGGAGTAGCCTTCGGCTACAGATTTTAAAAATAATTTCAGTGTGGCGATGGATTATAAGAAAAAAAGGTTGCAGTAAACTGTGACTTTATTTTTTTATTTTTCAAATCTGTCCGCCCTTGGCGGACACCTCAATTATTCACTCTTCACTATTAACTCTTCACTAAAAAATACGGTGCTTTCTGCACCGTATTTTTTACTTCATATCCTCTATCCTGTGGACGTATGTTCCGCCCCAGAGTACAAGCTCTTTCCTGTTCTCCTCGGTAATGCTGTCGGGGAGATAGATATTTATGAGAGGACGGCTTGTGGTTATGATATAGAAAGCGTTCGGGGATATCCAGGTTACGCTTTCGGGAACCGTAAAGCATTTCTGTACAGGCTCGACCGAACCGCCCGGAATAATATCCTCGCATTCGGCAGGCACAGCGTAAAGCTTAGTCATATCCTTGCTGTAAAGCGCTCTGTTTTCAACACAAAACATACTGTCTTCATCGGGGACATAGATAATGCCCTCAGTCTCTCTGAAATATTCGCCGATGTTTTCATCTGTGTAATCGGCAGGGATATATACGTAGATATCCTCTCCGTCATATTCTATTTCAAGCCCTTCAACAGAAAGCTTCGGCTTCTCCTTTTTAGTTGTAACGGGAGCGGAAGCTGTCGTTGTTACAGGCACGTTATCAGAGGAAACAGAGGTTTCCGACTGCTCCGAGGAACAACCCGTAAGCAATATGCATAAAAGCAGAAGCGATATAATTTTCTTCAAGTAAAACACACCTTTCCGAAGAAAATTATATCACCATATACCGCCTTGTGTCAAGAGCTGTGGCTATCGACCCCTATGACAGGCTGAAGCTGTTTCTTTTCGTAAGCGTAGCGTAAAGCCACAGGTATCGAGCCGAAATCGCCCATAAGGGAGCAGGGCTTTTTTACATAATCATCCTGGGTCATAGGCACGAAATAATAGTTCTTGTAGTTTATAAGCGAGAAAATGTTTTTCGAGGCTCCGGCGAGAGCGTCGTTTGTGGCAATGTTAAGAAGTACGGGTCTGTCGTTGCGGAGATGGCTTTTTACCGCCATTGTAACTGGCGTAGCAGTTATTAGAAAATGGAAAACATTGCGGATAGATGACCTCGTGCCTTGCACTAATTCTCCGTCGGAAAAAGTGTACAAAAAACAAACGCAATCTTTCGTTTATGGATTGGGTGCAGATTTTTTGTTTACACTTTGACGGAGAATTAGTGCTGAATTCATCTATCCAGGAGAAAAACGCTGATGTTTTCTCCGTCCCATTCGACTTTACTTACGCACTTGCGTATAAATGTACGCTTATTTTCAACGCTCATTTTATCAAAGCCAGTTTTGAATGCTTTAAGCATTTCCTCGGTGCTGTTTACAGCTTCCGAAAGAGTTTCGCCGCTCTTTTTCAGACGTTCAAGACGCTTGATTTCATTTTCGGCTTCTCCTATTTCTTTGTGAAGCTGAGCTATTTCATCACGGACATATTCGGCGGTGAGATTGTCGTCATCTCCTGCCATTCGTAAAAGACCGGAAATGGTCTTTTTCTTTTTTGCGATAGTTGCTGTCTGGTTTTTGATAAGGTTTGCTATGTTTTCGTTTTTGCTTCCTATGTGGGCAATTTCGCCCACATACTTCGCAAAAACACCACTGTCATTTTCATAGTCAAGAAGTGCGTCGCAAACCATTTTGTCAACAACTCTTCCGTTGACATTCTGGCAGTCGCACTGTTGACGCTTGCTTGTTTCTTTAAGCTCGCACATATAGGTGAAAGGCTTTTCGCCGTCCTTATTTGCCTTGTAATATTTAGGGCGCATATAGCTTCCACATTTACAGCGAAGCACACCTGAAAGAAGTGCAACTGAATTGTGGGACTGGCGGAAACCAAGCTTCTTTTCGGAGTTGCCCTCGATGATATTCTGTACCTCAATCCAGTCTTTGCTGGGGATAATTCCCTTGTGCTTTCCGAGGGCTATTGTCCATTCGGACATATCGGTTGCCTCACGCTTATCATCGTTTTGGGTCAAGGTTTTTTTATACCCTATAAATCCACGCTCGCCATTACATTTTTCATCGATATCTGCAATGTCACAATCCTTGCTACGGAAGAATTCGAGGCTCTTTATGTCTGCTGTACAGTAGGTTGGATTTGTGAGTATGTAGCGAAGGGTTGAAACGTGGAAATTTGCGTTCAGACGGGTCTTATAACCGCTGTTCATCATATATGTCTTTACTTTTGTTATGGAATGTGTTTCGAGATATTTCGCATATATAAGACGTACAATTTCAATTTCTTCTTCGTTTTCTGTAAGCTTACAACATCTTCGTTCTTCGCCTGAATCGTCAACAAATTCTACCTTTTCAGCGTGGAATCCGAGGGGCGGAGTACCGCCAAGCCAACGGCCTGTTTTAGCGAGTTTATAGACGTTATCCCTTACACGCTCGGCAATTATCTGACGTTCAAATTGGGCAAAGGCGGCGGAAATCGTCATCATCATCTGACCTGAAAGTGTGGATGTGTCAAATCTCTCGTTTGTGGAATAAAAGGAAGTGTCTTTCTTTGTAAGCTTATCCATAAGCACTGCAAAGTCGGCCATATTACGGCTTATTCGGTCAAGGCGGTAAACAACTATTAAATCGAAAGGCTCTCTTTCCTCCTCCGTCATCATCTGCTGGAATTGTGGACGCTTCGTATTCTTACCCGAATAGCCCTCGTCCTCGTAAATGAAAATGTCGCTTTCCTTTGCGTCGGGAAAACGGGTCATTATATATCTTCGGCATTCGTCTATCTGGTTGCCGATTGATTCCCCCTTGCCTGTAAATCTGGATTTTCGTGAGTAGATAGCGAATTTCATACAACCACCTCCGTTGTAGATTTGTTTTATTATACTACAAATTGAGGGGGAAGTCGGTCGGATTGTGAAAAAAATTCCCTGTATAGAAAGGTAAAGGGTGAAATTCAAATTTTTTATTTCATATTATGAGCGGATTTTTACAAAGAATATTCCGACTAAAGATGCGTCACCCGAAGCTTTTTTTGTAATAAGGACAATCGATTATCTCATAAGCTTGAAAAAAAGCGAATATTGAAAAACAGGCTATGAGGAGAAATTTATGAATAGTTCGGAACCGAAGCGTAAGAAAAACATCCCGAAAAATATTTACATAATCACAAAGGACGAAAAAGGGAGCAGGGAGATTGTTGCAAGGGCGATGGCGGATATGTACAGGCGTATGCTTAATCCTGTATAAATAAAAGAAACAGGGTTTTTATTAGTAATTGAAATTTCACTTTGAAATATCATTGACACATTAAGCCCGAAATGGTATAATAAATTATATATATAAAATTCCGTATTGATAATTAAATATCAATATGTTTATATAAATCATACAGGAGAAATAAATGAAGCCTTTAAATAAAATAATACGCAGGTACCTGTATCGGATAACATTTATTCTTATTGCAGCGATTCTTGTGTTCCTCGCAACCGTACAGTTTATTACCGAACAGTACCGTGCTGTTGATGATTCACACCGCACGCTTCGTCAGATAGAACAGGTGCTTCTTGAAAATAAGAAGGAGCTTGAAGAAATCGAAGCCGAATATAACGAGACCTGTCTCAATAACGCCGAAACGGTTTCTCATATTATTGAGAAAGACCCGGCGGTTATGAATGACCTTGAAGGTCTTAAAAAAATAGCCGAAATGGTTGAAATTGATGAAATACATCTTTTCGATAAAACAGGCAGAATCTATACAGGCACACACCCTGAATATTATAATCTTACATTTGATTCAGGCGAGCAGATAAAGTTCTTTAAGCCTATGCTTACGGACAAGTCCTTAAAGCTTGTCCAGGATATAACTCCCAACACTGCTGAAGAAAAGCCAATGCAGTATTCGGCGATATGGAGCGAAAGCGGAGAATATATCGTCCAGATAGGTATGGAGCCTGTAAACGTGCTTAAGATAACAGAAAAGAACGAGCTTTCCTATATATTCTCTCTTTTCCGTGTAAACCCCGATATTAATTATTACAGTATCAACAGCGAGACCTTTGAAATACTGGGTTCTTCGGATATGGACAATTTAGGTCTTAACGCCGAGGATGTGGGCTTTAATATGGACAAGATAAAAAACGACCCCGACGGCTTCCATAATACCATAGACGGCATTCTTTCCTTCTGTATCTTTACGGAGCTTGACGGAAACTATATCGGCTGTGTAATAACCGCACAGCATATCTACCGCCGTGTGCCCGCAACGGTACTCTGGATTGTGCTGAGCCTTTTAACGATAACATTAATCCTTATAAAGCTTGTTACAAACCATCTTAATAAATACGTTGTCGGAGAGCTTCACGAGGTCAACGAAAAGCTTCTTGCTATCTCCGAGGGCAATCTCAACACACAGGTTGATGTAAAGAGCAGTAAGGAGCTTGCGGAGCTCAGCGAATACATCAATACGATGATAAAGAGCCTCCTCGAAAACAGCAAGCGTATCTCCTATATTTTAAGCAAGACCAATCTCTATATCGGTACATACGAATACGGCGGAAAGTCAAATATTGTCCGCTATACAGGACACGTACCGCTTCTTATGAATGCTGAAAGTATGGAAGAAAAAGAAGCACTTACAGACATTGACAATTTCAAAACCCGAATTGACGGTATAAGAAGCAATCCTATTTCGGATGAAGAAAATATCTACCTCACAGATAAAAGATATATCCGCATTGAAGAAAACGAAAACGACGGTGTTGTATTCGGCGTTATGGTTGATGTTACCGACGAGATGAATAAGCGTAAGGAGCTTGAGCGTGAAAGAGACATCGATACTCTTACAGGGCTTTATAACCGCCGAGGTATCAACGCACGCCTTGAAGAGCTTATGGCAAATCCCGAAGAGCTCGGACACAGCGCAATAATAATGATAGACGCCGACGGACTTAAGGGGATAAACGACACCTACGGTCACGAAAAGGGCGATATCTACCTTAAGAAGATTGCAAATCTCATAAACAATTTCGGTATAAAGAGCAGTGTTTCCGCAAGACAGGGCGGAGACGAATACGTATTATTCCTGTACGATTATGACAGCGAGGAGGAGCTTATGAGAACCCTCGAAACTCTTCGCTATATCCAGTCCACAAGTACAGCTTCTCTCGGCAAGAATATAATCGTTCCGCTGAGATTCTCTATGGGATACTGTATTGTCGAAGACGATTACGATATCCAGAATCTTTTCAAGATTGCGGACAAGCGTATGTACGAGGATAAGACAGAGCGAAAGAAACAGCTGGCTAAAACTGAATAAAAAGAAAAACCCGTGAATATTTCTTCGCGGGTTTTTATTTTAAAGCTACGGTTATACAAGTTGGTATAAACCGAAAATATCAAGGGCAGATATTCATAAATCGGCTTATTTATCTGAAAGAAAAACGCTGTCGTTTTCTTTAACCGATTATAAATACTTTACTATTGTATTCGGGCTGTATGCGGCGAAAATCTTTTCGCATCCCGTTGATGTGCTTTTACGCATAACGAAATAAACAGGCTTCTGCTTGGCGGCTGCTGTTATTATTTCATCGGTAAGTTCCTTGTCAAAGCAGGCAATAAGGCAATTGTCCTCGGCGTTGAACAATTTTTTACCATCAATAACATTTTCGGTAAGCTTGCTTGAAAGGGGAATACCGAGGTCCAGCATAGCCTGGAACAGTAAATCTTCGGGAGTTCTGTTTTCTTTGATATTGTCATCAGTCTTTTCCGAAAGAGATGCATCGGATTCAGGGGAATTATAGTAGCTGTCCTTCATATTTGAGCTGTCAAGCTTAAGAACACGGAAACCGCCGTCGAATTTTGCACAGGGGTTTTCATCAGCTATTTTTTTTGCTGCACGGCGTATTCTTTCCTTGCCTATCTCACAGATGTTTTTGTAGCCGGCTTTAAAGCCGGCACTTCCTTTCGAACATACCTCGGGAAGCTGAACCATAATAAATTTTCGTTTACCGCCATCTTCTGCGTTTAACTGCATAACCGAATGAGCGGTTGTAGCAGAACCGGAAAAAAAGTCCAGAATTATCGAATCCGGCTTTGAGGCGATTAACAGCATCAGCTTTATCAATGTTGTTGGTTTTGGCGTATCAAAGGGCGGTTTGCTTTCAAAAAGTGCTTTAACCTCTCTGTTGGCAGCGTCATTATGACCGGCTTCTTCAAAATTCCACCAAGTGATAGGAACTCTGCCTTGCTGAACCTCGTTTAAATATCTTTTCAGCTGGGGAGCACCTTTTCCGTTTTTTCCGAAATATATTCTGTTTTCTGAAAGCCATACATTCATAGTCTCCCTGCTTGCCCGCCAGCAGCTGCCTTCGGGGGGATAATAATCTTTTCCTGTATTGGGATTTGTGATTGGATAAACAGCTGATTGTGAAAATGTTTTTACAAGCATATTATCACTTCTCCATAATCCCTTGCCGTCACCGTCATCGTATTTATACGGTGCGTTTTGTTTAGGAGTACGGGGAAGAAGATTTCTGTCAAAACGGTCAATATTTTTTGCATATACAACGACATAGTCGTGGGTCGTTGAAAAACCCTTGGCGTCGTTTGTGGCAGCATATTTTTTCTGCCACACAATATTAGCAACGAAATTTTTTTCTTCGAAAACCTCATCACAGGTTTTTATAAGGTTTTTAATTTCGTTATCGTCAATACTTATAAATATTGAACCGTCCTCGCTGAGCAGCTCCTTTGCAAGCTTCAGTCTCGGATATATCATATTAAGCCATTCGGTATGGAAACGGCCGCTGCTTTCCAGGTCATCGACAAGGCAGTTGCCATCCTTGTCGAGCTGTTTGCTGTTTGCGAGATATTCTTTTGTACTAACAGTAAAGTTGTCGTTGTAAACGAAGTCGTTGCCTGTGTTATAGGGTGGGTCTATGTAGATCATTTTGATCCTGCCCCGATAGGTTTCACGAAGGAGCTTTAGGACGTCAAGATTATCGCCCTCTATGTAGAGGTTCTCCGTGCTATCGAAGTCAACGCTTTCTTCACGGCAGGGGCGGAGAGTTTTTTCGATGGGCGAATTTGCGAGAAGGATAGACTTGCTTTTATTCGGCCAGGTGAACTGGTATCGCTCGTCCTTACCCTCAACAACGGCTGTGTTTATTTCCTGCATAAGAACGTCTTTATCTATGGCACGGATAACTTCGCCTGTTGCTTTGTCGATAGTTTCGGTTACGGCATTTGGAAAAAGTGCGGCGAGCTTTTGGTAATTCTCATCGGCTTTGTTTGCGGTTTTCATTTTAAGTTTATTCATTTGTTGCCTCCGCAAGCTTGTCCATAACGTTTTCAAGCGTGATGATTTCTTTATTATACGATATCCAGCTTTTACTTAAAGCGTTTACTGAAGTTATTTTATAACAGCCTATGCGTGTGTTATCATCGCACGGAACTCCGTTGTGATGGAAGGTAAAAAACGGGGCATTCATTATTTGAGAAATCTTGAACTGAATATCGTAGTTACGCTTGTCATCGGGATAAGGAGTCCATCTTTCAAGCGTCTTGGTCGGAGAACGTTTTATTTCAATCATCGCATATTTTTCGCCGCAATAAATTGCGTCAAAATCCTGTTTGATAATATGGGCGGAGAGCTTTTCTCTGCTCCATACGTGAAATGCGTCTGCCAACGATTTGTTTTTGCTTTTACAAGTTCCTGCATCAGTAAAACTATTGCCGAGCAAACCATAAACATAAGAAACAAAGCCATCGCTGCTGTGCATCTGCGGTTCAGTCTGTTCAGGATATATCTGCTTTGAAACGAAATTCATCGAGTTAAGATAATGCTCAGTAATTTCATCAGGATTTTTAGACTTATATGCAACCATAACAAACGAGATAGCTGCGATTTCAGAAAGTTTTTTTCCGTGGTCAAACAAGTTCTTAAAGGTATTATTGTTTCTGTATTTTAAACGAAGCTCGTTTATACAGGTATCTGTGTCGGTTATATCGGGACAGCCTACTGTGAGCAAAATGGTTTTGATATTTGTGATGCGGTTTTCTTCATAACCTACTATTAATAAATTGCAATCAGGTTCGCCTATGATGATGTTGTCAGGGGAAGCTGTTTTTAAGTATCGCTGTAATTCATCCATAATCAATATCTCTCCTTTAAAAAAACTTTCTGAATATATTATACTGCAACATAGCGTGTCATTTTAAGGACAGAAAACCACACGCTGTTACAAGTTATAATTATATCACATTTTTAGCGAATAATCAATAAATTTTATATTTAAACATATTAACTGCCCTTATAACCCATAGCGTTTTCAAGGATAACAGGTATATCCGAAAAACATTATCACGTATTTCCGTTTTACAATAACCGCTGTATCGGTTATGCTGTTGGCAAGCTTTGCGAGGGTGTTGCCTGTGCAGTTTGCAACGAGCATAATATCCGTAAGGTTTTTCGGGCCGATAGGCTCGGCGTCCTCGATGGTATGGATTACCTTTCGGTCACAGGTCTCCTCAAGCCGTTTAATATGCTCGTGGGCTTTTCCGAAACGGGTATCGATACTGTAGGCGTTAAAGGACATTATCGGCACGATTTCCGCACCAAGCCTTTTAAGCTCATCGAGAACCTCGAAGCAATGGGAAAAGGTACAGAATGAACCGCACATAGCGAAGCCTATCTTTATTTCCTTAAAGTTCATAGTTTTCACTCCTTTCAGCGATTATCGAAGCAATTGTATCGGCGATTATTTTTCCTGCTGTTATTGGGGCAGTCTTACCGGGGAGACCTCTTGCGATAATGACGGGGAAATTAGGCTTTTCGTCTCCGAAGCCGTCCGAGGAGGCAAGCTCGATATATACTGCTCCGCTTTTAACAGCGTTTATTTCGTCTTTTCCGAATATTTCGGCAGGAACCGTGTTGAAGATAATATCGGAACAGGCTAAGGCTTTCAGAAATGCGTCCTTATCGGTTATGTCGATGGGGATAAAGCCTCTCGTTTCCGCCCATTCAAGGTCACTTTTCTTTCGGCAGGCAACCCTTACCCTTCCGCCTAAGGCAAGCATATAGCCCGAAAGGATTTTAGAGATACGCCCGTAGCCTGTTATAAGTATGTTGCTTTTAAAGAGGGTCTCCTTACGGCTGTTTATTGCGATTGCAACAGCCCCCTCGGCTGTCGGTACGGCGTTAGCCACAGCGAAAGCCTCTTCTTCGGCATAGTTTATAAGGCTGAAGCCGTTTTCCTCGCATATTTTTTTAAGCAAAGGGCAGTTATGTCCCGTAAGTACAACAGCGTTTTTCTTTAAAAAGCGTGGGAGACTATTGTATTTTATATCTGTCCCGAAAATTATTTCGTTTTCAGTACTTTTCTGTAAGGGGAGAACGGCATAGCCGAAGGCTTTGCTGTCTTTTTTTGTATCGGTCGAGCAGTTATATTTTTCTCCGAGTCTTTCCTTTGCAAAACGCATACGCTCGTCACCGCCGAGAAAGATAATATCTCGCATATAATCATTCCTTTCACATTCATTTATATAAAATATGATTAAAGCAGGAAAAAGGTGATTGTTTTATCGGGAGAAAGCCTTTCTGAAGAAAGGCTTTCTCCCGAACCCTCTTCCAAAGACTTTTAATATAAATAAAAAAGCCATAGGGTAATACCCTATGGTTTTTTATTTAAACTGAAAGTTTTCGGAAGGGAGTTTGAGGGAAGCTCTTTTTCAAAAGGGCTTCCCTCAATAATTCTGTCTTTACTTAAACAGGCATAACCTTGTTAGCCTTGTCAGCGTGAACGTTGTCGATACCGTTGTTCTTGTCACGGCGCTTTTCGAAGAACTTTTCAGCAACCTGTCCGAACATAGCGTAGCTTAATACGTCTTCTTCCTGTTCAGTCCACTTAGCAGCGTCAGCCTTAAGCTTATCAAGCTCGGGAGCGATAAGGTCAGCAGGACGGCATTCGATAGGAGCTTCGTCGCCTAAAATCTTCTTGCGGAATTCGGGGCTTATAGGAGCGGGAGTCTTACCGTATTCGCCCTTTACGAGACCCTTGAATTCCTTTGTAACTGTCTTATAGCGTTCGCCCATAATTACGTTGAATACAGCCTGTGTACCAACGATCTGGGAGGTAGGAGTAACGAGAGGCGGGAAGCCTGCATCTTCACGAACACGGGGAACTTCTCTTAATACCTCTTCGAACTGGTCGGACTTGCCGGCCTGCTTTAACTGTGAAAGGAGGTTAGAGAGCATACCGCCGGGAACCTGGTAAATAAGAGCGTTAGCGTCAACAGCAAGCATCTTGGGGTCAAGAAGACCGCTGTCGATGTACTTCTTACGAAGACCCATAAAGTAGTCTCTGATTTCTGTGAGAAGCTTTAAGTCGAGACCTGTGTCATATTCTGTACCCTGGAGAGCGGCAACCATAGACTCTGTAGGAGCGTGGGATGTGCCGAGGGCGAGAGGAGACATAGCTGTGTCGATGATGTCAACGCCTGCTTCGATACCCTTTAATAAGCACATTGATGCGAGACCGGATGTGTAGTGGGTGTGAAGCTGGATCGGAATCTTTACGTTAGCCTTAAGAGCCTTAACGAGCTTTTCTGTCTCATAGGGAGTAAGAAGAGCAGCCATATCCTTGATACAGATCGAGTCTGCACCGATAGCTTCGATTCTCTTTGCATAATCAACATAGTAGTCTGTTGTAAAGATATCGCCTAATGTATAGGAAATAGCGATCTGTGTTTCAGCGCCTTCCTTCTTTGCTGCCTTAACAGCAGTTTCGAGGTTTCTGATGTCGTTTAATGCGTCGAAGATACGGATGATGTCGATGCCGTTGGAAACGGACTTCTTAACGAAGTATTCGAGAACGTCATCAGCATAGTGACGGTAGCCGAGCATATTCTGACCACGGAAAAGCATCTGAAGCTTTGTGTTGGGCATTTCCTTCTTTAAGATTCTGAGTCTTTCCCAGGGGTCTTCGTTTAAGAAACGTAAGCAGGAGTCAAAAGTAGCGCCGCCCCAGCATTCTACTGAGTGGAAGCCGACCTTATCCATTGTGCTTAAGATAGGACGCATTTCGTCCATTGTCATACGTGTAGCGAGAAGTGACTGGTGTGCGTCACGTAAGACGGTTTCGGTAATTTTAACCTGTGCCATTGTCTTTTTCCTTTCAGCTTTATTATGCGTTGATAGTAGCGATAAGTGTACCTGTGTTTACAGAGTCGCCCTTGTTTACGTTGATAGAAGCGATTGTACCGTCGCAAGTTGCGGGGATTTCGTTTTCCATCTTCATAGCTTCGATAATAACGATAGGTGTACCGTTTGTAACCTTGTCGCCTACCTTAAGCTTAACGTCCATAACTGTACCGGGCATAGGAGCTTCGATTTTTACGCCGCCCTGTGCGCCTGCGGGAGCAGCAGCCTTAGGAGCAGCCTTCTTAGGAGCGGGAGCTGCAGCAGCAACGGGAGCTGCGGAAGCGTCTGTTTCTTCTACTGTTACATCATAAGCTGTACCGTTTACGGTAATATTGTATCTTTTCATTGTTATAATTCCTTTCTATTAATAAACGAAATTGATGTGCTTTCTCTTGGGAGAGGAAACTCTCTTGCTGCTTAACATTTCAACAGCGGAAAGAACTGCGTCGCGTGTTTCATAAGCTTCGATAATTCTGTCAACGTTGCCCTGTGCCGCTAATGCGAAGGGAGAAGCAGCGTTTTCGATATATTCGTCGATAAGCTGTGCTTCGTTTGTGCCGTTTAATTCGTCGCCCTTTAAGAAGATTACGGAAGCCTTAGGAGAAGCGGGAGAAATAACTGCTGTTTCTAAAGCAATAACCATATCGCTTGCAGGAGCGAATGCACAGTAAGCACTGCCGTAAGCCTTGCCTGTGATAACGGTAACCTTTGCTGTTGTTGCGCTCATATAAACCTGTGCAAGCTTTGCTGTGTCTCTTACGCTGCCGGCGAGTTCGGAAGCAACGCCGCCTTCGAAGCCTTCGCTGTCGAGAACTGTTACTACAGGGATAGAGAATGCGTCACAGAAGGAAACGAAACGAGCAATCTTAGCGCTGTCGTCAGCGGAAAGCTTTGCACCGTTCTTGTTTGTAGCAACGAAGCCTGCTGTTCTCCAGCTGAGGCTGCCGATAGCTACACAGGAAGCAGCACCAAATTCGGAGTAAAGCTCGGTTACGCTGTCCTTGTCAGCAATAGCCTTTATCATATCGAGCCCTGTGAGAGCGTCTGTGATATCTGCGTCATTTTCAGCAAAATAATCGTTGCCGGAAAGCTCTAAGTTGTTGGAAGGAAGGATTCCGATAAGCTTCTTTACTTCCTTTACCGCTGCGTCATCATCCTTGGCTACGATAGCCGCTGTACCGGACTTTGCAGCATTTGCCGCTGTACCTGCACCGGGAAGATTTCCGTCTTCAGCTACGAAAGGAGCTGTCATAAAGAATTCAGCAGCTTCTGTCATTACAACGAAGTCAGCCATACAAGCAGTCATAGCTGCCGCACCGCCGCATACACCTGCAACGAGAGAAATCTGGGGAACAACGCCGGAAAGCTTAGCGGAAGCAGCAGCGATATCAGCGTATGCCTTTAATGTAGCTGCACCCTCAGCAATATTTCCGCCCTTGCTGTCGTAGATGCCGACAACGGGAGCACCGTTCTTTACTGCTAAATCATACATCTTTGAAATTTTTGCTGCAGAAGCCTTGCACATAGCACCGCCCTTAACGGTAATATCCTGAGAGAATGCGTAAACAGGTGCACCCTCAACAAGACCATAGCCTGTGATAACGCCTGCTGTTTCGCCGTCGGGAGAAACGAACTTATCGATTTCGATAAAGCTGTCCTCGTCGAAGAGAGAAACAATTCTTTGTCTTGCCTTGCTGTCTGTGAGCGTCTGCTCCATTTCAGCCAATGTCTTTCTTGCCACTTGAGAAATCCTCCAGTCATTTATTTTTGGAATGGAAGCCACATATGCCCCCATAATAATTTACCATATTATATTATACAATAAAAAGACGTAAAAAACAAGTCTTTTACGTCTTTTTTTAAAAAAATATTCATATTTTTTCTTAAATCTTAACTATTCCTTATGCTCTTCGGAAATAGCGGAGTAGTTACCGAGAAAACGATAATATTTCATTTCGTCCTCGAGATTATTAAGCAGCTTTACGACGGATTCGTTTCTTATATTTCCCTCGAAATCGAGATAGAAGATAAAGTCGAAGGCTTCATCCTTCATATCCGCAAAGCCTGTGGGCATGGGCTTACTCTCGATACGGAGAAGGTTAAGTCCGCAATAGGAGAAGCGGGTAAGAAGACGGTAAAGGCTTCCGGGAGTATGGGGAAGGGTAAGGGAAAGGGATATAACGGAAGCGTCCTCGGCAACCTCGAGACGGTTGGAGAAAAGGATAAATCTTGTATAATTGTCCTTTATATCGGAAATATTTTCAGCTATAACCTCAAGTCCGTTCATTTCCGCACACATAGCCGAGCAAATAGCGGCACAATCGGTATCTTCCGACTTAGCAACTATCTGGGCACCCTTTGCGGTAGTGCTTGCTTCGACGAAGGAAAGGTTGTTTTCGTTTATGAAGCCGCTGCACTGCTTTATAGCCATTTCGTGGGAACAAACGGTTTTTATATCGGAAAGCTTTGCTCCCTTTTTAGCGGCAAGTACGTGGGAAATATGGATATCGGCGGTTTTACAGATATAGAAATTATGCTTTCCCATAAGGTCGTAGGTATCATTAACGTCGCCTGCTGTAGAGTTTACGATAGGTAAAACGCCGTAATCCACCTCGCCCTTTTCAACCATTTCGAAAACCTCTTCAAAGTGGCGGACATATTTTGCATCGCACTTTCCGTCAAAGAATTTTTCACAGGCTACAGCGGAATAGCTTCCCTTTGTAACGGTAGCGGCGATAGGTCTTCCGCTCATGGGCTTATGAACGTTAAAGTCCTTCTTTTCGGTAAGAAGCTGCCACTGGCGGCATTTCGAAAGGTCCATTATCGTAGTGAACAGGATATTCGCACTGCTCTTCATAGGCTCGGAAACGCTTGCGTTAACCTTATCGAGAATGAACTGCTCTCTGCCCTTCTGGAAAACCTCCATATTGTTTTCCTTCTTGTATCTTGCAACGTCACAGGCAAGCTCGGAGCGTTTTTCAAAAAGCTTTACAAGCTCCTCGTCAATCTTATCTATTTCCGCACGGATTGCGTTTAAATCCATTGTCTTTCAGTCCTTTTGCTCTTATTCTTCTTCGGGTTCGGTTTCTTCCGGCTCTTCCGGTTCAGCCTCTTCGGTTTCGGCTTCCTCAGGCTCTTCGGGCTCTTCGGGCGTTGTTTCTGTCTTCTTCGGAGCGACAGCGTAATATACAATAACGCTTTCGTCCTCGGCGATAAGAACCTTGTCGCCTATCTCCTTGCTGCAGCGTACGACATATCCGCCCTTTACCTCGGAGGTTTCTTCGGATTCGGTGTCGTATTTTATACCGAGCTCGCTTAATTTCGAGGTATATTCTTCAACCTTCATACCTACGTAATCGGGAAGGGCAACGGATTCGGGACCCTTACTTACCTTAAGGTTTACGATAGTTCCGCCTGTAACCTCGGTACCTGCTTCGATATCCTGGTCGAAGACGATTCCTTCGGCATAGGTATCGTTATACTCGTATGTAGGGTTGAAAACGAGCATAGAGTAACGGGATTCGAGGGTATTATAGAAGCGGTTTACAAAGTCGGGAAGGAGTATCTTTTCCGCATTGTCAGCCGTTGTTGTGGTTTCCGATGCACTTGTGGGAGCAGTCGTAATAGGTGCGGTTGTAACGGGAGGAGTTGTTGTTGCAGAGGTTGTTGTCTGCTGGGGAGGGGGAATAGTGGCGGGCTGCTTCGAGAAATAAGCGATAGCGATAATAAAGCCCGTTACAATAGCAAGGAATACGGAGATACCGACAATAGTACCGATATTCGATTTTTCCTTTTTCTTTTTTCTTGATTTCTGTACAGGCTTCTTCTGTACAGGCTTTTTCTCAGCCAGCGGCGGAATATTTTCGGGAGCGACAAGAGGTCTTACGGGACCGTCGGGTTCGTCGTTTGCCTTAGGCTGTTCAAAAAGCTTTCCGACAAGCATATTTACATTATGGATACGGTTATTCTGGTCGAGGGAAAGACCGTTTACGATAGTTCTTGAAACATTCTGGGGAATTGAACGGTTTACGAGGAACGGTTCGGCAAGCATATCGTCACGGATACGTTCATCGGCAGGCTGAGGCTCTGTACCCGTAAGAACGCGGTAAAGAACCGCACAGATTCCGTATATATCTGTCCAGCCTCCCTGTCTCTCGGAGAGGGAATACTGCTCGGGAGCGGCGTAGCCGGGGAAAAGCTCCTGGTTGAGACTGGAATCGGCGGTACGGCTTGCGGAGATTCCGAAGGCGGTAAGCTTAAGTCTGCCTCTTTCGTCAATAAATATGGATTCGGGGCTTAAGCCTCTGTGGACGATTCCACAGGAATGAAGAATATTAAGGGCGGTAAAGAGGGGCGGAAAGATTTCTCTTACGCTTTCCCAGTTCATAACTCCGCCGAAATTCTTAAGATATTCGGAAAGGGGGATTCCTCCGAGACGCTCCATTATAACATATCCTGTGTTATTTTCGGAGAAGATGCCATAGATTTTCTGGACGCTTTCGGTTTCATCGTTATTCATAAGCGTCTTATAGAGGTCGGCAAATTCCGAAAGATAGGATTTATAGAGAGGGAGGGAATCGCTGTTTACCGTTATTGTATTTTCGCCTTTTTTTCTTGTGCAGAGTAAATCGGGCATATATTCCTTTATCTCCACAGCCTTATTAAGCTCGGTATCGTATCCGATATATACAGCACCCTCGCCGTTATATGCAAGGAGCTTTCCTACGATATAGCGGTTCATAAGCACTGTTTTAGGCGGAAGATACGAAGGGAGATAAGCGGTATTATCCATATATCCGCACATTTCACAGGGTCCGCTGTACTCTTTGCGGCACATACAGCCCATACAAAGCTTTAAATTGTTTTCCATAGATAAATCAGTTCCTCTATATATTTAAACATAACTATATTAAAAACAAACATAACTATATCAATTTTACACTCAATCGCTGATTGTGTCAATGGTATGTATGCACAAACCTTGACATTATTCGGGGGAAATGGTACAATAAAATTACAAAAAACCGTAGAAGAGGGGATAGAAATGCTGTTTGGAAAGAAGAAAAAACAGAGCGGAATGCCTTATGATATGCTTCTTAAATTCGATAAGACTCCCATAAAATATGTTACCGAACGTGACAGTGAGACCTTCCGCGAGAAAAAGCTGGGGGACGAGGGTGCGATAAATGTTGTGAACGGCGAGTTCTTTATTGTGTGCGGCGGAATAAACGTTATGCGGTGCGACGCAAAGGAGGTACGTGCGGCGGAGCTTATGAACCTTTCGGGTATGACGGTAAAGGGGTATGACCTTGATGAAAAGCGTGAAAAAAGCGTTATCGCCTACTACAGCGACGGTTATGTAAGTGCCGCAAGGGCAAGGCAGAGGTAATTTCCTACGATTAAAGTATATCACTCCGTAATCCGAAAAGCAATTACAAAACGGTTACAAATTATTACAAATCGGTTACAAAATAGTGAAGAGTTAAGAGTGAAAAGTGAAAAATTGAGGTGTCCTCTTCCGGCGGACGTATCTGAAAAAAATTAAAGGTCACAGTACGCTGTGACCTTTCAGCTTGTCGATAAACCCTATAATGTGATTTTTAAAGTGAAAAGTGAATAATGAATAGTGAATAGTTGAGGAGCGCCCTGTGGGCGTGAATTTTAAAAAAGCCTTTTATGAAGCGCGTTTGTGCAGAGTTTTATTTAAATCCATCGCCGTAGGCGATTCCATCACTCATCACT
>JAGANY010000009.1 GCA_017624025.1 Ruminiclostridium sp. | reverse complement strand
TACTCATACTCCGGAAAATCCGTTCTTATCCTGTTTCTGCAACGTTCAAGGAATTTCTCCCTGTAGTCATCATTGTCCCGAAGCACCTGCTTCGCTCCCCAGAGATGAGTATAATCGTCCTGTGCAACGAAAAGCCTGTCCTTATCGAGAAGAGTTTCGATTTCAATGCCCGAATAGTCGCAAAGCATAGCAAGAAGCCTCTGCTCCGCAAAAACCATGTGACAGAGATAGTCCGAACAGCTCTCCGAGGATTTCATAAAGCCTATGGACTGGCTTAAATAAAAGTTTCTGAAGGACTCGTCGGGGATATATAAAAATGCCGTGTTACAGGGCAATACCGATTTATTTAGCCTTTTAAGAAGCGGAAAATCCGCTCCGAAAAGGTCGGGGTCGGGATAAACATCGGGCATAAGGTCTTCCCTGTGAGCAACGGTTACCGCTGTCTTTGAAAGAGCGAGGGTCTTCCACACAATAAAATCCTCGTCAACAAGGGCATAGTCGCCCTTCATCTCTCTCATAGCAAGAAGCTTTCCCCCTGCCCAGAACATTTCGGGGTTTATCCCCTCCATATCCATAGGGATTACATCCAATACCCCGTTCCACACCTTTTCAAGCCCCAGCTTCTTATAATAAGAAGCTCCGAGGCTGTCTGTACACATAAAAATATCACCGTTCAGCTTCCGCCACATAAGGGCGGAAATAACGGTGTTATAAAGTGTAAAATCTTCTATAAAATAATCGCCGTTCTTATGCTTTATAAAGAACGGCTTTGTTGAATTTACGTGAATCGCATCCATAAAAAGCTCCGTTAAATACGGTGTATTCCGTATCCGTGTTCGTTTAAGGGGCAGGACGAAAGGTTTATTCTCGTCCTCTTGTATTCTTCGGCAGTAATCTCTGCTTCCCCGATAAAATAACGGAAGCTTCCGCCGGAAGAAAATCTGAATGAGCCGGAAGAAAAAGAACCGCTCTTAAACGAGGTCTTTACGAGGCGGAAGGAACTGCCCGAAAAAGAACCGCTTCTGAAGGAGCCGGAAAAAGCGTTGAATGAGCCTTTACGGAAAGAGCCTTTATTAAAGGAACCGTTCTCGAATTCCCATTCGTGAATACTTCTGAAGCTCGAGGGCGAAAAACTGCCGTTAAAGCTCGAACTGCCGTTTAAAAATACGCCCTTATATTCTCCCGATACCGCCAATAATGCGAGCCTTACGCTCTCAACTACCTCTGGATAAACGATTTCTTCCTTTATCGGTTCAGGCTTAGGGTCGGGACGTACGCCGAACACAAATTCAAGCTGTGAAGCAATATCTCCGCCACGGTCAATACCCTGTACCTTTTCAAGCACAGCCTTCTCTTCGGCTTCAATAAGCCACTTTTCGAGAACACCGCTCTTATAGTAACCAATGAGAACGTCAGTATCAAAGCACTCACGAAGCTGTCTTATATTAAAAACTTTTTTACTGCCGATCCATAAGCACCAGCTACAGGCTTTCATACTACCGCCTCCTTTATGAAAAAAACTAAGTCTAAGTCATTATAGCATAATTAATCTTAATTTTCAAGTCCTAAATAGTAAAATAAAATATATTTGCATAAATTTTCGTCTTTGATTTAGTGAAGTTGCACAATTATCAACAAGGAAAATTGTAATACCCGTTTCAAGAATACTTTGCACCGATACGCGTTAATTATTCTTTACATAAAGCAAAACAGGA
Source organism: Ruminiclostridium sp. (assembly GCA_017624025.1). Taxonomy (GTDB): domain Bacteria; phylum Bacillota; class Clostridia; order Oscillospirales; family Ruminococcaceae; genus Ruminiclostridium_E. Next base: position 4,725 of record JAGANY010000009.1, on the reverse strand, counting down.
GAAGCTTCTTCCCCTGTTTCAGTTTATTTACATCAATTCGACATCAATTTTATATTCATCATCAATAAGCAGATAATTTACATTATGCTCAACCGCAAGCCTCAGAAACTCCCTGTTGTCTTCAATAACGCTTTCTAAGGTACAATCCCCGTCATCAAGGCGTTTTTCAATAACATCCGCATATTTCTTTATATCAGAAAAATTGTTTCTTATATACTTTTCGCTCATCACAAGGCAGTAATACCTTATCTCACCAAGATACTCCTCCGTAAAGTCTTCTTTCCAGCCGAAAGGTATATAACAGCCCTCCACAATAAGATTCTGCCTGTTTTCGATTGCTGTCTTTATGATTTCACGGACAATGGGCCAGAGATACTCCGTAAGCTCATTATCATCGCTCAAAGGAGTAAGCTCGGTATTTTTGCTTCTTATAAGCCCCATTTTCAAGTGGTCTATGGATAAATATGGGTATTTATATTTTTCGAGAAGCTTCTGTGAAAGATTAGTTTTTCCTGTATGGGAAGCCCCTGTTATGAGTATGACCATTCCTATCCCTCTTTTCTGTTTTTCATTATATCAACAGCTTTATAAAATGTCAATAAAAGCTTAACGGACAGCTTTCGCCGTCCGTTAATACTGTCTTTATACGAAGTGTTCACAAGTCTGGGGCTTCCGCAACGAGCCGTTGTCCCCGACCCCTTGCCCCCGACAAGCCTTTGAAAAGGCTTGACCTAAACTTTTTTTGCTCGCTTCGCTCGGCTTTTTTGAGAGAAAAGAAGATTTCCGTTGAACTTAGATGCTTATTTCTCAAATCTGAAGGACTTGAAGTCGAAGTCGCTTCCGGGTAAGAATGTAAAGGAAACGTTGCATTTTCCGCTTATGCCCGAAACGTCAAACTCACGTTCGGTATAGCTTTCCGCTCCCTTAAATTCCGCAATCAGACGCTTTTCCTCTTCTCTCTTGAAGATAACGGTAATACTGTTTAAGGGAAGAGCGGATTTACCTGTTACAAAGAGCTTTTTAGGCTGGTTTTCGGTAAAGTCGAACTCTCCGAAATCGAGAAGCACGTTATTGCCGATACCTGTAATATCCGTCTCGTTTTCCGTAAACTTATCACCATAGATTTTTTCACGGCTTACCGCCTCGATTTCCGAAAACTCCTTATCGTACTTGTCGAAATAAAATCCGTGAATATCGAAGCCGTAGGAGGATTCCATAACGAAGGTATGAACGCCTCTTAAAACCTTTGAAAGCTTATAGGTTTCGGGGATATAGGTGAGCCAGATTGATTTCTTGAAGTATTCGAAATCGCCGATAAGCTCTCCGCCCTCGGAAGGTATTCCGTCATAGAATTTTATTCTTACTGGAGTTGAACAGTTTGCGAATATCGGAACAGTAACCGTATCACTTCCCACAGGGCCGAAATCGACATTTTCAAAACCGAACCAGCTCGGCTCATAAGCAAATTTCGCTCCGTGCTGGATACCGTTGCCGACATTTTCGCTCTGTACCGTTCTTAAACCGCCGAGTACAAGCTCATAAGGATTGAACATAGCGGAACCGATACCGCTCGCCGTAAGCTTTACAGCGGAGATTATATGATATTTATCGGTACCGTTCTTGCATAAAGCACGGAGATAGAATTCTCCGTCACCCTTACAGGTTACTGTTACAACTCCGTTTTCAACGCTGTCAATTTCAGCGAGAGGAGACGCTATGCCGAGTACGGTAGTTATACGGTACTCGATTTCTTCTGAATAGGTGTTGTTTTCGGGGAGAGTCTTAACGCTGAACTGAAGGGTACGTGTTTCGGTGGTAAACTCTGTGTTTTTAGCGGTAATATCGATTTTTCTTATGGGTACGTCATCCTTGCCCATAGTGCAATCAAATTCTCTCTCGGTATTTCTTGCGGTTGCAGAGATACCCTCTGTTATCTCCGCTTCAACAGCTTTAAGAGTAAGAACGCTGTCGGGAAGTCCCTTTGAGGAGACCTTTACGTTTATATCCCCCGCCTTTGTTTCGGAAGCAATAACAGCTAAAAGCTTGCCCGAAAAGAGACGGCGGGAAGTACCCTTGTACTGCTCATAGTCGGTAGAATCGCCGTTATCGAGACCGATAAGTCTTCCCGCTCCGCTTATCTCCACAAAAACACGGTTGTTTGCATTTGCAACGTGTTCCCCATCCTTATCATAAGCCGAAATATCAATAAAGATAAGGTCTTCGCCATTTGCCAGTAGCTCTGTCTTATCGGGTACAAGTCTTATCTCGGCTGTATCGCCGAAGGACTTTCTTGTGTCACGGGCAATCTCGTTTCCGTTTTCATCAAAAGCAATAGCAACAAGCTCTCCCTTTTCGTATTTCAGTATCGTGTCGAGGGTAAGCTCTGTACCCTTTTCGTGGTCGATAGCCTTTTCGCCTATAAGCTTTCCGTTAAAGAAAAGCTTTACGAAGGGTGCGTTGGAGGTAACACGAACGTCAATATCCTGTCCCTCGTTGAAATCCCAGTAAGGAAAAATATGAACGAAGGGGGATTTTTTATAGTCTGTCCATTCCGCACGGAATACGTAAGCACTGTCCTTGGGGAAGCCTGCTGTATCGTACTGTCCGAAATAGCTGTTTTTGGTTGAATAAGGGGTAGGCTCGCCTATATAGTCGAAGCCTGTCCAGATAAACTGACCTGCACAGAACTTTGCGTCACGGTCTTTTATGATGCAGTACTCAGTATTTTTAGCACCCCAGCCCGTTGCACAGTTGCCGATAGCGGAGCACTGTTCGTCATCGTCCGCAAGTACAGGCTGTGACAAGGGGAAATGGTAAATGCCTCGGCTCTGGATAACCGAAGCGGTCTCGCTTCCGTATATCATCCAGTCGGGATGAGCCTTATGATGCTCCTCGTAAAGTCTTTCCGCGTAGTTATAGCCCGCAAGCTTCACTATATCCGCACATTTCTGTGCATTTTCGCCCTGCATATAGTTTGAGCCGATAGTGACATATCCGTTACAGCGAGGGTCGTGCTCACGGACAAGACCCATAAGGATAGAAGTTACCTCCTGTCCTCTGTCGCTGGCGTGGGTATCATAGATTTCGTTGCCTATGCTCCAGCCTATAAGAGAAGGATGATTTCTGTCACGGCGTACCCAGGACGCAACGTCCTTTACTATCCATTCCTTGAAAAATCTCGCATAGTCATAGGTCGTCTTAGGCATCTCCCACATATCGAAGGCTTCCGAAAGAATAAGAATACCCATTTCGTCCGCAAGCTCCATCATTTCCTTTGCAGGCATATTGTGGCTCGTTCTGATAGCGTTTACGCCCATAGTACGAAGAGAGGAAAGCTTGCGTCTTAAAGCAGTCTTGTTTACCTCTGCTCCGAGGGAGCCGAGGTCGTGATGCTCACAGCTTCCGTGAAGCTTAATGTGCTTACCGTTAAGGAAAAAGCCCTTATCTGCCGTAAACTCTGCCTTTCTTAAGCCGAAGCGGTTTTCCTCGCTGTCGATAACCTCGCCGTTTCTTAAAAGCTCAGTAACCAGCGTGTAGAGCTTCGGGTTTTCAATGTCCCAGAGTATCGGGTTTTCTATTTTAAGATAATCGGTGTTTACGGTATAGTTAAAGCCGTCGTGACGGATGATTTCAGTAATCCTGCTTCTGTCGAAGGCACAGCATCCGTTTTCCTTTACGGCAATTTCCCTGTCGCCGTCAAGAATACGGTGGCGGATAACAAGCTCAGAGGTATTTACTCCCTCGGGTCTTTCTGTTTCAGCCGTAACGGTTACGTTGCCCTCAGTATCTGCCGAAATATAAACGCCGTCAGAAACAAGGTGGCACTGGGGATATGTCTTTAACCATACACGGCGGTAAATTCCTGCTCCCGAGTACCATCTCGAGTTAGGCTCTCTATAATCAACACGTACAGAAATAAGGTTTTCGCCCTCTTCGAGATAATCAGTAATATCGAACTCAAAGGTAGAGTAGCCGTATTTCCATTCACCGCATAATTTACCATTGACATAAACACGGCTGTCCATATAAACGCCCTCGAAACGAAGAGCTCTTCTGTTTCCGTCAGGAATATAGGAAAGCTTTCTTCTGTACCAGCCTGTAGAGGTCTTATAAAGGTTTTTTGTATCATAAATAAGCCAGTCGTGGGGAATATCAACAGTCTCGAAGGGAAGCTTTTCCGAATATTCTGTTTCTATAGGATTAACGGAAAACTCCCATTTATCGCATAAAAGTCTTTTTTCGCTCATAGCCGAATCTCCTTTAAGGTTATTACCTAAAAGTATATCATATATCCGAAAGAAAAACAATACGCAAAAGCTGTTATTTATGTTAAAAAATGCAACAGAATAGTTAAGGGAGAAAAGTGAAGAATGAAGAGATGAGGTGTCAGCTTCGCTGACAGATTAAAAAATGAAATAATGTGTTTTTCAGCAAAATCGAATTTAAATTCATCGCCATAGGCGATACCCTCGCTCTTCTCTCTTCACTATTCACTATTCACTAAAAAACGCACCCCTAAGGGTGCGTTTCAGCTTGTCGATAAACTCTATAATGTGATTTATAAAGTGAAAAGTGAATAATGAATAGTGAATAGTTGAGGAGCGCCCTGTGGGCGTGAATTTTAAAAAAGCCTTTTATGAAGTGCATTTGTGCAGAGTTTTATTTAAATCCATCGCCGTAGGCGATACCCTCGCTCTTCTCTCTTCACTATTCACTATTCACTAT
>JAGANY010000008.1 GCA_017624025.1 Ruminiclostridium sp. | reverse complement strand
TTCACTATTCACTATTCACTCTTCACTATTCTATGTCCGCCCACTCGAACTCGTCGCCTATATCATCAACGTGTGAGGTAACAACCTCGGGGGGGTTATATGTGGAGATTATAGGCGTACGCTCTGTTGTAAAAGAGGTTCGTCTTGTGGTTGTGACTGTGGTTTCCGTGGGAACAGTCGTAACCTCGGGAGTTGTTTCGGAGGCTTCTGTGGTTATAAGGGGGATGTTCTCCGAATCCTCGCCCTCGGGGTTCTGTGAACGCATATACGCTACCGCTCTGTCGCCGTAGGCATAAAGCTTGAGCTTGTCGTTGCCCGAAACGAGAAGGAAGGGCGTACGGCTGTTTAAAAGTGCGTCAACGTCCTCGTCCTTCTTTACCGCAACGAAGCAGTTTTCGGGAATCGTTTCAATATCGTATGTAATACGTACGCTTATGTTTGTGTTTAAGAACTGGAGCATAAGGGCGTCGTGGCGGTTTATGTTGTAAAGGGTAAGAGGCGGAGCACCGTTCTGGTTATAAACGCTTTCGGAAAGCTCGGCTACGGCTTCGTTCTTCGCCACAGATTCGTTACGGCACATAGGAAGATATGTTCCCGAGATAAAGATTATGGAATATACCGTAAGTCCGCATATCATAAAGGAAATAACTGACGAACGGTATTTTTTTGTACAGCTTATAACTACCACGAATACTGCAAGTACACAGAATACCGCCGATACGGTAAGAAGAAGCGAGTTGAAATTAAGAAGCTCCGCTCCCGCTGCACCTATTCGTAAGGGATAGAGAGCGAGTATGGGGGCGATTCTCGACGATTCGCATTCCAGTATCACAGGAACAGTCACCACGAAGAATACGAGATATACAACACCGCATATTATCGCCGAACCGAGAATTTTATTCAGCTTTACGGAGCTTGTAAAAAGAACCGCAAGTACGAATATGAGAGAGAAAGGAATAACGCTGTCTAAAAATCTTCCGAAAAGTACGTTATCCTGGTAAACGTAAAAGCCGTCGGTTCCGAAACGGTAAAGAGTTCCCGCAATAACGGAGAAGATTGCCGTAAGAAAAGCGAAAATACCGATAACCGCTATGTTGTGGGAGTATGTATGTTGGTTTCCTGCTATTTTCTGTTTTACCGAACGGTAGGTTACCGCCCCGAAAAGACAGAACGCAAGAGCACCGAGACCCCAGGTAGAGGTTATGAAATAATAAAGCTGACCGAAAACAGCCTGTATGAAACGCTGTGGGCCGTTTTCAATATCTCCGCTTAAGCTTACGAAAAGGTTTGAAAGAGTGTTGTTGAGCTTCGACGGGTCGTTGCAAAGCCAAAGCTCTTTCTGTAAAATGTAGGTTGTGAAAACCGAAAGAGCCGAAAAAGCAACGAATGACGGGATAAATGCCGTAAGAAGCACCGACTTTTTATTGTAAACTAGTCTTTCAAAAATAATTATGATTATAACGGCTATGGGGATTATAATAAGGCGGATATGTGCCCCGGGAGCAATACCGCAAAGTATTCCTACGAGAGCGGAGAAGAAATGTGCCTTGGGCTTGTTCTTCTGTTCGGAAAGACCGAGGATAAGCCTTAAAATAATCCAGGGTATAAGTATTGTTATAGTTTCGGTCCAGGCAAATTTTGAATGTGCGTAATAACAGCAGTAACCGCCCGAAACAAAAGCTATAACCAGCATTTTCCAGAGCTTTACTATGCCTGCTCTTCTTGATATGCTTATTGCGAGAAGAGGCACACAGCTTATAAGAAGTGCGTTTATAACAGCGATTGCTTTATACTGTAACACAGGATTATCGAAAAGGAGCATTACAGGAGTATAGATAAGCCCCTGTAAAAATCCGTAGTAGTAATCGACGGATACCATAATGCCTGCCCAGCTCTTGCCTGCAAAAAACTGTGAAACGGCGATTACTCCGAGCTCGTTAGGGTCCATAGCGGGATAGTCCATTCCGATAGACGCAAGGATATTAAAAAGAAACGAGAATATAAAGAGAGGCGGATACACGCATCTTAATCCGTATTTCTCGTAGAATTCCTGTATTTTTCCTCCGAACAAGAGTTATCGCCTCCTTTTTTTGAATTTTGTCTGAACTTTATAAAAAGAGAAATGCTGAAAAGAGATAATATACCGCTAATGAGATTCCAAGTCCTATAAATACATAGAACCACTTAGGATTGCCCTTTTTAGCGAGAGCCTCGTAATACTCCGCCTCGGGAGCGTTACGGTAAATTTCACGGATATTCTTTATTTTGTTTACTGTCCAGTGCATATAGATAAAATCGCTGAAGAAAGCGGTAATTATCTGAAGCACGAGGGAAACGAAAGCAAGAACCTCCATAAGCACAGGGAACTTGCTGTTTACTGCAAAATATTCAACAGGCTTCCCTGTTGCAAGGCTCTCGAAAGTTGCAAGAAACTGTGGGATTTCGAGAATAAATGTGGCAATAAGGAGAATAGTTGCGGGGCCTATCATCTTCTGATAAAACTGGTAATAAGGCATAAGAAGCCCTGCCCACAGATTGAATGCTGTCTTTTTCTTTGAATTTGCCATTCTGAGGAACAGCCCGATATATCGGGGCGTACTTAAGTTATATTTGCCTAAAAAGTGGAGAAGCTCTGTCTGGGTAACGCCGTGACAGGTAAGGGGTTCTCCCGTTTCCTTATTCGTGATAGGATGATTTGTAATTTTCTCGGCGAAGGACTCGAAGGTATCGATAAAAATTCTCGGCTCGCCGTTAAAATCCTCGTCATCATCGTTTGTTCTCATTTTATCGTGGTTCTCCGCATTAGGACAACCGCCGTTTTCCATATAGCATTTAAGGTGCATACCTGTTTTACAGTCGGGACAGAAAACAGCGTTTCCGCTTAACATTTCACCGCATATACCACAGCGGTTTTTATCTATAACAGGGGTACCGCTGTTATTTGTATCTGTATTTGTATTTTTGTTTTCATTTTCTGACCATACGTACCCGTTGCCGTGACGTTCCTCATTAGGACAATGCCCTGTCCAGCAGGAACGGTGGAGCGGAGTACCGCAATCGGGGCACACAGCTATATCGTCATTTTCTTTAAATACATCTCCGCACTGACCGCAATGTTTATTTTTATAATCGAGCATAAAATACCTTTCTCTTTAAAAACAAGCCTTTTTGAATGTACATAGTTTATTATATCACGATTTTTATCTTTTTGCAATACGGATTTTAAAAGATGAAAAATGAATGATGAAGAATGAAAGATTGTGGTGTCCGCCTTTGGCGGACGGATTTGAAAAATACGGGCGACGGATAGTCGCCCCTACATTGAAATCATTTTTAAATCCATCGCCAAAGGCGATACCTTAACTCTTCACTCTTAACTCTTAACTCTTAACTCTTCACTAAACAAAGGGCGACCACAGGTCGCCCCTACATCAACATTGAAATCATTTTTAAATCCGTCAGCTAAGCTTACACCTCAACTAATCACTATACACTATTCACTATTCACTAAACAAAGTCATTTTACCCAAAATTCAACCGCAAAATCTTTTAAAATTCTTGCTTTATTAATGTGGACAAAAAGGGCTTCTGGGCGTAAAATTGTTATGGTTAAGAAATATATAAGAATAATGTGTAAAAATGAAAGGAATTGTAAAATGAATCTCGCAAAAAGATATGTCCGGAGGCTTAAAACTGAGTTTTCGGGCTATAACGGAAAAAAATTCGGTAAAGACCTCTTAGCAGGTATAACCGTAGCCGCTGTTGCTCTCCCCCTCGCTCTCGCTTTCGGTGTGTCCAGCGGTGCCGATGCGGCGTCCGGTCTCGTAACCGCCCTTATGGCCGGTCTTATTATGGGCGTTTTCTCCGGTGCGTCTTACCAGATTTCCGGACCCACAGGTGCTATGTCCGCTATCCTTATCTCCCTCGTGGCACAGCACGGACTTAACGGCGTATTTATCGCCTGTCTTATTTCGGGCGTTATACTGCTTATCTGTGGTATATTCAAGCTCGGCGGTATCGTCTCCTTTATCCCGACTCCTGTAATTACAGGCTTTACCTCGGGTATCGCAATCATTATCGCTTTCGGTCAGATAAATAACCTCACAGGGCTTACAAGCGAGGGCGAAAGCACTATCGATAAGCTTATAAGCTACTTTACCCTCGAACAGAGCTTTAATATGACATCGTTCTTAATCGGTCTTGCGGTAATCGTGTTTATGTTTATCTACCCGAAAAAGCTTAACGGTATCGTCCCCTCTTCCTTAGTAGCAATAATCCTCGCAACTATTGCCAACTTTATCTTTAAATTCGATGTTTCGGTTGTAGGCGAGATTCCTAAAACCCTCTTCCTCGAAAACCGCCTCGATATTTCCGCAATAAACTGGTCTGAAATAAACGGTCTTATAATCCCTGCTGTAAGTATTGCCGCCCTCGGTCTTATCGAAAGCCTTCTTTGCGGAGCTTCGGCAGGAAGAATGAAGAACGAGCCTATCGATTCCGATATGGAGCTTGTAGCACAAGGTCTCGGCAATATAATTATCCCCTTCTTCGGCGGCGTACCCGCAACTGCCGCTATCGCACGTACAAGCGTAGCTATAAAGGCAGGCGGCCAGACCCGTCTTACAAGTATTATCCATTCCGTTGTACTTATTCTCTCTATGTTCCTCTTAGGCGGCGTTATGTCTAAAATCCCCCTTGCCGCTCTTGCAGGCGTACTTATCGTTACCGCTGTAAGAATGAACGAGTTCGAGGTAATAAAGGACATCTTCGGCAGAAAAATAAAGACCGCAATGTTCCAGTTCCTTATAACAATGGTAGCAACAGTAATTTTCGACCTTACTATCGCTATTATTATCGGCGTTTTATTCTCCGTAATTATGTTCGTGCTTAAGGTTTCCGAAATGACTGTGAATATAAGCGGAATAAGAACAGATAATATGGACGTAAGCGAAAAGGCACTCAAGACCTTCGCAAAAACACGTGTCGCATATATCACAGGCCCTCTCTATTTTGGTACAGCCAACAAGCTCCGTGACAGATTAAAGGAAGTCGTTACCGATGACGAGGAATACGTTATCTTCTCCGTAAGAGGCGTGCCGATTGCCGACCTTTCGGGCGTAAGTGCATTAAACGAGCTTTGCGATGAGCTTATGGCACAGAATAAGAAAATTTACTTCTCCTGTGTCAATCCGACAGTAACCGAAATGTTCCAGAGATGCGGACTTGAAGAAAAAATCGGTAAGGATAATTTCTTCTGGAGTACAGACAAGGTTCTCGATTATCTCGGAAAAGAAGACTGAGAAAAAGCGTTAGATTTCCTTATTTTAACGCTTAAAACCGCATTTTATAACGTATTTTGCACGGTTTTTTTATTATTTGAATAATATTTTTAATCAAATTGCACTAACTTAAAGAAAACCGCTTGAAATAGCGGAAATATTGTGTTATAATACATACCAAATAAAAGAGGTGTTCGTTTTCGATGCCTCCAACCAACCAGAAAAGGGAAAGGTAGGAACTATAATGACATACGAAAAGATTTTTGCTGACTTAAAGAAAACAATGCTTAAGTCTGATACAGATAAGCTAGAAGGAGATTTCGCATTCCAGTGTGTAATCGACGGCGACGGCGAAGGCGTTTTCTACTTCGCATTAAAGGACGGCGTTTTCAGCGTTGAACCTTACGACTACGTAGGTGCAACCGCTACTTTCAGAGCTACTGCTGAAACTTATAAGAATATCCTTGCAGGCAAGGTTACTGTTGACGAAGCTATCGCTGCCGGTGCTCTCGAAGTTGACAGACCCGTAAGCTATGCAGACATCCTCTCCTTCTTCGCTAAGAAGGCTCCCGCTAAGAAGGCTCCTGCTAAGAAGGCTGAAGCTCCCAAGGCTGCTGCTAAGAAGGCTCCTGCTAAGAAGGCTGAAGCTCCTAAGGCTGAAACAAAGAAGGCTCCCGCTAAGAAGGCTGAAGCTCCTAAGGCTGCTGCTCCTAAGGCTGAAGCTAAGAAGGAAGAAGCTCCTAAGGCTCCTGCTAAGAAGGCTCCCGCTAAGAAGACTGAAGCTCCTAAGGCTGAAGTTAAGAAGGAAGAAGCTCCCAAGGCAGAAGCAAAGAAGGCTGAAGCTCCCAAGGCTCCTGCTAAGAAGCCCGCTGCTAAGGCTAAGAAGTAATTTCATAAAACCTACGGCCCTGCTGTTGTAAAACAGCAGGGTCAATTGTTTTTTACAGAAACGGTTACGAGAACTCTCGGGAGAAACCTTTCTGAAGAAAGGTTTTCTCCCGAACCCTCTTCCAAAGACTTTTAATATAAATTTAAGACCCACAGGGTAATACCCTGTGGGTCTTAAATTTAAACTGAAAGTTTTCGGAAGGGAGCTCGAGGGAAAGCCCTTTTTCAAAAGGGTTTCCCTCGAAAACTCTTAAAATACACACACTTATAATAGTTGCTGTATGTGTTGTTTTCGGCGTGGTAAATTTCGTTTCTAACTCTCCCGTTGTCGGCGGAGTTGTAATCGGTGCAGGCGTTTTAGCGGCACTTTTCGTTTTTGTTCTTGGTAAAAAGATGAAAACCCTTACCTTAAGCACCATTATAACACAGGTACAGCTTCTTATAATTATTGCCGCTTCCGCAACGAAGGGGGAGCTCCACGTTATGTTCCCCCTTATGCTTGCGTCAATGGCTATGGGCGGCGTTTATCTTAACCCTAAGAGCCTTTATATCCACTGGGGCATTATGGACGTTGTAGCTGTTGCGGGAATTTTCTTAAGAGATATGGTTTATAGCGATGTTGAAACGAGCATTATCATAAAGGGAATTGCAGGTATAAACATCGGTGCGTTCCTTATCCTCTACTTTGTAAAATTAACAAATAAGCAGATACAGTCCGTTAAGGCTGCCGAAGAGGAGACCGAAAGACTTCTCGAGCAGGTACGCACACAGGTTGACGAAAGCAACGTTATGGCTGATAACCAGCGTCAGGTAGTTTCAAAGATTGCAGGCATATCCGCTGCCGTAAACAAGTATTCGGGAGATATGAAGGAAATCGCCGCTGCTATAAGCGCTTCTTCTGAACAGCAGCAGGCTGAAATCGCACGTATTACCGAAGAGATAAAGCTTGTTACCCGTGAAAACCAGAACAGCATCAACGAGGCTGAAAAGGCTTCTGAATCCGCCGGCAAGAGTAAGACCCTCCTTGGCGAAAGCCAGGCTGAGATGCGTAATATGATAGACGCTATGAGAGAGATCGAAACGACCTCCGCTAAGATTCAGGGCATTGTAAAGGCTATTGAGGACATCGCATTCCAGACTAATATCTTAGCTTTAAACGCTTCCGTTGAAGCGGCGAGAGCAGGCGATATGGGTAAGGGCTTCGCGGTCGTAGCGGACGAGGTAAGAAACCTCGCTAACAAGAGTGCTGAGGCTGTACAGAACACAACCGAGCTTATTGACGAATCCCTTGTGGCTGTAAATAGAGGCAAGGAAATTGCTGACGGCGTAGCCAACAAGATGAACGAGGTAATTACAACAGCCAACAAGAGTGCTGAATACGCCAACAACATTACAGGGCTTACAAAACAGCAGGCTGTCTCCATTAACACAGTTAAGTCCTACATAGACAACATTTCACAGGTTATTTCACATAACACCGACACAGCAACAGAAAGTATGCGTGTAGCACAGGCGGTAGCGTCTGATGCAGGAAAGATGGATGAAATCGTAAGCGAATACAGATAAACGAAAAGACGGCACAATGTGCCGTCTTTTTCTCTTATAAAGCCGAGCGAAGCGAGTAAAGAAATTTAGGTCAAGCCTTTTTAAAGGCTTGCAGGGGTTAAAGGGGACAGAGCCCCCTTACATCTATTTGGGGCTTCCGCCCCTTGCCCCTGACAAGCTTTTTATAAAAAGCTTGACCAAAAATTTTCTTTACTCGCTTCGCTCGGCTTTTTTTCAGAGATTTTATTTGTTTTCAAGCTCGGATATAATCTTTATAAAGCTTTCTGTGTCATTAAAATCACGATATACTGACGCAAAACGTATATATGCAACAGAATCAATGACCTTAAGCTTCTTAAGTACCGCTTCGCCTATCTTGTCAGAGGGTATCTCCCGCTGAAGACTGTTTTTAAAATCAGCCTCAATTTCATATACCATATTCTCTATGGTCTCGAGGGAAACAGGTCTCTTTACCGTCGCCCTTAAAAGCTTGTCAATAAGCTTCTGTGCGTTGAAGGGCTCAAGGGAACAGTCCTTCTTTACTACCATAAGAGGCGTGTCTTCAACTATTTCGTATGTGGTAAATCTGCATTTGCAGGAAAGACATTCGCGTCTTCGTCTTATCTTTCCGTCAGTAGGCCGTGAATCTATAACCTTGCTGTCGCAATAACCGCATTCGGGACAAATCATAAGAGTTTTCCTTTCAGATAATATACTGTAAGTATATTATATCATATTTTTTCTCGTTTTGCAATAATATCGCCGATTTTTTTCATACCCTCGTATAACTCGGAGTATTCGCCGTAGTTATTCCTGTAAAGCTCAATTAAAAGTGCACCGTTATAGCCGATACCGTCGAGCTTTTCAATAAGCCTTCCGAAATCGAAGCTTCCCTTCCCTACAGGAAGACAGTCAGCTTCGGGAGAATTGTCGCTTATGTGAACGTGAACGATGTCGCTTCCGAGAGCGTCGATTATGGTGTAGGGAGAAAGTCCTGTACGGACTGCCTGCTTTATATCAAGCACATATTTCGTCCTGTCGCCACAGTTTTCCTTAAGCCTCTTTAAAAAGTCGAGGTCCTTGCTCTTACAGTAGCATATATTCTCCTGTGCAACCGTAACGCCGTACTCCTCGGCTATGTCGAGAAGCATAGAATAACGCTCAAAATACCTTTCGTCCGAGCATTTCGCACTAAGAATAGCTCCGTGTAAAACGAATATCTTCGCCCCGAGAGTATTCATAAGCTCAAAATAACCCCTGTACATATCTAAAAGGGTATCTCTACGCCTGTCATAATCGGAGAAAAGGAAAAGGCTCTCCATAGGGGACGAGAAAGGGTGCATCGAGACAACATTGATGTTATAATCTCTTACGGTTTTTATAATGTCGGAGGATATTTCTTCCTTAAGCTCAGAAATATCGTTTATAAAAATCTCCATATTCTTAACCCCGAGTTCAGCCAGCACTTTTACCGCATCTTCGGTATGCATAGGATAAAGAGAAGCACTTGAAACGCCCGATATCATCATAAAAACACCCCTTTTTTAATGAAATAAATCCTTGCGGATTTATGAAATATCCTTCGGATATGAAATTTGCCTTACGGCAAATGAAATATGCTTCGCATATTGTGGTGTCAGCTTCGCTGACGATTTTAAAATTTTTTAAATAATCGCCGTAGGCGATACCATAACGTGCCGTAGGCACATTTCATATTAATGAAATAAATCCTTGCGGATTTATGAAATATCCTTCGGATATGAAATTTGCCTTACGGCGAATGAAATATGCTTCGCATATTGTGGTGTCAGCTTCGCTGACGATTTTAAAATTTTTTAAATAATCGCCGTAGGCGATACCATAACGTGCCGTAGGCACATTTCATATTTGCGAAGCAAATATTTCATTT
>JAGANY010000007.1 GCA_017624025.1 Ruminiclostridium sp. | reverse complement strand
TGTTGCATCCTTTACAGCGTCCCAGGTAAGTGTTACCTTGCTGTCACCTGCAACTGCCTTTAAGTTCTGAGGAATATTTGTTGCTTCGGGTGTTGCACTAACTGCTACTGATGCTGTTGACCACGCACCGTCAACGTACGCAAGCACTCTGTACTTATATGTTGTATCGTTTGTAAGACCCTTGTCAACGTAAGTATTTGTTGTGGGATATGCAACTGTGCTCCAGGAAGAACCGCTGTTTCTCTGTACTCTGTACTTTGTTGCATCCTTTACTGCATCCCAAGTTAAAGTTACCTTGCTGTCTCCTGCAACTACCTTTAAGTTCTGAGGTATGTTCATTGCTTCGGGTGTTGCACTTACAGGCTCGGAAGGTGTGCTCCATTTATCGCCTGCATAAGCAAGAACTCTGTACTTATATGTTGTGTCGTTTGTAAGACCTGTATCTACATAAGTATTTGTTGCGGGGTAAGAAACTGTTGTCCAGGAAGAACCGTTGTGTCTCTGTACTCTGTACTTTGTTGCACCCTCTACAGCGTCCCAGGTAAGTGTTACCTTGCTGTCGCCTGCAACTGCCTTTAAGTTTTCGGGTACAATGTTGATTTCTACCATTGCACTTACTGCTTCGGAAGGATTGCTCCACTTTCCGCTTACATACGCAAGTACTCTGTAGCTGTAGGTTACTCCGGGTACGATATCAGAATCGATATAGCTTGTCTTTGTAGGATAAACCATTGTCTTCCAGCTTCCGCCTGCTTCGCTTCTCTGTACTCTGTACTTTGTTGCTCCGCTTACTTCGTCCCAAGTTATTGTGATGCTTATGTCATCTGCTTCTGCCTTTACGTTTTCGGGAGGAACAGCAGTAACTATATCAGGGTCGTTAATAACAATAACATCGCCCTCAACGAGGTCGGTTTCATTAATAATTTCACTTCCGACGATAAGCTGATAGCCTATACCGTGAAGAATCCAGTCGTCATCAAGGTCGAGCTCGCTGAAATCGACTGTATTGCCGGGAATCAAGAGCCAACCCGACCAGTCTGTTGAATATTTACCGTAGAACACATAAACATTTACTCCGACATCTTCGGGGCTTACGCCGGGGTGATTACAGTTCTTTGCACCGTAATTTTCAACCTTTATACCGTTATAGGTTCTCTTAAGATCGCCTATTGTCATTCCGTTGTAGGTTAACGCCGGAATCTTCTTTTCGATTGTTGTATTCGCTACAAGGCCGGAACCGTTCATTGCCTTTTCGATACCGATTTCTGTTTCAGCATATCCGAAATCAAGAACATAGTATCCGTCTTCATCCACATTTGTACCGTCGGAATAGAAATAATCCTTTTCGCCGATATATGCTTCTTCGGTTCCTTCAGCTGTTTCTCTTACGCTGTAAATTGCAAGAGCGTATGTGCCTTCGGGAAGGGAATTTTCCTTAAAGAGCTTGTCGAAATCCGAGAAGCTGTTATTATCGCTTGTACAGCTGTAATTTCCTTCAAGATTCTTGACCTTTATAAGATAATGCTCTGCATTTTCTTTTTCAGCCCAGCAAAGTGCACCGTTTTCATCGTAATATACCTTACTGTATATCTCTATCTTATAATCTGTAACATCGCCTATGCTGATTCCGTAAACGTCGATATATATAGCTCCGAAATCCTCTATAATAGCGATATCGTTAGCAGTCATAACATTTCTGATGTTATTCATATAAGTGATTTCGCCTGTAGTAAACTCGCTGTTTATGCTCTTCCAGCCGTTCCAGTTGCTGTTACAGCCATTAAATGCGATACAATGAGAATTATCATCCTTAGGATTAATAGTAACCTTTACGATATCAGACTGGTTAAATCGGATACCACCGATTGCAGAGCTGTTCAATACAGAAATAGCCGCTTCCGCTTCTCCGGGAGTTGAACCCTGAACGAAGGTATGTGTGCCTGTTTCGGAATAAACGAGGGTGAATTCGTCTGTAAGCTCTACATCTTCATATACAGGCTCGTCTTCCGGAGGAACAATTCCTGGTGATTCAATAGTAAATTCTAAGCTTGTTGCTTCGCCGTAAGAATAATTGCTGTCCATTGCAAAAATCTTTGCTGTATATGTACCCGACGATAATTTATCGGAAGGCAAACAATACTCGGTTTTGCCAAGACCGCTAAAAATTATGTTGTTTCCATCTTCGAAAACTGCTACTGCATATCTTATTGCCCCGGATACTTCAGACCAGCTGATGGTTTCTGTTTCAGAGTCGAAGGAAACATCCGACGGAGCAGAAACAATATCGGAAGCCTTATATTCAGGAACTGTCAGTGAATAGGTTTCTGAAGTGATTATTTCGCTGTCTGAATAAGGGTGCACGCTGATTTTAACATCGCCTTCAATAATATTCTCCATCCGACCGCTCAGCTCATTGCTTTTATTCGAAAACGCAATATCATTCAGAGGAAATGTGGATATTCTTCCTGATTCGCTATAAATATAACACGTATATGGATACGAACCTGCAAGCATTGTATAGCTGAGTGCACCGGGATATGAATTAAAGGAAAGATTGCCTGTTTCTTCGTTATACTCAAATTCGGGAAGCCAATAATTTATTACTACTTCCGAATCGAGAGTAAGGCCGTACTTTGTTATTCCCTCATCATCAAGCCAGATCTGGTATCCGATGCCGAAAATAACTTCGTTATCTCCGATAATAAGATCAGAGAAATTCATATAGTTGCCGCTGACAGTTGTCCACGAAGTATTTTCAATACTCTCGCCGTGCCAGATATAAATATTGACGTCAAAATCTTCGGGAGGAATATCTAAAGAACAGTTATTTACTTTAAGGTTATTAACGAGAACACCCTTGTATTTTTCCTTAATAGTTCCGAAAGTATCTGTTCCGTATGTTACGTTTGAAATGCTGACAGGTGTGTTGTAGTCACAGCTTAAACCCGAACCGCCGTTATTGTATTCGGACATAAGCATTGTAATAGCAGAGCCGTCATAGTTGTAAGTAAAGTAATCCAGCTCTTCAGTGATATATATATCATTGATATAGAAGCCGTCATTAACCTTAAGACCTGCTCTTAAAATCGCCTCGTCCTTAAGTCTTATCTGAAAACCTACGTTATGTACATAATCGGTATCGTTTAAATCAAGCTCAGATACGTTAAGTACGCTTCCTGCTTTTTCGTACCAGATAGAATAGTCGTTTTCAGAAGTACCGCCGAGCATAAACATATAAAGCTCGAAATCGTCGGTATTAAGATTAGCGTTTGTGCAGTTGAAAATACGGAAATTGTTTACTGTAAAGCTTTCGTATGCAGCCTTGAATTCGCTGAAAGGAATAGCATTCCGCATAAAATTACCCGCTGCTTCGCATTTAAGTCCGCTATTGCTGTATTCAGAGGTCTCAACGCCCATCCAGTAAGAAGCGTCATCATAATCATGAGTATAAGCAAGCTTTTCACCGGTAATAATAACGGGTTCGGAAAATTCACTTATATTGCCGAAAGCGTCAACCGAACATACAGAAATCTTTGTAATGCCGTAATTGTTTAAGCAGGTATTGTGCGGATAAATAGCATAATAATACTTTCCGAGGTTATACACCTTATACATATTGAGACAGGTGTTTTCGTTGCTGTCGGTATAGTCGCATGACGGCATACCGTCTTCAAAGGTAACTGTAAGTCCTGTAGGTGCGGACATAGTATCTACTGTTTTATATCCGTCATAATCAATTGTAAGAACTTCGGAGGAAACAGCAACCGCCTTTTCGGGAGCGTATTCCTCTTCTCCGATATTTCCGCCGTTATCTTCGAATACAAGAACTTCGATATCGACATCGCCTGTCGGGAAATATCCGTCCCGCATACGAAGCATTGTAAAATGAGTCTTGATAGCATAATCAAAGCTTGTTTCTTCTTCTGCTATACGAGTTGAAAAAACGTTTAACTTTGTTGCACGGTTTTCACCGTCAACATAAACTGCATAGTAATAGGCTTCTGCTTCATCGCCTGTGTATTTATTGAAGCTTAATCTGCCTGTTTCCTCATCATAAGAAAGCCCTGAGTCCCAGGTATTGTAATCGCTTCTTACGATTTCGTCTGTTTTTGCTACGGTAGGAGTACCTTTACCATCAAAGGAAATTACAGAATTTCCGTTTTCATCAAGGCAATCAACAGATAAAACCGTAAAGTTATTTGTGCTTCCGCCCCATTCCTGGAATGCAATCTGTAAAGCAGCTGCACCTTCCTCTATAAAGTAGTTGGATTCATCAACAGGACATACTACCGTATATGTAGCGTCAGCAGTCTTTTCAAAGACAAGAGTCTGTCCGTTGTCAACGCTGTCAATACCGAGAGCATCGTCCTTAAGCCCCCAGAAAGACTTTATAGGCCAGTTATGGTCTGTAGCCGAGCTTGAAATAACAACGGCTCCGCCGAAATTACCTTCGAAGCCTTCTGTTTCCTCGAGCTTTACGGTAAGCTTTACGTTCTTTATCAAATCGTACTCGACACCGTAATCGATAGGCGCGTAATCGACGTCGCCTTCGGAATAAAGCCGTACAAGCCATATTCCATTGTCGCTGCTGCAGCCATGTGCAGGTTCATCAACGACAGTAAGTGCGGCACTTGCCGAGATTGCTGTTACAGCCGCAAAAGTACCTGTCACAATTGAGGCTGTCAGCATTTTCTTCCAAAAATTCTTCATATTCTCCTCCTAAAGATTATTTAACTTAACTTAATAAGTATATCATTCACAACAGTCAAAGTCAATAAAGCGAAAGTCTTTTCAGAGAACTGCAACAATCTGTAACCATATATTTGTATATTATTTTTCCGAGCATTTAAACTCTCTCTTTACTTTTCATAGAAAAAATGGTATAATAAATATAATAAAGAATATTCAAGAAAGGATTTTTTAAAATGAAAATTGCAGTAACATACGAAAACGGTCAGATATTCCAGCATTTCGGCCATACCGAGCAGTTTAAATTGTACGAAACAGAAAACGGCGAGATAAAAAGCGAAAAAATTCTTTTCGCCCTCGGAAGCGGTCACGGTGCCCTTGCAGGCTTTCTTGCACTCAACGGCGTTGACGCTCTTATCTGCGGCGGTATAGGTGGCGGTGCAAAGGCTGCTCTTGCTGACGAAGGAATTACTCTTTACTGCGGCGTAACAGGAAATGCTGATGACGCTGTAAAGGCTCTCCTTAAGGGAACACTTTCTTTCAATCCCGACATTTTGTGCAGTCACCACAGCCACGAACACGGTGAAGGTCATAGCTGCGGTTCTCACGGGTGCGGTTCGGGAAGCTGCGGAAACCACTAAAAAACAGCTCATATATATCCGCATTCTACAAAATTCCGCTTTAAAGATATAAAGCTTTACATTGTTAAAAATTTTTTGGAATTTTTTCAAAAAAACTATTGACAAATCAAAAAAATAGTGATATATTATGTGTATTGAGAAAAGCAATGACGAAGACGGTAGATTACAGGAAAGTCACAGAGAGCCGCTGTATGCTGAGAGGCGGTACAGGATTGTTTTCATTACCCATCACTTCCGAGCTGAGAGTCCGAAGCTATGCGTAGGCACTCTCCGTGATGTCGCGTTAAGACAAGGGATTTGTTGGAATCCTGTGAGTGGCGTATGTTTACGCAATTTGAGTGGTACCGCGGATACTGAGTTATTCGTCTCAAGCAAGTTAAATTCTTGTTTGGGGCGTTTTTTATTTGCCCCAAAACACAATCAATGAAAGGAACGGTATTAAGTTATGGGCTATCAGTTAAAAGAAGTAGCAGACAGAATCAAAACATTACGTGAAATTGCCGGTTACAGCCAGGCAGAAATGGCCGAAAAGGCAGAAGTTGAGCTTAACGAGTACATCAGACTTGAATCAGGCGAAACAGATTTCGGCTTTACTTTCATTTATAAGTGTGCGGATATTTTCGGGGTTGATATGAAAGACCTTTTAGAGGGAAGCAGCCCTAACCTCTCCCTCTATTCCGTTACAAGAAAGGGCGACGGCTTAAGAATCGTAAAGAACACAGGCTTTATTTATGACAATCTCGCTCCACGCTTTAAGGATAAGGCTGTTGAACCCTTCTATGTAACTATTCCCTACAAGCCCGACGCTGAGCCTGCATACAGCTCTCACGACGGCCAGGAAATCGACGTTGTAATTAAAGGTAAGCTTTGTATCGATATCAACGGCAACAAGGAAATCCTTACCGAAGGCGATACAATCTACTATAACAGCTCCTATCCCCACGCTCTTACCGCTCTCGGCGGAAAGGACTGTAAAATCTATGCTTTCGTTGTAAAGACTGACGAAACAGGCGACGAAATTGACGAAGGCGACTTTGAGTCTACAGTTATGCGTTCCCTCGTTCGTCCTAAGGAAACAACTGTTGCAAACGCCTTCATCAAGACAAAGACAGACGAAAACGGCGTTCTTAAAGAAATCAAGTTCAAGAACGAAAACAGCTTCAACTTTGCTTTCGACTGTGTTGATAAGATTGCTGCTAAGAGCCCCGACAAGCTCGCTATGATGTGGGTAGGAAACGACAAGAGCGAACACCGCTTTACCTTCAAGGATATGAAGAAGTACAGCAATATGACCGCTAACTACTTCGAATCCCTCGGAATCAAGAAGGGCGACAGAGTTATGCTTATCTTAAAGCGTCACTACCAGTTCTGGTTCAGTATCTTAGCTCTTCATAAAATCGGTGCAATCGTAATCCCCGCTACAAACCAGCTCGTTGAACACGACATTACCTATCGTTTCAAGGCAGCAGGCGTAAGTGCTATTGTATGTACCTCTGACGGCGATGTAGCAAACCAGGTTGAACTTGCTTCTAAGGAATTCCCCGAAATCAGAAAGATTTCTGTTGGTGAAAAGAGAAACGGCTGGTCCGACTTCAACAGCGAAATGGCACTTTGCAGCGACGTTTACGAAAGAAAGGCTGATACAGCCTGCGGCGATGACCCTATGCTTATGTTCTTTACTTCCGGAACAACAGGTTATCCCAAAATCGCAACACATTCCTACAAGTACGCTCTCGGTCACTATATCACAGCTAAGTACTGGCATAACGTAAATCCCAACGGCCTTCACTTCACAATCTCCGATACAGGCTGGGGTAAGGCTCTCTGGGGCAAGCTCTACGGTCAGTGGCTCTGTGAAGCGGCAGTATTCACATACGATTTCGACCGTTTCGTTTCGGAAGATATCCTTCCTATGTTCAAGAAATATAACATCACAACCTTCTGTGCTCCGCCTACAATGTACCGTTTCTTTATCAAGGAAGATTTAAGCAAGTACGATCTTTCTTCTATCGAATACGCAACCACAGCCGGCGAAGCTCTTAACCCCGAGGTTTATCACCAGTTCTATAAGGCTACAGGCTTAAAGATTATGGAAGGCTTCGGTCAGACCGAAACAACACTTTCTATCGCAAACCTCGTCGGAACAACTCCCAAAATCGGCTCTATGGGTAAGCCTACTCCTCTTTATGACGTTGTTCTTCTTAACGCAAACGGCGAAGAATGCAGCGACGGTGAAACAGGTGAAATCTGTATCAGAACAAGCAAGAAGGTTCCCTGCGGCTTATTCCTCCAGTATTATAGGGATGAGGAAAAGACAAAGGATGTATGGTATGACGGTTTCTATCATACAGGCGACCAGGCTACAAGAGACGAAGAGGGTTATCTCTGGTACGTAGGACGTATCGACGACGTTATCAAGTCTTCCGGCTACCGTATCGGACCCTTCGAAATCGAAAGCGTTATCATGGAGCTTCCTTATGTTCTTGAATGTGCGGTTACTGCTGCTCCCGACCCTGTAAGAGGTCAGGTAGTTAAGGCTACAATCGTTCTTACAAAGGGCACCGAAGGTACAGATGAGCTTAAGAAGGAAATCCAGAATTATGTAAAGACACATACTGCTCCCTACAAGTATCCTCGTATCGTAGATTTCGTTACTGAGCTTCCCAAGACAATCAGCGGTAAGATCAGAAGAGTTGAAATCAGACAGAACGATAATAAGTAAATATAGAGCAAGGGCTTCAGAAATAACTCTGAAGCCCTTTTTTACACTTATTTTATTTGGAGCTGCTGCCCCTTACCCCTGCCAACCCTTTTATAAGAAGGGAGGCAACAAGTTGCACCGAAAATTTTATTTGCTCGCTTCGCTCTTTTCAGAAAAAAACATTTTTTACAAGCTGTCGATATAATCACACGCCGCAATTGCCGCTGCTGCTCCGTCCGCTGCGGCAGTAGCAACCTGGCGGATTTTCTTTACACGGCAGTCGCCGGCGGTAAATATGCCTTTTTTCGAGGTAAGACAGCTTTCGTCTGCCCTTACATATCCTCTTTCATCAAGGTCTATAAGTCCCTCGAAAATCTCGTTCTGTGGGATAAGCCCTACCGCTACGAACATACCGTCAAGGTCAATATCCTTAAGGCTTCCGTCAGCCTCGTTCCTTACGGTTATTCCGGTAAGGGTATTTTCGCCCTTAATAGCCGCAACAGTCGTACCTAAAATTATCTCAACATTTTCTCTTGTCAGAAGCTGTGCGGAAAGCTTCTTTTCGCCCGTAAGAAAATCAAGATTCTGGATAACATACACTTTTTTTGCGAGGTCGGAAAGAAGTATCGCTTCCTGTAATGCAGAGTTTCCGCCGCCGATTACCGCTACGGTCTTTCCCTCATAAAATGCACCATCGCAAACGGCACAGAAAGATATTCCCTCGCCTACGAAGCGTTCTTCTTTTTCAAGCCCCAGCATACGATGCTTTGCACCTGTTGCAATTATAACTGCCTTTGCTTCAAATTCGCCGCCGTCTGTGACTACGGTTTTTATGTCTCCGTCACGGATACTTAAAACCTCACAGCATTCCACTTCGGCACCCTGTTCAAGCACCTGCTCCACAAGCTTTTCAGCAAATTCATTTCCCGAAATACTTATAAAGCCGGGAATATTTTCTACCTTCGGGGAATAGGTTATCTGTCCGCCGAAGGTTCCCTTTTCGATTATAAGAACAGTCTTATTTGCTCTTCTCGCATAAAGAGCGGCAGTAAGTCCTGCTGGACCGCCGCCTACAATAATAATATCGTACATATTCTTTTCCTTTTCATATACCGAATGTCCCCGCCAGTTATGACGGGGACATATTTTTTAAGCGTTAAGCATCTTCTTTATATCGGAAACTCCGTTATATTTCTCGAACGCACCGTTTCTTACGATTACAAGAGTAGGTGCCTGTTTTACTCCGAACATTTCAGCCTTATCAGCGTGTTCGTTAGCGAGAAGCTTTTCATAGGGGAAGCCTGCCTTATCGAGAAGGGAGCAGGCAATCTTACAGTTGGGACAGGTCGATGTTGTAAAGAGATAGTTGCCGTCCTGTGCGGAAGAAGTGTCGGGAGCACATTCTTCTGTTTTGATTACGCCCTCGTGGGTAAGCTTCGAGTTAGCGATATTATAAACCTTACGGTCCTTATATTCCTGTGCCTTACCGTCGTTCCAGTTCTGTACAGGTCTGTAGTAGCCTGTGATACGGCTGTAAACCTCTGTCTTTTCGCCGCATTCGGGACAGGAGAAGTGTTCGCCTGCTATATAGCCGTGAGTCTTACATACTGAATATGTGGGAGAAAGTGTATAGTAAGGAAGCTTATAGTTTTCAGCAATCTTTCTGATAAGATTTGCGGCAGCCTTCCAGTCAGGAAGCTTTTCGCCGAGGAATGCGTGGAATACAGTACCCGATGTATAGAGGGTCTGAAGCTCGTCCTGGATGTCGAGGGCGGAGAAGATATCTTCTGTGTAGCCTACGGGGAGGTGTGAGCTGTTTGTATAGTAAGGTGTTTCGTCGTCAGTCTTTGCAGCTGTAATAATATCAGGGTAACGCTTTACGTCGTTCTTTGCAAGACGGAATGCTGTGGATTCAGCAGGTGTTGCTTCGAGGTTGTAAAGGTCGCCGTACTCAACCTGGTAGTCGGAGAGACGTTCACGCATGTGGTTAAGTACTTCCTTTGTGAATTCCTGTGTTTCCTTATGAGTAAGGTCAGCCTTAAGCCACTTAGCGTTAAGACCTACTTCGTTCATACCAACAAGACCGATTGTAGAGAAGTGGTTATTAAAGGTCTGGAGATAGCGTCTTGTGTAAGGATAAAGTCCTTCTTCCATAAGCTTTGTGATAACAGTACGCTTTACCTTAAGGGAACGGGCAGAGATATCCATAAGCTTATCGAGACGCTCATAGAATTCTTCCTTATTAGCGGAAAGGTAAGCAATTCTGGGCATATTGATAGTAACAACGCCCACAGAACCTGTGCTTTCACCGCTTCCGAAGAAACCGCCGGACTTTTTACGAAGCTCACGGAGGTCAAGTCTTAAACGACAGCACATGGAACGTACATCGCTGGGTTCCATATCGCTGTTGATATAGTTGGAAAAATAAGGAGTACCGTACTTTGAGGTCATCTCGAAAAGAAGCTTGTTGTTTTCGGTTTCTGACCAGTCGAAGTTTCTTGTGATTGAATATGTGGGGATAGGATACTGGAAGCCTCTTCCGTTAGCGTCGCCCTCGATCATAACCTCGATAAACGCCTTATTTACCATATCCATTTCCTTCTGGCAATCCTTATACTTGAAATCAGCTTCCTTACCGCCGATTATACAGTTAAGCTCTGCAAGGTCATTAGGAACTACCCAGTCAAGAGTAATGTTGGAGAAGGGAG
>JAGANY010000003.1 GCA_017624025.1 Ruminiclostridium sp. | reverse complement strand
TCCAGAATTATTGTTCTCTTGAAATTTTCAAGGGTTGTTAATTCGTTTCGATTGTTCAATTTTCAAGGTACTCATCGGCTTCTTTTCTTAGCCTTTTTTTACCCTGCCCTCTCGGACAGCTTAATTATTATATCACAATCTTTTCGGTTTGTCAACCCCTTTTTTGAATTTTTTTCAAAAAAGTTTTTTGTGATTTCTTTTCCGCTTCCCTCGCTCTCGCGGGTCAGCTTGTTTATTATATCATCACTGCCCTCTTTTGTCAACTCCTTTTTTCTCTTTTTCTCCCCTTTCTACCTTTTTACCCCTTTTATCCCTCTTTTTTCAACCCTTATTGGATGTTTTTGACAATTTGCCCTTTAATGCGGTGAATTAAATTACAGTTTTTCTGCTCTTTTTTATACACTATCTCCTTAGAGCTGAATAAATAAAAGGTTGTGCTTATTATAAACACAACCCTTTATATTTATGTATTATTCTTATGCATTCTTCCAGGCTCTTGCTGCCGAAACTAATCCGGTAATAACCGTTATCAGAAGCGACACTCCCAGATTTATAAGAAATGTTCTTTTTGCTAATTCATCATTAAGAGAATACTTAAACCATTCAAATGCTTCAAAGAAGCTTGTTGTGGCGTGGAACGTTTCCTCAAGACCGCCTTGGATTTCAAACACAGATACTGCTACAACTCCGGCAATAGTCATAAGTATTGAAATAAGGAATGAAATCACAACGCCTTTTTTATCAAGTGTTCTTCCAGCGAGTGCATAACCGCCGAATACTGTAACTACAATCGCAAGACTTCCGAAATAAGAAATCGTATCAAGATAATTAGCTATTAAAACCCATACAACAAGTCCTATAAGACCAAGAGTAAGAGCACCTATAATCCCCATAAATGCATTACTGCTGTCACTAAAACCAAGAGAACTATATGAAACATAGTTTGTCTGAGGTACTTCATTTCTGAAATCCGCACCTTCACGCGACATTCTTGACGCATCGGCATATCCGGGCGGTGTAATGGGACGGCTCTCTTCGCTTAAACTTTCATTGGTTATAACCTGTGAAAATTCAAGAGGCTGAACCGCATCAGGTCCGTCAACAGGAGAAAC
The DNA here is from genome assembly GCA_017624025.1 of Ruminiclostridium sp. GTDB lineage: Bacteria > Bacillota > Clostridia > Oscillospirales > Ruminococcaceae > Ruminiclostridium_E. The sequence goes on along the minus strand of JAGANY010000003.1, from coordinate 24,168 downwards.
GTGACGTTCCTCTCTATGGGAATTAGGATTTATAAGCGGAACCGTTCCGTCTTCCTCAAGAGGAGTTTCTTCCGCTTCAAGCTGAGGGTGACCTGTTGTAACAGTAGGCATTTCAACTGTAGATTCTATCTCTTCGATATCGAAATCATCGCCGTCGTTACTGTCATCACGGAATTCCGTTACATCAGAGCTTCCGTCATCTTCCTCGGCTTCATTTTCCTTAACAGACATATTTCCGTTTTCATCTATAAGAAGATTATCTATTGCATCTTCGGGATTATGAAGCTTCGCTTCAGCCTCAAGTCTTGCTTTTTCTTCTGCAAACTCACGCTCAGCTTCCTCGAAAAGCTTCGAACGGGGTCTCTCGGATTCTTTTTCCTCTGTACCTGCAAGAAGCTGTGCGAATTCGTCCGCAAGATCCTTATCTTCATACTTTACTGCAGGAGCAGGCTCGGGTTCGGGCTCAGATACAGGCTCCTGTTTTATTTCAGTAAACATAAGCTCTTCCATAGCTTCAGCAGAAACATCGTTCACAGCTGCAGGAGTTTCTTCTTCAATGACTGCCTCCGAAGCGTCAAACATAAGTTCCTGTAAAGCTTCATTCTTATCCTCGGCAGGAGCTTCGTTTACGATTTCCTTAAACTCAGGTACAGAATCCTGTCCCTTAACTTCCTGTTCGGTAAGAATGAATTCATCTATTTCCGATTTAACAGGCTCTTCTTTAATCGTTTCGGCAAAAACAGGTTCTGCTTTTACCTCTTCATTTATTTTTTCAGTAAAAGCAGGCTCAGCCTTCACCGTATTGGTTTCTGTTGGAATAAAGCTTTCCGCCGGCTTTTCGTTTGCAACTGTATTAAATGCAGGCATCGGCATTCTTGCGGGAACGGATGTATCGGGAAGATTCATCAAAAACTTATACTTTGCTCCGCATTCACTGCACGCCTGTGCGATAACGCCGTCAGCACTGTAAATAGCAAGATTTTCTGTTTTTCCACATTCGCAACAGCAGTTCTTATAATAGTTTACCGAAAGACTTGCTGTGAAATCATAAATAAAACGCTTAAGGTTATTTACATTTGCAAAATCATCATTGACTCTGTTAAGTGCAACCGCAACGCCCTGTTCAGCAACTCTGAACTTCTTTATGTATTCAGGGTTTGTTTTCTGACGTTCAACAAGAAACTCCTCTGCCGAAGTAACAGCGGTATAATCCCCCGCCCTGAGCCAGAAGAGGCAGCCGTAGCTACCTGTCTGTAAATTCTCTTTAACAGCTACAGCATAACCCTTGATGCTTCCTATAAGTGCGTCAGTTTCAGCGTGATATTCGAGTCCGATATTAACACCTGTGCTTAAAAGCTCTTTCATATCTTCCTGTTCCCTTCTATATGGACTATGATTATAAATCGAAGAAAAAGCTTCCGATTCAAAGTCCAACATTTATATTACAACATTTTCTCAATAAAGTCAACAAATATATTGAAATCTTAAAAAAATTGTGATATACTTTAATAAAGTATGCTTGATACTATAAATAATATATAAGGGGTCTTGAATTGTGAAAATAATAAAAGCGAATTCCTATCTTCCCGTTTCGGGCGAACCTTTCAGCCTCCCTCTTCCTCTGAAGCTTGAGCTTTATTACAGCAATATCCTGCTGTGTGTCTATATAATTTCCGAAGACGGAACTGTTGATTTTACCTACAATGTAAACACCGATATCCCGATACTTACCCCTGTACACCGCAAGCTTAAAATCGAGGATATATATTTTCTTATACGCTCCCGTATCTTCCCCGACAATCCGTATATTGCTCCTGCCGAGCTTATGCGATTGGGTCTTTCAAAATACGAGCCCTATGACATTCTTCTCAGAACACACGGCATTCTCCAGAATGACTGTTACTGGCTGAGACCGGGCGATGAAGATATCGATTATACAGGTGCTATGGAATACTATCTTGATTTTTATCGTCTTACTCCCGAACAAAGGGCAGAAAAGTACAGATTCAAGGATACCGGAACTGCCGAAGAATATAAGCCCGAAGCCTTCGAAGGTATAGAAAGCTTTCTCGGGATGTAAATAATAAGGAGAGGAAAAAATGGAAAATCCAACATACATTTTCGAGCGTACAGCTCTTTACTATGAAACCGACCAGATGAAAATCGTGCATCATTCCAACTATATCCGTTGGTTCGAAGAAGCACGTATCGCATATATGACAAATGCCGGTCTTCCATACTCAAAAATGGAAGAGCTTGGCGTTATGATACCTGTTTTAGGCGTTGACTGTGAATATAAAAAGCCTGTTCGTTTTGACCAGACTGTGCTTATTTATGTTAAAATAACTGAATTTTCCGGCGTAAAGCTAATAATCGAATACGAAATCCGTGATAAAGAAAGCGGAGATTTACATATTACAGGACATTCGAAGCATTGTTTCGTAAAAGCGGAAAACTTCCGTCCTGTACGCCTTTCGAAGGATTATCCCGAAATGGCAAAAATATTTATGGTTTAAGGTGTAAGAAATGCTGAATTATGATGTTATCATTGTCGGCTCCGGTGCCGGCGGTGTATTTATGGCTTATGAATTTACTAAAATCAACAAAAATATAAAGGTCTGTATCATCGACAGAGGCGGACCTATCGGAAAACGAATCTGTCCTATTGACGGAAAAAAGATAACCTCCTGTATCCATTGTAAGACCTGCAGTATTATGAACGGCTTCGGCGGTGCAGGCGGTATGTCTGACGGAAAATACAATATCACCAACAATTTCGGCGGAGACCTCTATACTCATACAGGCAAAGAGCTTGCTATAGAGCTTATGGAGTATGTTGACAAGGTAAATCTCGAAATGGGAGGCGGTGACGCAAAGCTTTACAGCACCGTTACCAGCGATATAAAAGCTGAGGCTTTAAAATACGACCTCCATCTTCTTGACGCAAAGGTACGTCATCTCGGAACCGACCGCAACAGACAGATTTTACAGAACATTTATGACTATGTAAAGGAAAGCGTTGATATCCATTTCTACGAAGAAGTTTCCTCTATCGAAAAAAATGACGGAAGGTTCTCCGTTGAAACCGACAAGGATACCTATACCGCAAGCCAGGTCGTTATTGCGGCAGGACGCTCGGGTTCAAAATGGATTTCGGGAATATGTGAGAAATTCGGAATAGAAACAAAAAGCAACCGTGTAGATATCGGTGTAAGAGTAGAAATACCTGCCGCTGTTTTCGAGCATATAACCTCAAAGGTTTATGAAAGTAAAATTGTATATCGTACAAAAAAATACGGTGACCTCGTAAGAACCTTCTGTATGAATCCCTACGGCGAGGTTGTAAACGAGAACACAAACGGCATCATTACCGTAAACGGACACAGCTATTCCGACCCGAAATATCATACCGAAAACACAAATTTCGCACTTCTCGTTTCAAACACCTTCTCCGAACCCTTTAAAGACAGTAATCTTTACGGCGAATCTATCGCAAGACTCTCAAATATGCTCGGCGGCGGCGTTTTAGTACAGCGTTTCGGTGATCTCGTTGCCGGACGACGCACCAACGACCACCGTTTTTCACAGTGTTTCCTTACGCCTACACTTAAAGCTACTCCCGGAGACTTAAGCCTCGTTATCCCGAAACGACAGCTTGACGATATAATCGAAATGATATACGCACTCGATAAGATAGCCCCCGGTATGGCTAACGACGATACTCTTCTCTACGGCGTAGAGGTAAAATTCTACAACTCAAAAATACTTGTTGATGAAAACCTCGAAACCTCGGTAAAGGGCCTCTATGTAATAGGTGACGGCTCGGGAGTTACGCACTCACTCTCACAGGCTTCCGCCTCGGGCGTATATGTGGCAAGACTTATTTCGGATCTTTACTGATCCGCATAAATACAGACAAAAGGAAGGACAAACAAAATGAATAATGTTTGGCACGATATTGACAGCAAGCGTATAGAGCCCTATAACTTTCTCGCTATAATCGAGATTACAAAGGGCAGCAAGAAAAAGTATGAGCTCGATAAGGAAAGCGGAATACTTATCCTCGACCGTATTCTTTATACCTCGACACACTATCCCGCAAATTACGGCTTTATCCCGAAGACATTAGCGGACGACGGCGACCCTCTCGACGTTCTTGTACTCTGTAACGAGCCTATCGACCCTATGGTGCTTGTTCCCTGTTATCCTATCGGCGTAATCAGTATGGTTGATAACGGAAAGAACGACGAAAAGATTATCGCTATCCCCTTTGAAGACCCGAACTATAATTCTTACAGAAGTATCGAGGCTCTTCCCCGTCATATCTTCGAAGAAATGCAGCATTTCTTCAGCGTTTATAAGCAGCTGGAAGGCAAGACAACTGCTGTAAACGAGGTACAGGGTCATAAAGCTGCAGCTGCTGTTATTGAACAGTGTATCAAAAATTACAAGGAAAAATTCGGTGATGACACGGAGGTGCAGGAATGATTGCAAAAACTTCCCCTATGGGCTGGAACAGCTGGGACTGTTACGGTGCTTCTGTTGACGAAAAAACAGTAAGAGCAAATGCCGAATATATGGCAAAGAATTTAAAGCAGTACGGCTGGGAATATATCGTTGTTGATATCCAGTGGTCACAGCCTACCGCAAGCTGTCACGAATATGAACCCTTTGCAGATTTATGTATGGATGAATACGGAAGACTTATTCCTGCCGAAAACCGCTTCCCCTCATCAGCAGGAGGAAAGGGCTTTGCACCTCTCGCCGAATACGTTCATTCTCTCGGTCTTAAGTTCGGTATTCATATTATGCGAGGAATTCCCCGCCAGGCTGTTCATAAAAACGTAAAAATAAAGGGTACAGATAAAACTGCACGTCAGATTGCAAGCACAAACCGAATCTGCCAGTGGAATCCCGATATGTACGGCGTTGACGCGGACAAGGACGGAGCAAAAGAATACTACGACAGTATTTTTGAGCTTTACGCTTCCTGGGGCGTTGATTTTATAAAGTGTGACGATATCTGCCGTGAAATGAGCCACGCTGAAGAAGAGCTTATTATGTTAAGCAACGCTTTAAAGGCTTGCGGAAGAGATATGGTTCTTAGCCTTTCCCCCGGACCTGCTATTCTCGAAAAAGCCGAATTATATAAACAGACAGCACATATGTGGCGTATAACAGATGACTTCTGGGATAAATGGGAGCTTCTTTACGCTATGTTTGAACGTGCGGAAAAATGGTGCACACACACAGGTGCGGGAAACTGGCCCGATGCAGATATGCTTCCTGTCGGTGCGATTTTACAGGACTACGGTAAGGACAACCGCACAAAGTTTACAGAAGATGAACAATATACAATGCTTACCCTCTGGTCGATTTTCCGTTCTCCTCTTATGATTGGCGGAGAAATGACCGTTATGGACGAATTTACCTATAAACTTCTTACGAACGAAGGCATCTTGAAGATGCACAAGAACGCCCGCCACGCGCACCAGGTATGGAGAAAGAAGATAAACGGAATCGAACACGTACTCTGGATTGCCGCTTCTTCCGAAGGCGGTTTCTATCTCGCCGTATTCAATGCAGGCGAAGAGGACAGCGAAATCGAAATTATGCTCGAAGATATAGAAATTGACGGTAAGCTTTCGGGCACAGAGCTTTGGAGCGGTGAAAACGCTGCTGCAGAAGAAAAGCTCTCTGTAAAGCTTCCAAAACACGGTGCAAAGGCGTTTTATTTCAATGCTTTATGATGAAGAAATGATGCTCCTCGCAATCGAGGAAGCAAAAAAAGCCTTAGCTCTCGGCGAAGTTCCCGTAGGAGCAATAATAATTGATGAAAACGGCGAAATAATCGGACGAGGTTATAATACCCGCGAAACAGAACAGCGTCCTACAGGACACGCTGAAATCATCGCAATAGAAGAAGCCGCACAGCATAAAAAAAGCTGGCGGCTTTCCGAATGTACAATGTATGTTACTCTCGAGCCCTGTCCTATGTGTGCCGGAGCAATAATAAACGCACGGCTTAAACGTGTAGTGTATGGAGCATTTGATGAAAACGGCGGTGCCTGTTCCTCGGTAATTCCTCTTTTTGAAGAAAAATTCGGACACAAGCCTTTAGTAAGAAGCCGTATTCTCGAAAAAGAATGTGCAGCATTATTGACAGATTTTTTCAAAAAACTCAGATAGAACAAAACGAAAGGCGGTTACAAGTTGAACCGATATAAAACCTTAGCAGCCAATACTGTTATTCTCGGTCTCGGTCAGTTCGGCTCAAAATTCCTCGTCATTCTTATGATGGGATTTTACCAGGCTACACTCGGTACCGAAGGCTACGGCGAAATAAACAATATCATAGATATTGCAACGCTCCTTATGACAGTTGCTACTCTTTCCATAGGCGAATCAATAATCCGTTTCGGACTTGATACGGCTTATGACAACAAACAGGTATTTTCAATAGGATTAAGGGTCACGAGTGTCGGACTTATAGTATGCCTTCTGTTCGTACCTGTTATAAATATTCTGTCGGGAATATTCCCCAACAATGATGTTTTTGCGTTACTATCCGACTACGCCTGGATAACTATCCTGTACGTAACGACGGGAAGCATTAAAAGCACCTGTGCCTTATTTGTACGTTCAGCAGGACACGTAAAGCTTTATGCTGTTGACGGTATTCTTACAACAGCTATGAATATAGTCTTCAACCTTATACTTTTATTCCATTTCAAGCTTGGAAACTTAGGCTATCTTCTCTCGGTAATACTTGCAGACGTATGTTCGATTACATTCCTTTGGATACGGGCAAGTCTCGGTAAATTCTTTACTTTCGGAAAAGTAGAAAAGCATGTACTTAAATCGATGATGGTATTCTGCCTTCCTATGATACCGACTTCGATAATGTGGTGGATAATAAACTCTTCGGGAGCGTTCTTCGTATCCGATTTTATCGGCTTCGAAGCAAGCGGAATCTATAAATCCGCATATAAATTTCCAAGTATGATTTCTATTTTCTCCGGCATCTTTTCACAGGCCTGGAATATGTCCGCAATTACAGAAAACAACTCACGTACTGTTGCAAATTTCTATACCAACGTATTCAATATCTTCCAGTCCTTTGTTTACGTCCTTGCAGCCGGGCTTATGCTCGTTATCCGTTTAGCGATAGATATATTCTGTGAACCGGAGTTCGAAATTGCGTATCAATATACTCCATTCCTTATTCTGTCGGTATCATTCACCTGCTTCTCTACCTTTATGGGAAGCGTGTATGTAGCGTCCAAAAAATCGGTCCGTTCTATGACAACAGCAGCTATCGGTGCAGCAGTAAACGTGATACTTAACATAATCCTTATAAAGATAATGGGGCTTCACGGCGCTGCTCTTGCGGCTTTCGTAAGCTTCCTTATAATATTTATAATCCGTGCTGTTGATACAAAAAAGATTGTACGAATGGATATGAAGCTTCCTAAAATGATTATTAATTCTCTTCTCCTTTTAGGAATGAGCTTCGTTATATTCCTTACGGAAGATATAAAGCTTTATTATATTCTTCTCTCGCTTTTCTTCTTAGCTATAACAATTATCAATTTCCGTTCCGGCATAAAAGCAATCAAAATCATTCTTAAAAAGGAAAAATTCGAATGATGACAAAATATTATCTGTGGCTTCTTCTTATTTTCCGTTATTCCCGTTCCGAATTAACGGAGCTTATAGAACAGTATGAAACTCCGGAAAACATATATTATGCTTTCAAGGAAAACAGAATAATAACCGACAGGGAGTTCATTGAAAAATCAGAAAGAATAACTCTGGATGAGGCTGAAAAGCTTGTTGATTCAATAAGAAAAAGAGGTATATCTATTATAACAAGAGAAGATAGTCTTTATCCCGAAGCACTTCTTTCTCTTATTAATCCGCCCTTGATTCTTTTTGCGAAAGGCAATACCGCTCTGCTTAAAAACAAGCTTGTAACCGTTTCCGGTTCAAAAAAGATTACTGATTATACAATCCGTACCGAAGAAAAAGCCTGTATGCAGTTATGCGAAGAATTTACTCTCGTAAGCTCCCTTATAGACGGCTGTGAACAGCTTGCCTGTCTTACGGCGATAAAATGCGGTAAAGGCTGTATCGAGGTTCTTCCCTGTGGTGTTGAGTATGAATATCCGAAAAACAGCCGTCTGCTTCGTGAACAGATTTTACTGAACGGAGGCTGTATATTATCCGAATATCTTCCCGACACAAAAACAAACAGCGGAAGCTTTTTACAGCGTGCGAGGATATCCGGAGCAATTTCAAAGGCGACTATTATTTTCCAGGCAGGAATAAACAGCAAATCACTCAATATCGCTTCCAACAGTCCTTCTGTATTCTTTATTCCGCCCAATGACGTTTTCGACCCGAATTACGCCGGAGCTGTAAAGCAAATAAGAAAAGGTGCGGGAATTTATCTCGGAACAGAGGATATAAAAAGAGTCTTTGAGGAGGGATATACTCCTAATGAAGTTCAGATAACGATTGAAAGAAAAAAGAATACCGCTGTTTCTGAAAAGGAAGAAAAGATAATTAAAGCTGAACCAGAAGCAAGGGCAAAAGAAAAAGCCCCTGATGAAAGCGTTGAGCTTTCAGAGGAGCTTTTCGATACACCTGTTCATTTTTCGGTTTACAAGTACATTCTTGAAAAAAGAACATCTGTAACCTTTGATGAGATATTTAGAGGCTGTGATTGCGACATTTCCGAGCTCAGCGAGATACTGCTTGACCTGGAAATCTCAGGACATATAACCGCTTCTGCAGGCAGCCGCTATTCTATAGCAAAATAATCAATCTGATGACAAAAGAATATCATCAAATTTTCCCCGAATTGCACTGACAAGTGCGGTCGGGGATAATTTTATCTGTGTACCGATTCTTCCGCCGCTAATAAAAAACTCAGAAAGAGCTTCAGCTGAGGAATGTACAACAGTCATAAACTGTTTTTTCATACCGATAGGCGTACAACCGCCGCGTACATATCCTGTAACAGAATTTATATCCTTTACGTGAAGAAGCTCTACAGATTTTTCGCCAACGCTTTTAGCTGCCTTCTTTAAATCAAGCTCCTTTGCAACAGGAAGAAGAAAACAGTAGTATGTACCGCTTTTTCCCTTAGCAACAAGGGTTTTAAAGGTAAATTCGGGATCCTGACCGAGCTTTTCAGCAACAGTTATTCCATCTATGAATTCATCGCATTCGTATGTGTTCATACTATACGGTATTTTCTTCTGTTCGAGAAACCGCATAGCGTTCGTCTTTACTTCTTTAGCCATATTTCACCTGTCAGATATTCTTGATATGCTTTTTTATGCATTCAAAAGTCTCGTTACTTATATCGTGCTCGATTTTACAAGCGTCTTTGAGAGCTGTATCACGGCTTACGCCGATCGCCATAAAAAACTCCGAAATTATATTATGACGTTCATAAATACTTTCAGCAATCTCTCTGCCCTTTTCAGTAAGAGCGATATGGTTTAACTCATCAACTGTAATAAGTCCGTTACCCTTCATCTGCTTTACTACAACCGATACTGTAGGTCTCGAATATCCGAGCTCATCACATATATCAATAGCGTGTAAATCGGGCTTTTTCTTTGATAGTATAAGTATTGTTTCAAGGTAGTTTTCTACAGCTTCAGATACTTCTTTTTTCATTTTTATTCCTCTCAGTTATTTTTTAGTAATAAGATGAATCTCGTTGACCCAGGAATAATAGCCTGTCATATTCTGGGGCAAGGTGCCTGTATCGATTCTAAGAGTGCTGAAAAGAACGCTGGATGAACGCTGGTAAACAGGAATCTCAACAGCATACTTGCTGAAAAGGATATTGAGACAATCGCCGTACGCTGCCTTTAGTTCTTCGTTATCCTTCGAATTTTCGGAAATAGCCATACATTCGCTTAAACGTTCATCATATATTCCATAAAGATTATCATCAGAATACATTGTACTTAATCGGGGCTGAACTCCTGTTTCCCATACTGCCGCCCAGATCTGATGAGTGCCGCTGTTTACCACTGACCACATCTGTGATGCGTCAGCGGTATCTGTTACATTAAGAGTGATACCGATTTCGCCGAGAAGTCTTGAGCCTGCTGTTAAGGCGTAATATGAAGGATGATTTCCCGTTCCTCCTGCTGCAATAATCGCCTGGAAATTAACGGTACCTCCTTCGGGAGCCGAGATAACGAGGGAATCACTTACGGTATAGCCTGCCGCTTCAAAAAAGCTTAAGCAAGCCGCTTTAACCGCATTGTATCTCTGCAGATCGGTCATATCATCGGTATATATTGCTTCGCCCGAAGCATTTACGGAATACGGCTTCTCGTATTCTGTTCCAAGCCACACTTTAAGTGAGGCAGGATAGTCGGTTACTATACCGCCATCACCATAATATTTTGCAACAGAAAGGTCACGGTAATAGTAAATTGCTGTTGCAAGGGCTTTTCTTAAGGCTACGCTCTCTTCTGAATCAGGAACGCCGCCGATATTTACGGTACGTGTATTTATACCGATATATCCGTAGCCGTTCTTGCTTATCGAAGAAGCGGAAAGCTTTTCGAGAGCCTCGTTTGCTGCATCTATTTCCTCAAAAGACTTTAATGAGCCGTCGGGATAGGAGATATCAGCCGTACCTTCTGTTACAACAGAAACCGCCTTATCGGCAGAAGCAAGCTTTACTTCGATTTTCTCAGTAAGCGGAATGCCCTTATAATAGTGTGGGTTTGCAGTAAGGTAAACTACTCCGCTTTCGCTTCTCTCGTAGCTGTATGCACCTGCACCAAGAGGAGCACTTTCCTTTTCCTTTATAAGTTCAAGTGCTTTTCCTTTTTCAAATCCGAAGCGGGAAGCCTGAATATTGAAATTACTTTCGTTTCCGTAATAATGAAGAGGTGCTACAGTTATATCGCCAAGCTCATATATAAACGACGGATTGTTGCCTGTTGCTGTAATCCTTACGCTGTATTTTCCTGTTTTCTGGATTCCCGAAACATTCATAACAGAAGCGTTTTCTCCGGACTGCTCAGAAAGATAATCTATTGCACACACGTAAGCGTCAGCCTTATAAAAAGACGAATCTCCTTCGGTCATACTTCCGAGAAGCTCATAATTTCCGCCATACATATCCGCAAGGTCGGAAAGTACCTTTTCCTCGCTTGCTACGGTTTTCGAATTATACTCGCTGTCAACGGAGTAGAAGAATGCCATTAAGTCCTTAGCTTCGGGGTATGCTTCGGTATAAACCGAATAAGTAGTATCGTCATAAAGGGATTTTACCCATTCAAATTCACTTTTAAGAGTAGGAACAACTATCTTGTTGCGTATTTTTTTAGCTACCTCTTCGGTTAAAAGAGCCTCGCCGATTTCCTCTTGAGTAAGTGTATCAGCAATAGTGCTGTTAAGGCGATAGTTTATCTCGCCCTTTATACCTGTACCCTGGATAGAAGAAATGTTGGAAAAAGACGGGTCAAGAAGAACATAAAGAGTAAAAATAAGGTCATCAGCGTCAAGATTTTCACCATCGCTGAACTTTACATTATTTCTTAAAGTAAAATCATATACCGTTTCATTAAGTTCTTCATTATAGGTTTCGGTTACGCTGGAAATGCCGGAATATTCATAAACGGTTCTGTTATAAGCACGTTTTTCGCCCTTTATTCCGTCTGTGATGATTCTCCCGTCACGGTCACGTTCAAGGAGTCTTACACCTGTGATTTCATTAAGAAACTCCTCTGCCTCGCCGTTGATGTAGAAAGGATTACATACTGTGCTGTACTTATTAAGAGCAACAGTAAGGGGTGTAGCTTCCTTTTTGGTCACGGTCTCTTCTTCGCTTACCAGTGCAGCGAGAGTTGTTTTTGAGGTCTCGGACGTAACCGGAGCCGTTGTGGTTATTATAGAAGTATTCTGTGTGGTTACCTGGCTGTTATTATCGGTACAGGAACCAAGCACAAAAGTCAATACGATAAAAAATGCAAGAAATGATAACTTCCTTTTTTTCAAATATATTCCTCCAATCATTATGCGATTTATTATATACCAAATTTCTGAAATTGTCAAACAAATAAGGTACAAAATCGCTTAAGGAACAGCAAAAAGGGGATTTTTGACGAATAAATACGATTATATTACCCGATTTTCGGGTGTTCCGTTTATAAACGCCTCAACATTTCTTTCGGCTATTTCAAGAAGAGATTTTCTTGTTTCGAATGCAGCCCAGGCAATATGAGGAGTTATAATACAGTTCTTTATACCAAAAAGCGGGCAGTTTTCTTCCATAGGCTCTTTTACAAGAACATCAAGACCCGCTCCCATAAGCTTATCGCTTAAAAGTGCGTCACGAAGTGCGATTTCATCAACCACAGGACCTCTCGAGGTGTTGATAAAAACAGAACCATCCTTCATCTTTCCGAAAGCTTCAGCATTCATCATACCCATAGACTGCTCGTTGAGAGGACAATGAACCGTTACAATATCGCTTTCACGAAGAAGTGTGTCCATATCAACAAAATCAACAGTCGTATCATCCTTTGGTGTTCTTGTATATACAAGAACCTTCATACCGAAAGCGTTAGCAATAGCAGAAACCTTGCGTCCGATTGCACCATAGCCAATAACGCCTATCGTCTTACCTGCAAGTATTGAAATCGGGAACGGGAAATAGGAAAAAGTCGGGCTTTTCTTCCAACCTCCGCTGTTGACCGAATCCCTGTATGCGGATAAATTACCGAAAAGCTCGAGGATAAAGGAAAAGGTAAGCTGTGCTACTCCGTCAGTAGAATATCCGGGAACATTGGAAACAACTATTCCTTTTTCCTTCGCACATTCGAGATCAACGTTGTTGCAGCCTGTAGCAAATAATCCGATATATTTAAGCTCCGGAGATGACTCGATTACCGAACGAGTGATAGGAGTCTTATTGCAAAGAACAATTTCTGCACCTCTTATACGTTCAATAACACGCTCCGGCTCAGTAAGAGAATAGCGTTTTACTTCGCCCAATCTCGCAAAGCCCGAAAAGCTTAAATCCCCTGTTGATACTGTATCGCTGTCAAGAATAACAATTTTCATAATAATCCCCCTAAAACACATTTTAACATACATTTAAGTATAACATATTATTACTGAATTGGCAATATTATAAAGATTATATCACATAATATTCATATTGTAAAATTTTTATAAAAAAAGTGTTTTTTTCATTGACTTTACATTTATTTTGTGTTATAATATTGCTTAAGATATAGGCATAAGCCTTAGATAGAGAGATATATACTTATTTTTATTTATTTTGGATATTTACCACACGCAGGAACAGGAGAATTAAGACATGAGCGAATTTAATTACGAATTCGACAGGCTTCTTAATAAAATCAATCACAATATTATGAAGCTTGAAGAACGGACACTTTGTGTTGATCGTAACTTAAACCTTACAATCAACGAACTCCACCTTCTGGAATGTATCCAGAAAGCAACCAAGGGCGAAGACGGTCCTACAATCAGTGCTATCGCTGCTGAACTCGATATCACAAGACCCTCTACAACAGTTGCTGTAAATAAACTTAAGGATAAGAAGTTTGTTGAAAAAATCGGCTGTGTTAATGATGGTCGTTCGGTTCGTATTAAACTTACACCTAAGGGTAAAAAGGTTTATGCGCTTCATACCGAATATCACGAAAATATGGTAAAGGCTCTTAACGAGTGCTTTACTGATAGTGAAAAGAAAGCTCTTTCCGATTCGCTTGCTAAAATCAATGAATTCTATGAAGCAAGAATCACCGAAAAGGAAGAAGAAGATTTTGACTTTTAAATTCTGAATCAGATTTAAGCGGATTTACCTCGTAAATTCGCTTTTATCGGAAGTTTTATTTCTCCGCTTTAAATTCAAACTACTTTAACTCGTTAAAACAAAGGGCTATCCCTTTTAAAAATATTATTTACCAGGAAGGACAAAAGACTATGGGAATGAATTTTAACAGAAAGCTCCCTATTCCGAAGGAAATCAAGGAGCTTTACCCGCTTACTGAAAAAATTGCTAAGATCAAAGAAGAGAAGGATAAAGAAATTGCTGATATTTTTGAAGGCAAGGACAAGCGTCTTCTTCTCGTAATCGGACCCTGCTCCGCTGATAAGGAAGAACCCGTTATCGACTATATCAGCCGTCTCGTAAAAGTACAGGAACAGGTTAAGGATAAGGTATTTATCATTCCGAGAATCTACACAGGTAAGCCCCGTACAACAGGTGCAGGCTACAAGGGTATGCTCCATCAGCCCGACCCCACAAAGAAGGAAGATATGCTCCAGGGTATTATCTCCGTAAGAAAGCTTCACGCAAGAGCTATCGAAGAAACAGGTTTCGTATGTGCCGATGAAATGCTCTATACCGAAAACTATCGTTATATCTCCGACCTTATCTCTTACGTTGCAGTAGGTGCACGTTCTGTTGAAAACCAGCAGCACAGACTTACCGCCAGCGGTATGGATATTCCCTGTGGTATGAAGAACCCTACCAGCGGCGACATCTCCGTTATGTTAAACTCTATTACCGCCGCACAGAGCTCACATACATTCCTCTTCAGAGGATGGGAAGTTACAAGCGACGGCAACCCCTACGCTCACGCTATTTTAAGAGGCTATGTAAATAAGCACGGTGAAGCAATTCCGAACTACCACTACGAAGATTTAAGACATCTCTGTGAAGTTTATACTGAAAATAAATTCGTAAATCCCAGCGTCATTGTTGACTGTAACCACTCCAACTCCGGTAAGAAGTATCTTGAACAGATCCGTATTGCTAAGGAAGTTCTTTACAGCAAGCGTCATAACGCTGACCTCGAAGGTTTCATAAAGGGTCTTATGATTGAAAGCTATATCGAAGACGGCTGCCAGAAGGCAGAAGAAGGCGTTTACGGCAAGTCGATTACTGACCCTTGTCTCGGTTGGGAAAAGACTGAAAAGCTTATCCTCGAAATCGCTGACGCACTTTAATCCAAATAACTTATCAACATCAGGAACACGACATATATTTATGTCGTGTTTCGTGCTTAATAACATAATCTTTTGCTTTAAAGGAGTAACAAAATGGAGCTTCCGATTGAACTGAAAAATGTAATTGAAGATATTGCTTCGGATATTCCCGTAAAAAAACTCATTTCAGCCTCTGAAACCGTATCAGCCCGTTACAGAAATGAAAGCGGAAACGGAAAGTCCCTTATCAATAATGATATCGAAGCTGCTGCTTACGCTATCGTGAGAATGCCTGCAACAATAGGCGCTGTAGGTAACGCAATGATTTATGCGACGGATAAATACGAAGGCGAAATAAGAACTATGCTCGACGTGGGTGCAGGCACAGGTGCTTGCTGTTGGGCAGCGGCGGAGATTTTTCCCGATATTGAGCATTTTACCTGTCTTGAGCGTGAAAAATCTATGATTGATTTTGGAAAAAAGCTTATGAATAAAGGCGATTTTCCTTATGAATGTGAATGGAAAAGCTGTGACATCACAGATAGCTTCAATTGTAAAGCCGACCTTGTTACTGCATCATACGTGCTCAATGAGCTTACAGAAGCCAAACGTGACAAGCTTACAGAAAAGCTATGGGACTGTACAGAAAAAATGCTTATTATTATCGAACCCGGTACGCCTGTCGGCTTTTCAAACATAAAAGCAATAAGAAACAAGCTTATTTCCCTTGGAGCAAAAATTGCCGCTCCCTGCCCTCATACAGCCGAATGTCCTCTTCCCGAAAGCGACTGGTGTCACTTTACCGCAAGAGTTTCCCGCACTAAGCTTCATAAACAGCTTAAGGGCGGCGAGGTTCCGTATGAGGATGAAAAATATTGTTACATAGCAGCGGTAAGGGAGGATTGTGAATGCTCCGAAAACCGTGTTTTACGTCATCCGAAAATTGAAAGCGGAAAAATTACCCTTAAGCTCTGCACAAAGGAAGGCATAGCTGAAAAAATCGTAACAAAAAAAGACGGCTCTTTATTTAAAAAAGCACGTAAATCCAACTGTGGCGATGAATTATAACGAAAAAATGCCCCTGTCGCAATGACAGGGGCGAGAGGAAAATGAATAAAAAAACTTTGGATATTTAAACAAGTGCCTTATGCACAAGTTCACAAAATATAAAAACCGATTTACGGATTATAATTAAAAGAAAACTAAATCGATAAGCCGAGTTTTGTCGTTGGGTGAACATCTATCTAATCTTACCGTCGCCGGTAAGCTTGTCTTGCTTTCGCAAAGTAGCCGCCTTAAACGAAGTGTGCCGAGCAGGCACATTACTCTCCGAACCAATCGGCGTTGCATCGGATAGGGTTTACATAGCAGCGGTATCTCTACCGCTCTGGTGAGCTCTTACCTCGCCTTTCCATCCTTACCTGTAAAACAGGCGGTATATTTCTGTTGCACTTGCCCTAAGGTCGCCCTCGGCTGCCGTTAACAGCTATCCTGCTCTATGATGCTCGGACTTTCCTCAGAGATTTCTCCCCGCGTCCACCTGATTTAGTTTACTCTTGTTATTATATCATAAAGTGTGCAAATTTGTCAATAGTTCATAAGGAGCGAATATGAAAAAGTCTATTAAAATCAGATTAATAATAACAATAGTAACAGCCTTACTTTCTATTTCAGCTACAATATCCGCAAAATCCAGCACAGCCTTTGCCAACTGGTACTCCTTCAATATTTATCCTGTGCTTCAAAAAGTATTTTCATTCATATCCGGGCTTTTCCCCTTTTCTATTGCGGAGATTATCGTTATCATCCTCGCACTTACGCTCGTGGGAAGCATAATTTATGGTATCGTAAGTATTATTCTCATAATAAAAGGCAAGAAGCAAATAAAAGAGAAAAAGCCTTTCAAAACTATTGTTCTGTCCGCATTATCAACGCTTTCTATGATTATTTCCCTTGTAGCATTTGTATTCGTATTCAATTGCGGTATCAATTACTACCGCTCGCCTTTTTCTGAATACAGCGGACTAAAGATTGAGAAATACTCAAAAGAACAGGTTTGCGAGGTTCTTGAATACATAATCATAGAAACAAACAAGCTTGCGAACGAGATAGAGCTTGACGAAAACGGAATATGTGTACTTCCCGAAAGCTATCTTGATGATACGAGAGAGGCTATGAAAGGATTGTCTGAAGATTTCCCTGTTATGAATGCGTATTATCCGAAGGCAAAGCCTGTTGCTGTTCTTTCGCCTTTATGGTGCTACACAAAAATTGTAGGTATATTCGTCCCCTTTACTATGGAAGCCAATTTCAACACCTGCGACACCCCCGAATCAATAGGACATAATATCTGCCACGAGCTTTCACATCTTACAGGCTTTATGAGAGAAGACGAAGCTAATTTCGTTTCATACATAGCCTGCCGTGAAAGCGACAACGCATATCTAAGATTCAGCGGTTACCAGGCTGCTATGAACCACCTTCTGAACGCTTACTATCCCGAAGTAGAATATGAAGAATACTTACGAGTTTATTCAATTATAAGTCCTGTTGTTGTCAAGCATAACGTAAATTCAAATGAATACTGGTCGAAATTCGATACCCCTGTAGCCGAAGTATCCGATACAATCAACGATACATATCTTAAAATAAATAATCAGACAGACGGTACAAAAAGCTACGGAAGAATGGTTGACCTTGTAATCGCCGATTATTTCCAGAACATTAAGGAGAACTGAAATGAAAATTATTTGCCTCGCCGAAAACACAGAAGGATCAACAGGCTGTGGTGCCGAACACGGACTAAGCCTTTATATTGAAACAAAAAAGCACAAGCTCCTTCTCGATACAGGTGCTTCGGATTTATTTATAACAAATGCCGAAAAGCTCGGAATTGATTTAAAGGAAGTCGATACCGTCGTTTTAAGCCACGGTCATTATGACCATTCGGGCGGTATAATCCCCTTTTCAAAAATAAACAGCAAAGCAAAAATCTATATGAGAAAAACCGCCTTGGGAGATTTTTACCACGATGAACGCTATATCGGAATTGACAAAGCGATAAAAGAATTGAAACAGGTAATCCTTACTGAAGATTATCTTGAAATCGATGATGAACTTACCCTATTCTCGGGTATTACAGGAAGAAAATATTTCTCGAAAAGCAACCTCGCTCTTACAGAAAGAACCGATACAGGCGAATTTCCCGATACCTTTGGTCACGAACAATGCCTCGTTATTTCTGCCGAAGGAAAGAAACTGCTTGTATCGGGCTGTGCACATAACGGAATACTTAACATTCTAGAAAAATACCGCACAGTTTTCAATTCCGAACCCGACATCGTTATCACAGGCTTTCATTTTATGAAGAAAACAGATTATACCGAAGAGGAAACCGAAATAATAAAAAATACCGCAAAAGAGCTTCTCAATACATCGGCAACTTACTTTTCGGGGCATTGTACAGGTATTCCTGCTTTCGAAATAATGAAGGAAATTATGAACGAAAAGCTTATCGCTATCCATAGCGGAGATAAGATTATGGAGGTATAAAAATGGTAAGACCGATAATTACAGATATGTTCTTTTTAGGACAAAAATCCGTTCCTATGACTAAGGATGACAGACAGGTAATAACTGACCTTCTCGACACAATAAAAGCCAATGCCGACAGATGCGTTGGAATGGCAGGAAATATGATAGGCATAAATAAAACAGTACTTGTGGCGTTGATAGGAAAAGAATATGTAATAATGATAAATCCGAAAATAACGGATAAATCAAAGCTTTTCTATGAAACGGAAGAAGGCTGTCTTTCTCTTGAAGGAGTACGTCCCGCAAAACGCTTCAAGGCAATAACTGTAGAATATCTCGACAAGAATTTCAAAAGAAAAAACAAACCTTCAAGGATTTTGACGCACAGATAATCCAGCACGAAATGGATCATTTCGAGGGAATTATTATATAAAACTATTGACAAAAAAACACTGATTTGGTATAATCATCTTAAATAAGGGAGTAGCAGGCACAATGTGTAACAAGTCAACAACACTGTCTGTATTATACAGACTGGCTTGTTTTAAATTGCAAGACTTATGCATACCGTAAAACTATGCATAATCTCTTTTAATAAGGATATTTCGGGCATAGCTTACGGTTATGCCCGATTTTTAATACAAGGAGAGCAGGTATGAACTTTCACGTTTTCAGCAAATCTGATGCACCTAAGATCATTCTTATTCACGGCACACTTACCCCCTGGCAGATATGGGAACCGCATTTAAAACTGCTTCGTAAGAATTATCACGTAACAATAGTCGCACTCGACGCCCACGAGGAAGATAAAGCAAGCGAATTTATCTCCATTGAACAGCAGGCACAGGGTATCGAAAAATACTGTCTCGAAAACTACGGAAATGAAATATTTGCCGTTTGCGGTATTTCAATGGGCGGAGCTATCGCAAATATAATGTGGCGAAACGGAGTTATAAAAATACATAATCTCGTTATGGACAGTGCTCCGATTATGCCTATGGGAAAGCTTGCTTCAAAGGTTATGACAAGCAACTATATTACCATTATAAGAAAATCAAAAAAGCGTGACCCGAAAACCCTTAAGAGCTTTAAAAAGAATTTCCTGCCCGAAAAATATCTTGAACCCTTCCTTAAAATAGCCGACAATATGAGCGAAAGCAGTATAAGAAATATGATTTCCTCTGTATGCAAAAGCGAGCTTTGTACAGGTATTCCCCACGGCGATACAAAGATTATGTATATGCACGGCACTAAAGGAACCGAAGCTTTCCAGATGCGTTGCGGTGCATATCTGAAAAAGAATTATCCCGAAGCAAGGGTTATCTGTTTCAGAAAAATGGGACATTGCGAAGCTGTAATCTACAAGCCCGAAAAGTGGGTTGAGCTTGTTGATGCTTTTTTAATGGAGAAAAAAAGCATCTAACAAAATTTATTCTCTTTTATTTGTACATAAAAAAGCTCCACAGGATACCTCCTGTGGAGCTCAGCTTGTCGATAAACCCTATAATGTGATTTTTAAAGTGAAAAGTGAATAATGAATAGTGAATAGTTGAGGAGCGCCCTGTGGGCGTGAATTTTAAAAAAGCCTTTTATGACGCGCGTGTGGGCAGAGTTTTATTTAAATCGATCGCCGTAGGCAATTCCATCACTCCTCACTATTCACTCTTACTTTTTCGCTATTAATGACTTTTTCGACAGCCAAAAGCTCCACAGGATACCTCCTGTGGAGCTTAATTTTATAAAAAACTTATGAAATAGGTTCGGGAGAGGTATTACCTAAAACCCGATTATTACCTATATTAGCAGAAGGGGTTCTCTGTTTTATACATCATACCCTTAGGCTGGTTGAAACCGATATCATCAACACCGAGGTAACGGAATACGTTATAGAGAGCCTTACCGTGGTGACCGAATGCAACTGCACCGTGGTGAGGATAGTTGCCTTCGATAAGAACGTGACGATAGAAACGTCCCATTTCCGGAATAGCAAAAATACCGATAGAGCCAAAGGACTTTGTAGCAACAGGAAGAACTTCACCCTGTGCAATATAAGCTCTGAGCTGGCAGTCTGCTGTGCTCTGTAAACGGAAGAATGTAATATCGCCGGGAACGATATCGCCTTCTAAAGTACCCTGTGTAACTTCTTCGGGAAGGTTACGAGCCATAATCATCTGGTACTTCATAGAGCAGGCACTAAGCTTCTTGGAGAATGTGTTGCCACAGTGGAATCCCATAAAGATATCCTTAGCTGTGTAGGGGAACTTGCCTTCGATAGAAGCCTTGTACATATCGGCAGGAACTGTGTTATTGATATCGAGAAGTGTAACAGCGTCATCAGATACGCATGTACCGATAAATTCGCTTAATGTACCGTAAATATCTACTTCACAGGATACAGGAATACCACGGCCTGTAAGACGGCTGTTTACATAGCAGGGTACGAAACCGAACTGTGTCTGGAATGCGGGCCAGCACTTACCTGCAATAGCAACATACTTTCTGTAGCCTCTGTGTTCTTCGATCCAGTCGAGGAGAGTAAGCTCATACTGTGCAAGCTTAGGAAGAACCTCGGGCTTTAAGTTACCTGCACCGAGTTCAGCTTCCATATCCTTAACAACATCGGGAATTCTGGGGTCGCCTTCATGCTTCTTGAAAGCTTCGAAAAGGTCGAGCTCAGAGTTTTCTTCAATTTCAACGCCTAAATTGTAAAGCTGCTTAATAGGAGCATTACAAGCAAGGAAGTTAAGGGGACGGGGACCAAAGCTGATGATCTTAAGGTCGGAAAGACCGATAAGAGCCTTAGCTACGGGAACGAATTCCTTGATCATATCTGCAACTTCGGGAGCTGTACCAACAGGGTATTCGGGTATGTAAGCCTTAACGTTACGAAGCTTTAAGTTATAGCTTGCGTTAAGCATACCGCAATATGCGTCGCCTCTGCCCTGGATAAGACTTGTTTCGCTGTCCTCCTCTGCTGCAGCAGCAAACATAACAGGACCGTCAAAATGCTTTGCGAGTAATGTTTCAGCAATTTCGGGACCGAAGTTACCGAGATAAACGCAAAGTGCGTTACAGCCGGCTGCCTTTATATCCTCGAGAGCCTGTACCATATGGATTTCGCTCTCTACAATACAAATAGGACATTCATAAATGTCTTCTGCACCGTATTTTTCTGTATAAGCTTTTACTAAAGCTTTTCTTCTGTTAACTGAAAGAGATTCGGGGAAACAGTCACGGGATACTGCTACAATACCGATTTTAACCTTAGGCATATTTATCATTGGGATAGTCCTCCTTTTTTATTGAGCTTTATAGCTCCTTAATCGTTTACATTGTATCATATTTCTCATAAATATGCAATACCTTTAACGATATTTTTTATTTTTTGTTTACATTAACGAAAGGAGGACTATAAGAAAAAAATTACTTACACTTTGTTTTTACCGTAAATCCCATAGCTTCAAGCCGTTTTATACAATTATCTGTTTCGGAGTAAGCAATGTGTTTTTCTGCTGTTATAAGGCAGTTATTTCCAAGGAAATTCTTACCCTTTGATTTTATAAGAGCAGGATAATCTGTATAGCATATATTGCTGTCTGTCTTGCCTGCAATTCCGTCTGTTTTTTCAGAACCCCACTGCCACATAGTCTGTCCGAAATCATATCTTGTAGGAACAAACGGAGACTCTGTCCAGGCTGCAAGCCAGATATCATACTTCCCTATAATTCTGTCTTTTTCTGTATAATAATTAAGCCAGCCGGGGTTTATATAAACCGCCGGGTAATATCCCGCTCCGTTTACTGTGTTACAGAATGCTTCTATCATATCCGTTCTTATTTTCGGATCGTAGCGTAAACCGAAATATTTCTTATCCTCCATATCACAGAAAACCGGATAATTGATATGTCCCTTATACTGAGCGATACGGTTTATCGTTTCCTCTGCTTCCTGTGCGGTTTCAGCAGCATTATTCCCCATAATGTATGTGTAAACGCCTATATCGAGTCCTGCTTCTATAGCAGCAGTTATGTGGCTATGAAAGGAAGTGTCCGTTTTTCCTAAATAGCCTGTTCTTATTATAACAGCACTTACGCCCGATTTCTTTACCTTTTCAAAATCAACCAGGGACTGTGCGTAAGAAATATCAATAACCTTTATGTTCAACTTTCTTCCTCCTCTGCCAAAGCTTCACGCATATAATCAAGAGAAATATCTACCCATCTTGAAAATGTATCAAAGCTTACAAAAAGCGAAAATATCGGAAAATATGCTATAAACTTCTCATATACCGATTTAAGCTTTTCGCTTCCTGTACCGGAACCGAACTCCTTTTCTGCAAGAATTACCGCACTTAAAAGCCAGCTTCTTACATCGAACTCCTTTTCAGCTATCATTCTTACAATAAGAACGATAATAAATACCGCTAAAAGCGATAACGAAATAATTTCATTTAATTCCATTTTAATTTCCTTTCCTTTTTTATTTTTCTTTGTTCTTTTGGCTTAACCTAAATCATATCCATCACCTCTTAATAAATAGTAACACCTATTAATGTGACATTCAATGACATAACAAGGACATATAGTGACATAATTATCCGAGAAGCGTATCGAGTACCATCATCACAATAAATCCGCCTGCAAAAACTGCTGTGCATAAATCATAGTATTTTTCTCCGGGAAATTCGGGCACAAGCTCTCTCACCACGACATACAGCATAGCCCCTGCCGCAAAGCTAAGAAGAAACGGCAGTACAGGAACAATTAGATTTGCCGCCGCTAAGGTTAAAAGCGCCCCCAACGCTTCTGCAACGCCGGAAATAATCCCCTGAAAAAAAGCATTTACCTTTGTTTTCCCTTTAGCTCTAAGAGGAAGAGAAATTATTGCTCCTTCGGGAAAATTCTGAATAGAAATTCCTGTAACAAGTGCCAGTGCGGCCGTAGCAGAAACCTCTGTACTTCCTGTGAGAATTGCCGCATAAACTGCTCCCGCCGCCATACCCTCGGGAATATTATGAATAACTACCGCCAGAACCAGCATAGAAGATTTATTACCGCTGTTTCCGTTCTTCTTTTTTATAACCTCAATAACCCTGTCTATTGCGATAAAAACAAGAATACCTGTCAAAAGTCCCATCGGCGGCATAGCAATATAAAAAGAGCCTCTTTCTTCTGCTTGCTCGATTGCAGGAATCAACAGACTCCATACCGAAGCCGCTGTCATAATACCTGCCGCAAAGGCGGAAAGAAGCCTTTTAAGCGTTTCACTAAGACCGCCTACCATAAAAAGGACGCACGCTGAACCCAACGCTGTTCCGATAAAGGGGATAAGCGTAGCCTGTAATATCTCTGTCATATTCTTATTACCTTTCTTCTGAAAAGATTTCTCCTTCTTTATTCTATTCAGGTAAAGAATTTTTGACATAAAAAAACACAATGCCTTGGCATTGTGTCAGCTTGTCGATAAACCCTATAATGTGATTTATAAAGTGAAAAGTGAATAATGAATAGTGAATAGTTGAGGAGCGCCCTGTGGGCGTGAATTTTAAAAAAGCCTTTTATGAAGCGCGTTTGTGCAGAGTTTTATTTAAATCCATCGCCGTAGGCGATTCCATCACTCATCACT
>JAGANY010000006.1 GCA_017624025.1 Ruminiclostridium sp. | reverse complement strand
CCTTCCGAAAACTTTCAGTTTAAATTAAAGAACCACAGGATTAACCTGTGGTTCTTTAATTTATATTAAAAGTCTTTGGAAGAGGGTTCGGGAGAAAGCCTTTCTTCAGAAAGGTTTCTCCCGATAAATACCTATAAATACCGCTATAAGAACAGCATCAATATATTTTTTCGCCGAGATTTTCTGCAATTTCATCAACTACAACCTTGCCGTCGGGTCCGAGAAGAGGCGTTATCGTAAATCCGCCTTCCATAGTACCGTAACCCACAATGTAATTAACACCTGTTTCGGTATCGACCATAACGCTCATCGCACCTAAGCCGATGAGCTGTGAACATTTTTCTCTGAATCTGTCCGGCTTCTTGTCTTCTTTACTGAATAATCCCATTTTAATCTACTCCTTGTAATATATCATTTATGAATTGATTTCCCTATCCAACCACCGATAAGTGCAGATACAAAACCACATACACCCGAAAAGGGGCTTTTCGTAAAATATACGCACACACCTGTAAGCACTGTGCCCACAAGTGCACCTATTATAAATCATAAAGCTTCAGCATTTTTCATTATACTCATCCTTTTTCTGGCGTGCACTCACGCCCGGAAATAATTGAAATCCGCCGCCAAAGGCGGCTCATCAACTATTCACTTTTCACTATTCATTATTCACTCCGAAAAGCTCACAGCTTTTCGGAAAGCTCATCCATAAGCACGAGCACTGCCGTTCTTACCTCACGGCTCTTATAAATGCCTGTATCTGCTGCTTCCTGTGCTTTTTTTGCATAACCAAGTGCCTCACGAGGATTGTCGCATTTTTTTGCAGCCTCAAGATATGCACGTGCTAAAATTGCATTAGCTTCATCACAAATAATGTTTTCTTTACCTGTAAACCGTTCTGCAAGCTGTGCAGCCTGGATATAATCCTCTCTTTTATATGCGTTCTTCATCTTTATTAAAGCTTCAAAATCTTCATTCACCGTTTCTTCGCTTGTATCATAGGTTTCAAGCTCGTCTGGCAAAAGGTAGTTTACAGGAAGCTGTAAAACCTTAGCGAGATAAGTAAGGGTTTTTACCGACGGGTTTGCGGTGCCGCTTTCTATCTGGCTAAGCATATTTCTTGTAATGAAGTCGCCGACTACATCCGATTGTGTCATCTTTCGGGCGAGTCTCGCTTCTTTTATTCTTTTTCCAAGTTCAACCGAGTTCAACTTCTTTCTCCTTTCATAATAAATAATGTGTAAGGACTGTTTACTTTTTTAAAATGATACTTAAAGGATACTTACGTAAATCTTATTTACACTTAGTTTACCACGCTTTTGAATAAAAATCAAGTCTTTTTTTACAAAAAGTTTGATTTTAGAGCGGTTTTGTTGTTTTGCACAAAGAGAAAACCCGAAAATATGCAAAAATAACAATTTTAATATTTCATACTGAAAACTATTGACATCTGTAAAAAATGTGCTATAATTATGGTAAATGATATTTACAAGGGTGCATTTCAGTAATCTAAAAATGAAAGGCGGTATATATATGGAATGGTTATCAACCTGGTGGAATGAGCTGAGCGGATTTGCACAGGTTCTCTACTGTGTCTCCATACCCTCAACCCTTATTCTTATTATCCAAGCAGTACTTATTATAATGGGCTTCGGAAACGGCGGCCCCGATGTAAACATATCCGACACCTCCGGATTTGAATTAGGCGATTGTGACTGCGGAATGTGCGACCCCACAGACGTTGCAGATATGACTCACGTTGACGGCGGCGACATCGTCAACCCTGCAGACGCCGGAGCTATGCATCTCTTTACCTTCCAGGGCATCATTACTTTCTTATGTGTGTTCTCCTGGGTAGGTATAGCAACATACACGCTTTCCAAAAACATTGCGATTTCTCTTATTGTAGGCTTTATTTTCGGTGCAGCCGGTATGTTCGGCGTTGCAAAGCTTATCCAGGCTATGGGCAA
Source organism: Ruminiclostridium sp. (assembly GCA_017624025.1). GTDB lineage: Bacteria > Bacillota > Clostridia > Oscillospirales > Ruminococcaceae > Ruminiclostridium_E. The sequence continues at coordinate 5,254 of JAGANY010000006.1, read as the reverse complement.
GCTTGCACAGAACGGTAATATCATAGCCAAGAACTTCCTCGGTGAAACCGGTACGGTTTATCTCGTAATCCCCGCAAACGGAAAGGGTCACGGCAAGGTAAATATTGCTGTTGGCGAACGTTACACAGAATTTGAAGCAATTACAGAGGATAACGAAGCTATACCTAACGGTGTAACTGTAAGAGTTGTTGATGTAAGAGCAGAAAACGTTCTTGTTGTTGAAAAGGCGTAAACGGAATGGGATCTTTTACCGAAATTATTAAAATTACATTATCAACTGTAATACCTATCGTTGCTGCACTATTTATTATTAAACTCATAGGCAATCGTACAGGAAATGATTTCTCAAAAAAAGATTACTACCGTATGAGACGTACAGAAAACGGTTTTATTATTGACCCGTATCCGAGTATAGGACTCCATACAAGCTCCAACGACAGATATAAATTCTGTTATCTCAGAAAAGAGCCTTTTGAGATTGAAGTCTATTCCGGTTCAGTTCTTGCTCTTAACGGTAAATTGTTCCGTGCGACCGCTATAGTATCCGTTTATCTTCCTGCAGAAAAAGCGTCTGCTGTTGCAGAAATGTTTTCGGAAAGAAATTACTGTATGATAAACTGTGATGAAGAAATAAACGACGCTCTTTCAGCAGTTCTTACCGAAGGGCTGGATATCGTTCTAAAAGAATATAACGGCGAAAGCAGCTACGAATCAGTTCATAACGCATATAAAGCAAAAGCACTGGAAATGGCTATGATATATGGTCATCTCGTTTCATCAGTCCCGTCATTCAATATGACAGAAGTAAAGTAATCTTCGGAAAGGACCTTTTTATGACGCATATCGATATTATTTATTACTGTTTTATAGGTCTTGTAATAATCGGCGGCATAGTTGCAATTATCATTCTCTGTCCCAAAGAAAACAGGTTAAGAGAAGAAAAAAAGGATTGCTACCGTTTTATCCAGAGCAGAGGAAAGCTTATAAAAAGCGATTCAAAGCCAAGTCTTTTTGAAAACATAGCAGGTAAACCGATATATATCGAAAAAGGACCTTTCGAAATCGAAACTTTTTTCGACGATGTAAAAGGAGCTGATGAAAACAGCTACCGCTTAGGAGCAATTTTCCAGCTTTACCTTCCCGAACGAGGCTCTGAACAGGCGGCCGAATATCTTTACAGCGTTTTAAGTGATTTTAACCAGGATTCTGTAAATGCTACACTTAAGCTTGAAATAGATACGATTATAAGTGCGGCTATGAAAAAATACAGTCAGGATACCGATATTGATTCTTTTACCGAAGATATCCGTACGGCTGTTATAAACAAATTAGGTGTTTTCGGCTATGACCTTTATACAAAGCCGACAATAAAAATCAGTCTTAACGATTAAACCGTTGTTTAGCCTGTGGGCTTTACATAAACACAAATTTTTACAAAAAACAGGAGGAAATCTATTATGCCAACAGAAATTATTATCGTGATTTGCGTAGTTGTAGTAATTCTCTTTACGCTTATCGCAGGTATCTTATCCCGTTACCGTAAGTGTCCTTCGGACAAAATCCTTGTTATCTACGGTAAAGTAGGTAACGACAAGACAGGTCAGGCAAGAAGTGCCCGTTGTATCCACGGTGGTGCTGCATTTATCGTTCCGATTATCCAGTCCTACCAGTACATGGACTTAACACCTATCTCTATCAACGTTGACTTACGTAACGCTCTTTCTAAACAGAATATCCGTGTTGACGTACCTTCAACCTTTACAGTAGGTATCTCCACAGAAGCAGGCGTAATGCAGAACGCCGCTGAACGTCTTTTAGGTCTTCGTCTCCAGCAGATTCAGGAACTCGCTAAGGATATCATCTTCGGTCAGCTCCGTCTCGTAATCGCAACAATGGAAATCGAAGAAATCAACGCTGACCGTGATAAGTTCCTTATCGCCGTTTCCAACAACGTAGAAATCGAACTCAGAAAAATCGGTCTCCGTCTTATTAACGTAAACGTAACTGATATCCGTGATGAATCCGGATATATCGAGGCTCTTGGTAAGGAAGCTGCAGCTAAGGCTGTAAACGACGCTCGTAAGTCTGTTGCCGAAAAGGACAGAGACGGTGCTATCGGTGAAGCTAACGCTAAGAGAGACCAGAGAGTACAGGTTGCCGCTGCTAACGCAAGCGCTATCGAAGGTGAAAACGCTGCTAAAATCGAAGTTGCTCAGTCTGAAGCTGAACGTAGATTTAAGGAAGCTGAAGCTGACGCTAAGTCCGCTAACGACGCTAAGATCGCTGTTGCACAGACAGGCAGAGACGGTGCTATCGGTGAAGCTAACGCTTTAAGAGACCAGAGAATTCAGGTTGCCGCTTCCAACGCTGCTGCCGTAGAGGGTGAAAACAACGCTAAGGTTGCTATCGCACAGTCCGAAGCTTCCAGAAGAGAAAAGGAAGCTGAAGCTATGAAGATCGCCGTTGCTGCTGAAGCTGTACAGGCTGCTAAGGCTAAGGAAGAAGCTTACGCTGCACAGAAGGAAGCTGAAAACCAGCGTGCTGAACTCGAAATGGCTACACAGAAGGCTGACGTTATCGTTAAGGCTCAGATCGCTAAACAGCAGGCCGAAATCGCTGCTGAAGCTGAAGCTGAAGTTATGAGACGTAAGGCAAAGGGTGAAGCTGACGCTATCTTTGCAAAGCTCGAAGCACAGGCTAACGGTGCTCGTGAAATTCTCCAGAAGCAGGCAGAAGGTATGCAGTCCCTCGTTAATTCTGCAGGTTCTGCTGATGACGCTGTTAAGCTCCTTATGGCTGATAAGATGGAAGAACTTATGCGTATCCAGGTTGACGCTATCAAGAATATCAAGATTGATAAGATTACTGTTTGGGACAGCGGTTCAGGTTCCGACGGAAAGAACTCTACTGCTGATTTCGTAAGCGGTCTTATGAAGTCCATTCCTCCGATGAACGAATTATTCAAGCAGGCAGGACTTAATATGCCCGAATTCTTAGGCAAGGAAATCGAAGCTCCCGTTGTAACAGGAACAGAAGCAATCGAAGCTCCCGAAACAAAGGCTTAATTTAAAGACGTGCAGCGGTCAATCCGCTGCACGTTATCATATTATATAAATATTTTTTAGATAACAAGATTAAAATGAGGTGAAGCTATGATTATAGATAAAAAACGAGAGGAAATGTTCTTCCGCTGCAGAATGAGAAAGAAGAAGCTTGACACTAAGCTTAATGTGGTAAAGGCTCTTCTTGTTTTACCGCCTGCATTTTTTCTGGTATCTAAAGTAGTGGAAATAATTATGTCTATGTTCGGCGATGCTGCCTCTATGGCAACGGGAGCTTTATTTTACGGCTATAATTCGGGCAATGCGCCTTTTTCATCGCTGTTATTCATAATCGGCAGTGCAGTCCTGTTTCTTTCCGCAATATGTATAACTATTTTTGATACGGAAGAAATTAAAAAACATATCTTAAAAATCTATCCCAGTATCGCTTTGTTGTTCATTATATTCGGGATTGTTTTTAAAGATGTTGAGCTTTACATTATTGTCGCAATGGCTGTTCTTGCTCTTCCTCTGGGGCTGTACAACAATACACTGAAGAAGGAAGATTTAGCTATGAGCAAGCTTGAAGGCTATCCGCACTTCAATCCGATATATATGGAAAACAGGGATACTTCAATCCCTAAAGTAACAAAAGAGGAATTCGACGGAATGACAGATGATGAACGCATTATGTTCGAAAGAGACGGCGGACGAAAAAGATAATTATTAAAACGGTGCATTTTATGTGCCGTTTTTATTTTGTGTTGAAAATTTACCTATTTTAAAGCTTTTTTTGCTCCTTAAATTAACATAATTTTAGAAAAACACCCTATAAATGAATTAAATCGGTGAAATCGTTGACAATTAACTTTAAAATATGCTATTATTTAAGTTGAAAATTAATAGTAATACATATTTATTTAGCGCAATGCAAATGCTAAAGGAAGGAAAGAAAAATGAAATTCAGAAAAATCGGTGCAGTTGCTGCTTCTGCAGTTATAGCTGCTTCTGCTCTCGCAACAAGTGCTTCCGCTGTTCTCGTTGTTCCGAATGAAGACAACGTTTTCCTCTCAGTCGGCAGCGATAAGTGGTCTATGAGCATACCCAGCAAGTATGATATCGACTATTCAAAGGTTTACCAGCTTTATGCTCTTGTCAGCATCACAAACGAAGAAGCTTACCTCGCTGATAAGGAATCCGGTTTTTACAGCGACGGAGAAACCGAATTCGTAGATTTCCAGGGTGCTATTGCTGTCGGCGGTTTCGGCTGGCATCAGTTCGACTACTCTTCTCTCGAAGAAGCCGCTGGAAGCCCTCAGCCTAATGCAGACACAGCAGGTACAGCAAATGTTCGTAATTTAGGCGGCGGCAGATATTCTTTCTCTGCTACCTTTGATGATGTAAAAATCAATGACGCAAATCAGATTTATACAATTAATTTCAATGAATGGGGTAATAAATCCTCTGATTACGCTCTTGAGGTTATCGAAATGAGCCTTATCGGTACAGACGGTTCCACAATTATATCCTACAACTCTGTAGGCGATATGATAGTTGCTCCTCCTATCGTTGAAACAACCACCGAGGCTGTAACTGAACCCCCCGTTGAAACAACAGTCGAAACAACAACTACTACTGTTGCTACAACAACCGAAGCTACAACCACAACAACAGAAGAAACAACTACTACAACAACTACTACAGAAGCTGAAACCGCTGCTGAAGAAACTGAAGCATCCGAAGAAACAGAGGCAACAGAAGAAGTAACAACAACTACAACTGCCGCTGCAACAACTACAACTGCTGAAGTAACTACTTCTGAAGAAAAAACAACAGCAGCGACAACAACTGCCGCTGTACAGCAGGCTGTAGGCGGAGCAGGCGCCGACTTCTCCGAAAGAAATAATCAGCTTATGGGATTCGCTATCGGTGCAGGCGTAGTTATTCTCCTTGCCGTTGTCGGATTTATCGTTGTATCATTAAAGAAAAAGAAATAATGCTTTTTTAAGGAAAGGATAAGCTTATGAACGGAACATTACTCGGTGTTATGATTGAACCGGGAACAATCGCAATCATCGTTGTTGCATCAGTACTTATTATAGCTTGCGTTGTTCTTGGAATTGTCTCTAAAAAGAAAAAGAAGTAATAAAACATTTGTTAATGCAGATAGTTATATAGAAGCATACCCCGTGAAGAATTTCTTCACGGGGTAT